>CBDUSE010000172.1:0-6662 GCA_965369835.1 uncultured bacterium
GCGGGGGCGGGGGGGCTCGGGCCGCCCCGCCACACACCCCCCCGCGGCCCCGCCGCGCCCCCCCCCGCCCCCCCCCCCACGCCCCATCGCCACCTTACCGGTGCGCGCGAGCTCCTTGACACCGAACGGGCGCACGAGGTCCAGAAACGCTTTGATCTTCCCTTCGGTGCCGGTCACCTCGATGGTGAAATGTTTCTCGTGCACGCTGACAATCCGCGCGCGGAAGATGTCCACCACCTGCATGATCTCGGGCCGCGTGTGCGAGTTGGTGCTGATCTTGACGAGCACCAGCTCGCGATCAACGAACTCGCCGCCCTCGAAGTCCACCACCTTGATCACGTCAATCAGCTTGTTGAGCTGCTTGTTGATCTGCTCGAGAACGCGATCGTCACCCTCGACGACGATCGTCATCCGCGAGATCGAACGGTCCTGCGTCTCGCCGACCGCCAGGCTGTCGATGTTGAACCCACGCGCGCTGAACAAGTTCGCCACCCGCGAGAGCACGCCGAACTTGTTCTGCACGAGCACGGAGATAATATGCTTCATCGTTCTCGTCTCCCGGCTTCCGCCTACACCAACGTGTAGGTGCTCTCGTCAATCATCTCGTCAATCGCTGCGCCCGCCGGCACCATCGGCCACACGTCCTCCTCGGGCGCGACGATGAAGTCAATCCACACCGGCCGCTTCGTTTCCTTGAGCGCCGCCTCGATCGTGGGCCGCACGTCCTTGACCTTCTCAACGCGCAACCCCACGGCGCCGTACGCCTGGGCAAGCTTGACGAAGTCCGGGCTGTAGGCGGGTGGTGGGCCTTTCAACTCCGGGTCCACCCGCGGCTCGCCCGATCGGTTCGCCGTCTCAGCCAAACAGGTGTGCGCGTAGTTCCGCTCGTAGAACAGCCGCTGCCACTGCCGCACCATGCCGAGGTAGCGGTTGTCGAGGATGCAGACCACGATCGGCAACTCGTGGTCCACGGCGGTCGCCAGCTCCTGCACGTTCATCTGGATGCTCCCGTCGCCGGCAAAGCAGATCACCTTCTTTGCAGGGTTGCCGAACTGCGCGCCGATGGCCGCTGGGAAGCCGTAGCCCATCGTGCCGAGCCCGCCGGAGCTGCAAAACGCGCGCGGGTGGCGGTGTGTGAAGAACTGCGCCGTCCACATCTGGTGCTGGCCCACGTCGGTGGTGACGACCGCGTCGCCGTTGACCGCCTCGCATGCCTGCTCGATCACGTACTGCGGCTTGATCGGCCCCTCCGGCTCTTGCGCGTAGCGCAGCGGGTAGTCTGTCTTCCACTGCGTTACGGTCTCGACCCATTCGGAATAGTCGCCCGGCTCGAGAATCTCGTTGAGGCGCTCGAGCACGTGCTTGACGTCGCCTACGACCGGGATGTCCACCTTGATGTTCTTCGAGATGGACGAGGGGTCAATGTCAATGTGGACGATCTGCGCCTTCGTGGCGAACTTGTCGAGCCGGCCCGTCACCCGGTCGTCGAAGCGCGCGCCGATCGCGATCAGCAGGTCGGCCTCGCACACCGCCATGTTGGCGTACTTGGTGCCGTGCATCCCGAGCATCTTGAGCGCGAGCGGCTCGGTCTCGTCGAACGCGCCGAGGCCCAGCAGCGTCGTCGTGATCGGAATGCGGCACTTGTGGACCAGCTCGCGAAGCTCCTCCCATGCGCCGCTCAATAGCACGCCACCGCCTGCATAGACCAGCGGCCGCTTCGCCTCCTTGATCGCCTGGGCCACCTTGCGGATCTGCCGCACGTGCCCTTCGATCGTCGGCTTGTAGCCGGGCATCTCGTGCTTTTCCGGGTAGCGTTTCGACGAGGTGGCCTTCTGCACGTCCTTGGGGATGTCAATCAGCACCGGCCCCGGCCGTCCCGAGCGCGCGATGTAGAACGCCTCCTTGATCACCGAGGGCAGCTCGTCGGCGCTCTTGACCAGGTAGTTGTGCTTGGTGATCGGGCGCGTGATGCCGGTGACGTCCGCTTCCTGGAACGCGTCGTTGCCGATCATCGGCGTCGGCACCTGCCCGGTGATCGCCACGATCGGGATCGAGTCCATGTACGCCGTGGCGATGCCGGTCACCAGGTTCGTCGCCCCCGGCCCGCTCGTCGCGATGCACACCCCGACCCGGCCGGTCGAACGCGCATAGGCGTCCGCCATGTGGGCCGCGCCCTGCTCGTGACGCACGAGCACCACCCTGATCTCCGACTTGTTCAGCAGATCGAAGATATCCAGCAAGGCACCCCCGGGAATCCCGAACATGATGTCCACGCCTTCCTTCTGAAGGCAATCAATGACCAGTTCCGCACCTTTCATAGCTTTGTCCCTTCGCTGATCGTTGTACCCGCACAGATCGGGGTCAGCAAACCGGCGGACATTATAGCAGATACGCCCCTGCGACACGCCCGGTTTGCTTGACCGCCCGGGAACCGGAATCGGTTCCCGCCACATTTGCCACAGACCCACGCCAATCTTGGTCCGCTTCGATCTGCGGCATCTATGAAAATCTGTTGTGAATTCCTCCCACAAAAAAACCCACCGCCGACTGGGCGATGGGTTCGATTCGCTCTCGAGGCTTGCGGGCTAGGTCATGAGCGCATCCGTCCCCATCCGCCCGTCCGTAAGGACGAGCACACCCACAAGCAACAGGATGGAGACGTTCGCCGCGCGCACTGTTTCCTTTTCCCTCACTCTGAAAACGCTATACTTCTACTGCACGGCAGCGCCCTTGTCAAGCACAATCGGTGCCCAGATGCCCGGCACGGCCCTTTTCCCTGCTCGGGGGAATGGGCCGCCGCGCTCTCGCTACCTTGCGCGGGGCCCATTCTCGGTGTAAGTCATACTGCAGCATCCGAAACTGAGGGACCAGGACAATGGCACGGCGAGCGAGGACAAGCCGCGCGTGGCTACGACGCGCCCTCATTCTGGCTGGACTTGTGCTCCTTGGCGCGTTCCTCTTCTTCCGGCCCGTCCTGTTCCCGCCGTCGCAGATCACCCGCCGGGTGCCCCTCGACTATGTCGCGCCGTTTCCCAAGCAGGTCGATTTCGGGTTCGAAGACTTCCTGACGTTCGCGCCGGAGGAGCTCGGCGTGCCGGATGAGCACTGGGGAGCACGCAGGGTGGTGCTGGAGAAGGTCATCCGCGACGATGAAACAGCCTACGACGAACACGGTTGGCCTGTTGAACTCCCAGACCGCATTCGGAAGGTCTATCACGGCGACAAGCTCACGAGCCGCATGAGCCTCCGCCATCCCGACCTGCGGCTGCCGTGGGACAACGCGTACGCACCCTGGTGGCTGTATCCGCTTCTGCCGGGGTTCCCGGCGCCAGACGAGCCAGTCTGCCCCATGCTGTACGCTGAACGTTTTTGGATCATCGTGCGATGGCTGCTCTCAACCTCCGGGGAGATCCCTCGCTGGCTGTCTGCGGCCTGCGCGCCGTGGCGTCTGGAACCCACGTTCGTGACGTACTACTGCTACGACAACTCAGGCCGCCTGATCGCCGAGTGGCACAAGGACTTCGAGGCAAGAGACACGCCGGAGCAGCCCTGGGCATTTACTGGGGGTGAGCTGTTCAAGGTGCGCGACGTTCGCCACGTCTATGACGAGGATGGCAACGAGGTAGGCGAGATTGACTATCGCGACGGCAGCCTCTACCGTGGCAGAATCGAGAGAAAGGACGTCGCGGCAGGGACCGAGGACACCTACTCGCTTTCTTTCTCGGACGGGCAACTGATAGTGCTCTGGCTCCACGACCCGTCGAGGCCCGAGGGTTACGAGCAGGGATACACCGCGTGGTCAGCTACATACGACGCTGCTGGCAAACTCTGCGCAGACGAGGACGGCATCGCGGGCAGCGTGACGTTCCCGCAGTGGGAACGTGACATGAATACGCACGTGAACTTCGATCCGGACGGCAGAATCACTCCCGACGAACACGGCGTAGCCATCGAGCGCAGATTCTGGGGCTCGCGCGGACAATGGTCGGCCAGAGCCCATTACGATATCGACGGCCGACTCACCGCCGATCCATACTACGACGCCGTTGAGCTCTGGCGCTACAACACACTCTGGCCTTTCGTGACCTCGTCGCACTACCGGCCGGACATGGTGATCTCAGCCCTCTACTTCGATCCGCATCCGCCTGGATGGTTCGGCAAGGCTGAAATCCTCAGGCTGGCTGCTGTGCTCGCCGGAGCGCTTGCTTGCGGCTGTGTCCTGTTCGGCCTGCTTGATTGGGCGTTCGGCCGCCTGGCCGGGAGACGAGGCCTAGAGAGTGCTCGTGCGGACGTTGATTGCTGATCGCGCCTCGCGTTTACCCGCTCGGCCGCGGCAGCCCCAAACCCGGCGGTCCCTGGCGCGTTCAAACTAACGGACAGGCCGCGGTCCGCATCCGAAACACCTAAGGAGGACGAACCGGTGAGGAAACTCTGCTTGGGATTGCTGATTCCTGCTGTCGCACTCGTAGCTTCGCCAGCCCTCGCCCAGCGCTTCCCCAGGGGCGCCGAGCGCGAGGCGATGATGAAGGAGCACATCGCCGAGTGCGAGGTCTGCGCCGGGCTCGATGCCCAGATCAAGGAGGTCGAGGCCGAACTCGCCGAGCTCCAACGGCAGAAGGAGGCGCTGCGCCTCAAGCGCCTCGAGGAAAAGATCGAGGAGCTCGCCGAGGACTACCCCGAGGCGAAGGAGCAGCTCGACCAACTCCTCGCCCTGCGCAAGAAGACGGCTGAGCTCGAGAAAGAGCTACGCGAGACCGCCGCCTCGGGCCGCGAGATCATCGAGGCGCTCGAGCTCGATCCCGAGGACCGCGCCGCCCTCATGCGAGCCCTCGGTCCCTTCGAGCAAGCCGCCCCCGGCGGCCGGAGGTTCGTCCGTTTGCAGGCCCAGCGGATGCGCCTCGCGAGGATGCGGGATCGAAACCCTGAGCTGGCCGAGCGGCTCGACCGGATGGAGGCCGAGCAGAAGAAACGGCTCGAAGCGCTCGAGGAAAGCGACCCCGAGCTCTACGAGATCACGGTCAAAGAGCAGGCGCTCGCCAAGAAGCTGGGCGACCTGCGCATCTCGCTCTACGACACCATGATGGAGCACCTCCGCAACGTCAACCAACCCAACTGACGTTAAGCGCTGACCTCACGCTAAGGCGCAAAAGCGCAAAGAAGAAAAGGCATGAAGACTTGGCGTCTTGGCGCCTTTGCGTGAGGCTTCTTTCCTTTTCCCGGGTGCCCGGTCTAGGCTACGCTCCGGCATCGAAAGGACCTTCAGAGCGTGAATGATCTTGCGAAGATCGGCATATTTCTCGGGGTGGGGTTGGCGAGCGGGGCGGTGTTCTTCGGCGTCCTCGACCGGCTCAACGCGCGGCTTGCCGCGCGGGCCGAGGCAGGAGCGCGGCACACAACGGCTTACGTGGCAGCCACGCTCGCGCTGCGGCTCGCCCTGCTCGGCGCGATCCTGTATGCCTCGCTCCGGACCGGGATCGGCTACCTCTTCGTCACCTTCCTCGGCTTCATGCTCGCCCGCGCCGTGTGCCTGCACTTCTTCCAGCAAGCTGAGGGGGAAAAAGAAGAGAAATGATCTCTCGCATCCCCCTTCGCCGAGGCTACGGAGGACGTGAAGGCGCAGAGCTCGCAGAGGCAGCCTTACTGTCCGCGGCGGCCACGGCCGCGCGGCTCTTCGCGCTCGACGGGTGGACCGGCGCCTTCCTTGTGCGCAAAGGTCCGCGGCGAGACGAGCCGTGCGATCCCGAGGACCGCCGCCGCGCCGAGGAGCACCGCCAGCACGAGCGCCCACACGCTGCGGGCGAGCAGGCGCCGCGTGCAGGCGGCAACCCACGACCAGTGCAGCCACACGTGCACGATCAGCACGGCAACGAGCGCCAGCGACAGGTACATGTGGATCTCGCCCCAGTCGTGCCGGTGCAGGCCCCAGAGGACTTTTGGCGCATAGCCCGCCCGCTCACCTTTCGGGATGACAAAGCCGAGCAGGGCGCCGATGAAGACGATGTTGAGCATCAACGCGGCCATTATCGCGTCAATGATGTAGTTCAGCGTGTTCTTGCTCATGATCCATCCCCTTCGCGAAGCGTGAACGACGCTGCGCCGTTCAAGCTTCTCCTCTGCGTCCTTGCGCCTTCCAGTCCCCCGTAGCCCTGGCGAAGGAGGATGCCTGAGGCTACTCTTCTCTTCCAGCGGTGCGCGCGGCGAGTGCGGCCCGAATCCGTTCATGCTCGCGCTTGGTGATCGGGTAGAAGAGCGACGTGACCATCCCGGCGATCACCAGGCACGCGGGGATCGGACCGAAAAGGAGCCGGATCGCCCAGATGACCGTCCGGCTCGGGTGCACCTCGGGGTCGAACTCCGTCAGGCCCAACACGCTGCCGGCGATGAAAATGCCCATGGCGGCCGCCAGCTTCTGCGCGAACGTCACGAAGCCATAGAACGTGCCCTCGCGTCGCATGCCGGTCTTCAGCTCATCGTACTCGATGCAGTCGGGAATGATTGACCACGGGATCACGTAGATCGCCGAGATGCCGACCCCCGCCACGATCGCGAACACCCAGATGTAGTGTGTCGTGCCGGGCGCCAGCAGGAACGTGCCGAAGCCGAGCGCCGCGTACACGCACATTCCGGCGACGTAGGCAGCCCGCTTGCCGTAGCGCGCGCTC
>CBDUSE010000173.1:0-6642 GCA_965369835.1 uncultured bacterium
AGCAGGGAACGGCCTCTACACAAAGAAGAAAGGCCTTCCACAGGCGGGTAAGAAGGAGTGAAGGTGGAAAGCTATCCCGGCGACTACGCCTTCCCCAAGGCGCCCTTCGCCTGCTCTACAAGCGCCGTAAACCCCGTCTCATCGCGGACGGCGATCTCGGCGAGCACCTTGCGGTCGAGCCCCACGCCGGCCTTCTTCAGCCCATCCATAAATCGGCTGTACGAAAGCCCGTTGAGCTTGGCGGCCGCGCCGATGCGCGTGATCCACAGGCGGCGGAAGTCGCGCCGCCGGACCCGCCGGTCGCGGTACGAATAGGCCAGTGCGCGGATCAGCGTTTCCTTGGCCGTCTTGAAGAGCTTGCTGCGCCCACCGCGAAACCCCTTGGCCTGCTTGAGCACCTTCTTGCGGCGGCGCCGCGTCGCTACCGATGATTTGACTCGAACCATTGCTGCTGCTCCTGTGTGCTCACTTGTTCGGGAGCATCGCGCGGATCCGCTTCGCGTCCACCGAGGAGACCATCGTGCCCTGGCGCAGATTGCGCTTGCGCTTGGCCGTCTTGTCCGTCATCAGGTGGCGCGCGAACGCCTTGCGGCGTTTCACCTTGCCGGTGCCCGTCGTCTTGAAGCGCTTGACGACCCCTTTGCGTGTCTTCTGTTTTGGCATCTCGCTGCTTCCGTCTCCCAGATGTTGGCCCTTCGACTCCGCTCAGGACAGGCTCCTTCGACTCCGCTTCCTTCGACAAGCTCCCTCCTTCGCCAAGGCTCCGGAGGACAAGCCGGAGGACAGGCCGGGCAAGCTACCCCGGCTTTTCGCCCTTGCTCGAGGCGGATAGCGCGCCGCTTGGCTTCCCCTTGAGCGGCCCGATCACCATCGAGAGCCGCCGCGACTGCAATCGCGGCCTCATCTCCATGGCGCCGACGTCGCTCACTGCGTTGAGCATCTCGGTCAGCAACTGCTGGCCGAACTCGATGTGGCTCAGCTCGCGTCCCTTGAACTGCACCGTTACCTTGACCTTGTAGCCCTTCTCGAGGAACTCGCGGGCATGCTTCTCCTTGAAGCCGAGGTCGTGCGGGTCAATCCGGGGGTGCAGCTTGATCTCCTTGATCTTGACTGCGTGCTGGTGCTTCTTTGCCAGCTTCTCTTTCCTCGTCTGCTCGTAGCGGTACTTCCCGTAATCCATGATCCGGCACACAGGCGGCTCGGCCTGCGGCGCCACCTCGACCAGGTCGAGGCTTCGCTCCTCGGCAAGCCGCAGGGCCTCCTCTATCGGCAAGACCCCAACCTGCTTGCCCTCCTCATCAATCGTTCGGACTTCCGGGACCCGGATCCCCTTGTTGATTCGTGCGTGAACCGTAATGCTATTCTCCTCCTACAAGCAGCTCCTTACTCTCCGCCTCACGGCAGAGCCGTGCCACCAGGTCCTCGACAGTGCACGTTTCGGTCGCTTTCGTGTGATACTTTCGCACGGTCACGGTCTCGGCTGCAACTTCTTTGTCGCCGACAACGACACTGTAGGGAACCTTCTGCAGTTGGGCCTCGCGGATTTTCAGGCCCACCTTCTCGTTGCGACCGTCCAGCTCCGCCCGCAGCCCGGCCTCCTTCAGGCGCTCGATCACCGATCCGGCATACTCGAGCTGCCCATCAGTCACCGTCATCACCCTCGCCTGGACCGGCGCGAGCCACACCGGGAATGCCCCGGCGTAATGCTCGATCAGGCCGCCGATGAACCGCTCCATCGAGCCTAGAAGCGCCCGGTGGATCATTACCGGCCTCTGCTTTGCGCCGTCCGGCGCCGTATAGACCATGTCGAACCGCTCGGGCAGGTTGAAGTCGAGCTGCACGGTCGGCCCCTGCCACTCGCGTCCGAGCGCGTCAATCAGCTTGTAGTCAATCTTCGGGCCATAGAAAACCCCGCCGCCCTCGTCCATGACGTAGGCCGACCCGCGCCGCTCGAGCGCCGAGCGCAAGCCCGCCTCGGCGGCGTCCCAGGTGGCCACGTCGCCCAGGTGTTTCTCAGGTCGGGTCGCCAGGCAGCGCGTAAACTCGTAGTGAAACGTGCGCATCATCATCTCAACGAAGTCGAGCACGCCCACCACCTCATCCTCGAACTGCTCGGGCGTACAGAAAATGTGGGCGTCGTCCTGGGTGAAGCCGCGCACGCGCAGCATGCCGTGGAGCGTCCCCGACGGCTCGTAGCGGTACACGGTGCCGAGCTCGCAGTACCGTATCGGCAGGTCGCGATAGCTCCGGCCCCGGCTCGAGTAGATCAGGATGTGGGCGGGGCAGTTCATCGGCTTGACGTAGTAGTCAATCCCGTCAACGTCCATCGGGTTGTACATCATCTCGGCAAACTTCTCGAGATGCCCACTGCGCATAAGCAGATCGCCCCGCACGATGTGCGGCGTATAGACGTACTCGTACCCGCCACGCTCGTGCTCGCAACACCAAAAATCCTCGATGATCGAGCGGATCTTCGCCCCCTTCGGATGCCACACGATCAGGCCCGGACCCACCTCGTCATACGTGTTGTACAGATCGAGATCACGCCCGAGCCGGCGGTGGTCGCGCCGCTTCGCCTCCTCAAGTTTTGCAAGGTGCGCCTCGAGCTGCTTCTCGTCCTTCCACGCGGTCCCATAGATGCGCTGGAGCATCTTGTTGCGCGCGTCGCCCTTCCAGTACGCGCCCGCGATCGACAGCAGCTTCACACCGGCCGGATTGACCTCGCCGGTGCGCTCCAGGTGCGGCCCGCGGCACAGGTCCACGAACTCGCCGTGCCGGTACAGCGTCACGCTCGGACCCAGCAGGTCCTGCTCGAGGTGCTTGACCTTGAGCGCCTCGCCCCGGCAGCGGAAGAACTCGATCGCTTCCTCGCGCGGCATCTCCCGGCGCTCAAATGGCTCATCCGCCGCGATGATCGCCGCCATCCGGGCCTCAACCTCGGCGAGCACCTCGGCCGAAAACGGCTCCGGCACGTCGAAGTCGTAGTAGAACCCGTCCTCGATCGCGGGGCCGAAGCCGAGCTTCGCCTCGGGAAACAGCGCCTTCACGGCCGACGCCATGATGTGCGCCGTCGAGTGCCGATAGCGCTCCAGCTCCTCGCCCGCTTGCTCCTTTTTCGAGGCTGCTTCAGGACTCATTGCCCGGATCCCGTCCTCAAACAGAAATGGTGGGCGATACTGGACTTGAACCAGTGGCCTCTAGCGTGTCGAGCTAGCGCTCTAACCAACTGAGCTAATCGCCCACAGAATGCCGACGGCGGAGCAGGTTCGCCCCGGCCCCGCCAAAGTGATGCTGTAATCTACGCGCCGAATGCACACCTGTCAAACGAAAAGTGCCCCGCGCGTTGCGCGCCTTGACCGGTCAACCAGGCCCCGATATCATTGCCTTAGCCGGGCGAAATCGCGTTCCCTGCCCTGTCTAATCCGGCAACCGCGGCATGCGTGCGACCCAACGAGGAGGTCTGCGGCCATGAGCAAGAACGTGAACGCAGCTTGCCCCGACGGCATCTCGAGGCGTGACTTCCTCAGGACGGCCGCCATCGGCGCGGCAGTCGCCTCGATCGGCCTGTTCGTCGCGGGTCCGTCCGCCCGCAGCGCCGACGCGGCCACGCTGACCGGCCGAAAGACCGACCCCACCGTCGTGGACGTCCGGAGCCCCAAGTGGCGCGTGAACGGCAAGGTGGACGCGGCCTTCGTGCGCACGATGATTGACTACTGGATCCGGCGCCTGCCCGGCAAGAGAACGGTCGCCGACGCCTGGCGCCTGGTCGCCAAGCCGACCGACATTGTCGGGATAAAGTTCAACGGCCTGAGCCGCGATTACACCGGCGCGAACCAGGCGATCCTCGACGCCGTCGTCGCCGGGCTTGTGGCCTCAGGGATCAAGAAGGAGAAGATCATCGTGGCCGAGGGGGTCGGGACGAACTGGCGCAACGCGACCGCCTCGAAGACGAGGGAATGAAGTGGACCGATGGAAACAGCCCCGGGCAGAACGACCCGGCTGACGCGCTTCATCACCGACCAGATAGACTGCCTGATCAACGTCCCGAACATCAAGGACCACGGCGGCGCCGGCATCACCAGGATCAACTGGATCAAGGCGTTCAAGCAAGGATAGGAGGCGCCGACTGTCAAGAACCTGTTTGTGGCAGCCCCGGAAACTGGTATGCTTTGCCCCGAGGGCGAGCCAAAGTTATTTGGCGGGGGCGTCGCAGATGGACGTTGAGAAGCAGATTGAGTACTGGCGGAACGGTGCCGGGGAGGACATGGCCGCGGCTCGCTCGCTCCTGGACACCGGGCACGTGCGCCAAGCCCTCTTCTTCGCTCATCTGGCTCTCGAAAAGATGCTCAAGGCGCATATAACCAGAGCGATGGAAGACATCCCGCCTCGTACCCACGACCTGTTGCGTCTGGCCGAGATGGCAGCTATCCCAGTACGAGGCGAACGGAGGCAGTTCCTGGCTCGGTTTCAACAGTACTGCCTCGAGGGGCGGTATCCGGACCTGGGGCCATCGTCCCTGCCTCGCGAGGAAGTAGAGCAAGAGCTTCAAAAGGCCCAGGAGATCCTGTCGTGGTTGAAGAACCTGTTGTAGCCACCGTGCGGCGGTACCTCCATAGCGCCCGCAAGGCCGGCATAGACGCCCGGCGCGCCGTGCTGATCGGATCGCACGCCCGCGGCGCCGCGGACGAGTGGAGCGACATAGATATTGTCGTCATCGCCCCCGAGCTCGAAAGACCCGCCGACCACCGTCTCGTCGCCAAGCTCTGGGAGCTGCGCGCCGCGACGGACTCGCGGATCGAACCGATCCCGTGCGGCGAGCGCGAGTGGGAAACGGACGAGAGCCGCCCAATTCTCGAGCTCGCGCGGCGCGAAGGCGTCGTCATTACCGCCTGAGCCGGCCTCGGCGTCGCCGACCTCGACAAGATCAACTGGATAAAGGCATTCGAGCGCGAGCAAGAAGCTCAGACAGGATAACAAGCAAGATAGACATAATCAGGAGAATCTTGTTGATCCTGTTATCCTGTCGGAGGGTTTGCCCTGAGCCAGCATTCCCCAGCGCTGACGATGGCGAGGACGCCTTTGCGGACGAGCATAGCGCCGAGCGCGGCGAGGAAGAGCATCACGAGCTTCGAGATCGCACGCAGCCCCGCCGAGCCGAGCGCCTTGGCGATTTCCCCGGCGAAACGGAGGGTCTTCCAGAGTGGCTCGACACTGATTGTGCGCGAAAACAGGCTTGGATAGGTCCCGTGTTCTTGCACAATAAGCCACGCGAGCACGAACAGGACGGAGCCGATCTCCACAACGCGTCTCTGTAGCATCTCTGTTGCCACGCAAACTAGTGTGATTATCCAATCATCCAAGACTCGCCTTTCTGCTTGACCTATAGCTAAGTCTATGGTAGAGTATGAATCGCGTATATGGGGGATTCTGGCCTGACAGCAGAAAGCAAGCGTCTTCTTTCACTTCTGTCTGCATTTCCCAGGCTTACGAATTCCATGACATGTAAGCACTGCTTTGCAACATCAAGGAGGCAAGAGCCTATGACGAAACTTTGCGCCACTATGGTAGCGCCCGCCATCACCAGCTCCATAGCTCCGGCGATTACGATCATCGTCATTGACCTCAAATCGCCAACTTACCGGTCCGTCGCGAGTGACCGGCAAGGCGGCTGGATGTATGGGCGCCAGTGAAGGCGCGGCGACGACTGTTCTAAGCCTACTGCCTTGAGAAGGAGGAGCCGTTAGCGGCATGTGATCCGCAGCGGCCGGGAGAAAGGACAAGCCCAGGAAGGTGTTTGGCGCAGACACATAGCTTTCTGAGGCGAAGGCCTTTCGTATTTGGTGAGAACAACAGATGCTTTGGCTTGTTGCCAAGGTAAACACATGTCAGTCTTTTTGGAAAAGAGATAGGGGGAAGTATTATGAAAAAGGTGCTTTGCCTAGTGACCCTTGTTCTGCTGCTGGGCTTCGTCAGTAACGCCTCGGCGGCCATATTTGATTGGGGTGGTGGCACCAGCGACAGTTGGGGCGTGGGCGGCAACTGGTTACCTCTCGGTCCTCCCATGGTTGGTGACGAGGCCATCGTCAATGCAGGCGGTCCTTGGGACCCGGTTATCCGTGCAGCCGATTCACCCGTTGATGTTGCCTACATAAAGGTCGGTGATGGTGACGGCGGAGTCGGCGACCTGACCGTCGCCAGTGATGGCGTCATTGCCAATGTTGAGAACAAGATCATCATTGCAAACGGCGTCGGCAGCACTGGCACCATGACCATTAACGGCGGTTCGGTGACGGCCAACGAAGTGGTTGTCGGCCTCGGTGGTGTCGCTCTGCTCAACATGAACGGCGGCACCCTGGATATCCCGTCGTACTGGTTCTGGATTACAGGGGACGGCGACAACGGTTCCGGTCACATTGCCCTGAACGATGGCGTGATCACCGCCGGCTACTTCTGGGAGATGAATAGCAACGGAAGTATCCATATCACCGAGGGTGTTATGGTGCTAGCCCGCATTTCTCACAGAAAAGGTTGCACGAGGCCGTTGGATGTGGTATAAGTAACTTATCCACAATCACTTCCATCACACACCGGAGGCGGCCTCATGCAGACAGAGTGTAGCACAAAGTCGTTGGAATTCCACCC
>CBDUSE010000174.1:0-6551 GCA_965369835.1 uncultured bacterium
ACAGCCATCATATTATATAAGAGGAAACGGGCGAGTTTTTCAGCAGCCTGCTAGTTCCCCTCCGGCTCGGCCGGGCCTTCCTTGTAGCCGCGCTCTTCCCGCATCCGCTCCTGACGCCCGGAGTAGCCGGCCTTGTTGATCGCTTTGCCGGCCTGCTCGACCAACGCCACGATTTGCCGGTCAGGATCGGCGAGCAGCTTCGACATTACCGGCATGAACACGTCCTTGTCGCAGTACGGCGCCAGTACCACCAACCCCTGGAGCGCCGTCATCCTCATCTGAATATCGTTCTTGCCGGTAAAGGCGAGCATGAGGCGCGCAAGCTGGCGGTTCGCCTCGACCTCTTGATGCATTCGCTGAAAAACCAGGAGCGATCCGATAAGATTGTTCAGCTCCCGCCAGGTCGCGACCTCCTTGGCAAACTCCTCCGGCCCGATCTCTATGACTAACTCGAGCCCGCGCCTCTTGTTCGCGATGTCTCGATCGGCGATCCGCCGCTTGGCGATCTCGTAGACCTTGTCGCTGAACTCGATCTGGGCCTCCTCCTCGAGCCGCCTCACCTCCGGTGTCTCGCCTTTCCCCTCGTGAGAGCGGATCACCCAGGCCTTGAAGGCGCTCATCATGGCCGGCGTCTCGGCCTCGACCATGTTTTGCGAAAACTCCTCCTCGACCGTGCCGAGCCGGACCGTCGTCTGCCCCGCCAGAGCCAGCACGCCGTACGCCGCGCGGGTCCTGACCCGCCTGTCGGCGTCGTTCTCCGTCATCCAAATCAGATCGGGCGTCGCCTTCTTCCACTCGAGCTGGATCGCTGCGCCGATAATCGAGAACTTGAGCCGTTGGGCCTCGGCGGCCTCGGCGCCGGTCTCTGTGCTGCCGGCGTATCGCTTGGTCAATGCGAACATCGGCTCGCGCGACTCGTCGAGCTTCATCGCCGTGCAATAGCGAACCGAGTTCTCGATCTCCTCGAAGTTGGTGCTCTTCAGGCCATTCAGGGCCATCGCCACGACGCGCTTCGACTTGACCTTGCTGCGGCGGTAGTAATCAATGACGACCGCACGCACGCCGGCATCCGTGTCCGCCTCGAGGATCCCGATGCCGCTCTTGGCTGAGGTAGGCTCATCGACGCGGAGGTTCTCGACAACGGCACGCCGGACCTTCGGGTCGGGGTCGCGGAAGAGCGTCTGGAAGCGCCGCAGG
This sequence comes from uncultured bacterium, assembly GCA_965369835.1. Classification (GTDB taxonomy): domain Bacteria; phylum Auribacterota; class JABMQX01; order JAFGEW01; family JAFGEW01; genus CBDUSE01. Next base: position 1,198 of record CBDUSE010000174.1, read on the forward strand.
CTCTTGTCATAATTAAGCTTCGGCCGCACGTTCGGCTCCTTGCCCTCGGGGTTGGGAGAACCTGCGAAGCAGAACGCCCTGGCCACCCTGAGCCGCAGGTCGGCATCGTCCTTGGCCTCCCGGTACATCTCAAACAGCAGGTCGCTCACGTACGGCTTGTCGCAGTACAGGGCCAACCGCACCATCTGCTTGAGCGCTTCGTCCCGGACCTTCGGCCGCTCGTCCTTGAGGAGGTAGGTGGCAATGTCCGCGCGCGTCATGCTCCCCTCGGTGCTCGTCGAGCCGTGCATGATTTCCTCGAAGACCTCGAGCAGCTTCGCCTCGTCGTCAATAACGGGCTTGAGGAAGTCCGCGACGCCTACATCGTGAATCAGGCCGAGCAGTTCCTGCTTCGGCTTGGAGTTCCCGACACCAACGAGCTCGTGCGCCTTCTTGACCTTCTCCTCGAGCGTGAGAATCTTCTCCGGTTTGTCGGCCGGCTCACCCGCAATCGCCCCGAGCGCCAGCAGCATAAACACAGCAATGAACACGCAAAAATAGCCTTGCTTCATGTCCCGACTCCTTTTCCGTTCCAGTAGGTGAGATGTCACCACCTAGAACGGGGAAAACGTAATCCGGTTCAATCTCCTCGCCAGCCAGGCCGGCTCGGTGCACAATATCAGACGGCCCGCGTTCCGACAACCTGTTCTCGACGCCTGATCCGATGTCCCTTCCCACCCCAACAGGCCACAATCGGCATGGACATAGTATCGTCATAAGCGCGAAGGAGTTGAGCAAGAATCACGTCGGCACGCCCCGGATCCTCTTCTGACGGGCCGGCGCTACTTCACCACGTCTCACTTGAGCCCCTTCCAAGGATTAGATACTTCTTTCTTGTGTGACAAGCTGGCGCGCTGAGCGCAAACTGAGCCATTCTGTCTCGCATTCGCGGCGCTCAATAGGGCGTGGACCGCTGGTTCACATCAGTTGGATCCTCTTTAACACCCATGCTACGAACCTATTACAGATCAAGCATGAGCTGTCTTCAAGTGCACGCCGTCGCCGAGCGCATGGCACGCTATCTGTTGAAGTAGACGGTGGTATCATTGTAGAAGGAGTAAACAAGAAATGCGATTCGATAAGTTCACGCTCAAGGCCCAGGAAGCGGTCCAGCAAGCCCAGCACCTTGCCGAGCAGAGGAGCCACCAGCAGATCGAGGTAGGTCACCTTCTTGCAGCGCTGCTCGAGCAGGAGGAGGGTATTGTTGCGCCGATCTTCCGGAAAATCGGCGTCGAACTCTCGATGGTACGCAGCGGTCTCGAGAAGGATCTGCAAAGAATCCCGCGCGTTTCCGGCGCCGGAGAGAGCGGCGCCTACCTCGCCCCGGCGCTCAAGGAAGCGTTCACCAAAGCGCAGAACGAAGCGGATGCCCTGCGTGATGAGTACGTGAGCACCGAGCACCTGCTGCTGGCGATCGCCGAGTCGAAGGATGCCGCGGGCGAGCTGCTGCGCGCCTTCGGTGTCACGCGCGAGGTGCTGCTCCGCATCCTCCAAGAGATCCGGGGCGGTCAGCGCGTAACCGACCAGAACCCCGAGACGAAGTACCAGGCGATCGAGCGTTACAGCCGCAACCTGACCGACCTCGCGCGCAAGGGCAAGCTCGATCCGGTGATCGGCCGTGACGACGAGATCCGCCGAGTCATCCAGATCCTGAGCCGCCGCACCAAGAACAACCCGGTGCTCATCGGCGAGCCGGGCGTCGGTAAGACCGCCATCGTCGAGGGGCTCGCCCGGCGCATCGTTGACGGCGACGTCCCCGATTCTTTGCGGGACAAGACGATCGTCGCGCTCGACATCGGCGCGCTGATCGCCGGCGCGAAGTACCGCGGCGAGTTCGAGGACCGGCTCAAGGCGTTCCTCAAGGAGATCGAGTCGGCCGCCGGGCGGATCATCCTCTTCATTGACGAGCTGCACACCGTCGTCGGCGCCGGCGCGGCCGAGGGCGCGGTGGACGCTTCGAACATGCTCAAGCCGCCGCTGGCGCGCGGCGAGCTCAGGTGCATCGGCGCAACGACCCTCGGCGAGTACCGCAAGCATATCGAGAAGGACGCCGCGCTCGAGCGCCGCTTCCAGCAGGTGTACGTGGACCAGCCGAGCGTCGAGGACACCATCGCCATCCTGCGCGGCCTCAAGGAACGCTACGAAACACACCACGAGGGCGTGCGCATCACCGACAGCGCCATCATCGCCGCCGCCACGCTCTCGGACCGCTACATCGCCGACCGGTTCCTGCCGGACAAGGCGGTGGACCTCATTGACGAGGCCGCCGCCCGGCTCCGGATCGAGCTCGACAGCATGCCAACCGAGATTGACGAGATCGAGCGCCGCATCGTGCAACTGCAGATCGAGCGCGAGGCGCTCAAGAAGGAAAAGGGCAAGGCCGGCGTGGAACGCCGGGACAAGATTGACGCCGAACTCGCCGAGCTCGGCGAGAAGAGCAGCCGGCTCAAGGTGCGCTGGCAGCACGAGAAAGAACTCATCAAGGCGAGCAAGGAGCTCAAGGAGCATCTCGAGCAGGCCCGCTTCGACGAGCAGAAGGCCGAGCGCGAGGGCGACCTGAACCGCGCCGCCGCGCTGCGCTACGGCGAGATCCCCGCGCTCGAGAAGAAGCTGCGCGAGGCGCAGGCGAAGCTCCAGGAAGCGCAGCAGGAAGGCGCGCTGCTCAAGGACTCGATTGACGAGGAGGACATCGCCCAGATCGTCTCGAAGTGGACCGGCATCCCGGTCAGCCGCATGATGCAGGGCGAGATGCAGAAACTGATGCACATGGAGGCCGATCTGCACCGGCGCGTCGTCGGCCAGGACGAGGCGGTCACGGCCGTCTCGAGCGCCGTGCGCCGCTCGCGCACGGGCCTGCAGGACCCGAACCGGCCGATCGGCTCGTTCATCTTCCTCGGCCCGACCGGCGTCGGCAAGACCGAGCTTGCCCGCGCGCTCGCCGAGTACCTTTTTGACGACGAGAACGCGCTGGTCCGGCTCGATATGAGCGAGTACATGGAGAAGCACACCGTGGCGCGGCTCATCGGCGCGCCCCCGGGCTACGTCGGCTACGACGAGGGCGGCCAGCTCACCGAGCGTGTGCGGCGGCGCGGCTACTGCGTCCTGCTCTTCGACGAGATCGAGAAGGCGCACCAGGACGTGTTCAACGTGCTGCTGCAGATCCTCGACGACGGGCGGCTCACCGACGGCCAGGGCCGCACGGTGGACTTCAAGCATACCGTCATCATCATGACCAGCAACATCGGCAGCCACGCCTTCGCCGACGCCGCCCTCGGAGGGCGGAGCGCCGAGCGACAGGAAGGCAGCACGCTCTGGACGCCGCCGGGCGGCGTTGTAGGGCGAGTCGCCTCAAGCGCGCCGAAGGCGAGCCGCACGCCGCAGCCGCGAAGCGGCGACAGAACCGGCGTGGATAGCGAACTCCGCGAGCACGTGATGCACGCGTTGCGGAGCCACTTCCGGCCCGAGTTTCTCAACCGCGTGGACGACATCGTCATTTTCCACGGCCTCACTGCCGAGCACCTCGTCCGGATCGTCGAGATCCAGCTCGAACGCCTCAAAAAACTCGCCGCCGACAGGCACATCACGATCGAGTTCAGCGACGAAGTGAAGCGGGAGCTCGCAACGCGCGGCTTCGACCCCGTGTATGGCGCCCGGCCGCTCAAGCGCGTCATCCAGCGCGACGTGGTGGACCCGCTCGCCACCCGCCTGCTCGAGGGCGACTTCACCGACGGCGACCACATCCGCGCCGCCCTCGATCAGGGCGCCATCGCGTTCGTGCGCGAGTAGTAGAAACGAGAACCGAAAGGCTGACCACCCCTTGCAGAGTGTGGTGCTCCCTGATACCCTTAGGCGCCCAACTGCATGAGAGTTAGTGTTGCGCTGGCTAGCCCTTTGGGGGGCGATGAGCATGCTGTCAAACGCTGAAGAAAAGCAGGTGATGCTGTTTCTGGGCGCAGGGGCCTCCGCAGAGGCGCGGATCCCTGCGATGAGGGAATTAGCCATCGGATTCAGAAGGGAGTTGGACGAAGGCGGCAGCAGCGACGAAAAGCGGCTACGTCAAGTGCTGGCAAGCGTTCTTGCTGAGAGACAATTGGGGGTCATTGAGCACAAGGGCAAAGCTTACGTTGACCTCGAAGTCATGCTTGCGGCGTTGTACTCGCTCCGCGATACGCGCGAGAACGTTGCGTTCGGCTTCCTCCGAAAGCGGGGCTGCGGCAACGCAAGAACTCGCGAAAAGCTGGAAAAACGCATCAAGGATTTCATCCACGACAGAATGAGACCAAGACAGGAGAACCTTGACTACCTGCAGCCTCTCGTACGAATCGCAAGAAATCTGGAGGGTCTGGATGTTTTTACGGTCAACTATGACACGTGCGTGGAGCATGTGTGTGAAGCGTTGGACGCCCAGTACACTGACGGTTTCGGTCCAATGTGGGACCCGACCGTTTTCGACTTAGCGCAGAACCTCATTCGGCTACACAAGCTGCATGGTTCGATCAACTGGTTCGCGGCTGCTGGGCCGATTCGCTCAATGCACCGCTACCCGCTGGTGGCGCACGAAGCCTTGCGGGCCTCAAAGCCCGAGGGCTTGTCGGAACTCATGGTCTACCCTCTCGTTCCCAAGGGCTCTGTGGATCCCCCTTGGCTCGATCTCTTCAATCGGTTCGACAAAGCGCTCAACGCAGCAAGGGTCTGCATCGTCATCGGTTATAGCTTCCGAGATGCCTACATAGCGGATCTCTTTCTCCGGAATATGATCAGCAATCCGAAGCTGCTGCTGCTCATCGTGGGTCCATCAGCCCCCGCGTGCCTCCAAAGACTTCTTGACCGCCTAGATTCGGGACTGACGGCAATGCGTATAGCAGCGCGCTGCCGGCTTCTTCCCCTGAAAGCGAGTAGGTCTCTGCGGAATGACAACATCTACCACGACGCTCAGAGGATGGACACGGTCGACGAGCGAGCCGAAAGAGTCCTTCGAAGCCCCGATCCTGATCCGCACGAACGGCGTGTGGAGATCCTTGATCTAACAACGCAGATTCTCGATTTCCGCTGGGACAGCAGGGCTTACACGTGGTTAGTCGATAGGAGAAGAGTGGCCGCGAGCCTTATGGTTCTGGATCCGACAAACCCAAGATCGGTGCCAGCTCTTGTCTCGCACCTTCTGTCCGCCGTTCAGGCAAATGACGAGGCAACGGCCAGAACGCTCTTTGACGAGTTCAAGCGGCATTTCCGCAATGCGTTTGAGAACGGATCTGTGGGGGCAGGCTGTCTTAGGCTGAAGATCCAGAAGCATGAGTTTGGCTCGAACATTGATT
>CBDUSE010000175.1:0-6550 GCA_965369835.1 uncultured bacterium
CGGTGGCGGATTTCGAACAAGCCGCGCTGGACTTGTGAGAAATCCGGGCTAAGGATTCAGCCGGAGATCAGGCTTTCTCAGCAGCCTGCTAAGCAAAGTCGCGCGCGTAGCGCTCGCGCAGGACGCGCTTGAGCACTTTTTCCGTGGCGCCCTGCGGCATTTCGCCGTTGGCGAGAACGTGGATCTTGCGCGGGGCCTTGTAGGGGGCGATCCGCTCGCGGCACCACTCGAGCAACCGGTCCTCGGCAAGCTGCAGCCCGTCGAGCAGCTCGACGACACCGACGGGGACCTCGCCCTTCTCGCGGTGCGGTACGCCGACCACGACGACGCGCGCCACCGCCGGGTGCTCGGCAATGACGTCCTCGATCTCGCGCGCGAAGACCGAGTAGCCGCTGCACTTGATGACGTCTTTTATTCGGCCGACGAGCTGCACGAGGCCGCCGGGCGCCCGGCGCGCAAGGTCGCCCGTGCGCAGCCATCCGCCGGGACTCAACGCCGAGCGCGTTGCCTCGTCGTCCTTCCAGTAGCCGTTTGTGACGCCGGGCCCCTTAATGAGGCACTCGCCGACCCGGCCCCAGCGAACGGCGCGGCCCCGCTCGTTCTCGATCCGCACGCGATACGGCGGCACGGGCAGGCACAGGTTGGCGTGTCCCGGCACGAGCGGCGCATCGAAGCTGAACATCGCGGCCCCGCCGAGCTCGACCATGCCGTAAGCGTTCATGAAAAGTGGCCGCGCCGCCCGGCGACCGAACAGGCGGAAGAGCGCCCCATAGCCGCGCAGCCGGCGCCGGGCTTCGACCGATAGGTGGTCGCTGGCGCAGATCCAGATACGGATGCTTTCGAGCTTCTCCCTCGGCGGATCTGCATCGAGCAGCCGTGTGAACATCGTCGGCACGCCGACAAAGACGCTCACCCCGTAGTGGGCGATGGCGGCGATCGCCTTCTCCGCGTCGAAACGCGTCATGAACCGCCCCCGCACCCCGGCGACGAGACCATACAGCGCCGTGCTTACCGTCATGATGTGCGCCCACGGCAGGGCGATTAGGGCGAGATCGTGGCGCCCGACAAATGGCGAGTACATCGCAGCGATCGCCAGCCCGCCGAGCAGCGCTCGGCTCGAGAGCATCGCGCCCTTCGGGAAGCCGGTCGTTCCCGAAGTGTGAAAGATAGCGACGGTATCACGCGGGTCGAGTGGCGCTGGTGTGACCGGTCCTGCGTCGAGGTAATCGGGTGAGATCCTGCGGAAGCCGCTGAGACGCGGGGTCCCGTGATCGGCCTGGATCCAGCGCTCGACGGGCAGCGCTTCTTGCGAGCGGATTTTCTCATGGAAAAGCGCGCTGTCCGTCACCAGGGTCTTCGCTCCGCATCGGGTGAGGATCTTCTCGACCTCTACGCGCTGGAGCATTGGGTTGAGCGGCACGGCGATGCCGCCGGCGCGGATCACGCCGAGGAAGAAGCGGAAGTACCGCACGTCATTCGTCTTGTAGATCGCAACGAGGTCGCCCTTGCGCAGGCCGATCTCCTCGAGCAGAAACCGTGATATTGCGTTGATCTCGCGGTACATGTCGCGGTAGCGCTGCACCGGCTCAGGCCGGCCGTTGAGCCCAACAAGATCGTCGTGGTAGCTCACCTCGCGGTCGCCGAGGATCGGCAGCAGCTCGTCCGGAAACGTGGCGAGCGTCAGGCGTTTGTTGCATGCAAGGCGCAGTCGTTCGAGCATGCTCAGGCGGCCTCCGGCGACAGGGTGACGGGGCGCTTGCCCCAGTCCGAGTCGAGACAGTAGCGGAATATTTTGGCGAGATACGCGGTCACCCTCGGGGCATGAATGCCCGCGGGGCCGAGCAGCTCGTCTGCCTGCGTCGTGTCGTACGCAACCTGCATTCGAAAATACGGCAGGTAGAAGCGGCCGTTGTGCAGCACGCGCCGGCGCTTGCCCCAGACGGTCGCATAGAGGATGGGGCGCAGCACGGCAAGGAAGAAGGCCGGATCGAAAAACCGCGGCGGTCCAATGCCGAAGAAGTGCGACGCGAACTCGCCGATCTCGCGGATCGTGGCGCTCCCGGCGGGCCCGGCGCACAGATGAGCGCACCGGCCGACGGCCTGCTCGTCGAGCGCCAGGTGCGCCACGGCATCGGCGACGAAATCTACCGGCACGATGTCCACCACGGCGTCCGGACGGCCCGGCACCGTGCGCCAACGGTGCTTCGCATAGACCTTCAGCGGCCAGTACAGCGTCTTGAAGCTCGTGGTGATGCCCGTGCGCGAATCGCCTACGATGATGCTCGGCCGCGCGATCACGGTGGGCAGCTCGTCCCTGTGCGAGCGGACGAGCGCCTCCGCCTCGCATTTAGTGCGCTCGTACGTGTTGCGGAAGGCCTGGCCGATATCGAGTTCGTCCTCGCGCACCAGGCCGGTACGCGTGCCGGACACAAACGCGGTCCCGACGGAGGTGAAGCTCACGAGGGAACCGCGGCGATGGGCCTTGCGGGCAAGCGCGATAACGCTGCGCGTGCCGCCGACGTTGATCCGGCGCGCCGTCTCGAGCGGGTGGTCGAACCGGACGGTCGCGGCCGAGTGGATCACGCGTGTCGTGCCATCGGCGAGCGAGGCGTAGGCCCGCTCCGAGAGACCGAACCGCTCGAGGGTGAGGTCGGCCGAGTGCACCTCGAGCCGCTCGAGCACGGCGGCCCGCTCGTGGGGCGGGAAAAGCTCCTCGACGAGGGCTCGCACCCGCTGGCCGGCGGTCTCACCCTCCCGCCCACGGACAAGCAGGACGAAGCGCGCCTCGGACCACCGCTCGACGAGCCGGCGCAGCACCTCTCGCCCAAGAAACCCGGTCGCCCCTGTGATAACGAACCGCTCGGTCAAGCGCCTCACCCCTCAAGGATCCCGCACCTGTGCATACCACATCAAGATAGCCAAGAACACTCCGACAATCAAGACCGCAAAATGGGGGCAGTCCATTTCTCTCGGGCATGGAAGCTGAATGGGCGGCGGGGCCGAGTGGGAAAACAAGTGATTGTCACCAATCCAGCGCCGTAAACTGACGGTATGGACTCGGGCAGGGCACAGGACACACCGCTTCGCATACTTGTGCTGCGGGGCGGGGCAATCGGCGACTTTGTGGTCACGTTGCCGGTGCTTCAGTGGCTGCGGCTTATGGCGCCGGAAGCGGTCATTGACCTTGTGTGCCACGCGCGGGTAGCGCCTCTGGCGCACGGGCTGGTGACACACTGGCGCGATATCGAGAGCGCCGTCTTCCTGCCGCTCTATCGCAAGGCGCCGGTCGCCGAGAAAGCCGTCGAGGATTTCCTGGGGAGCTACGACCTGATCCTGTCGTTTCTTGGCTCGGACACGGCAGTCGCCGCCCGCCTGCGCGAGATCGCGGGCGAACGCGCCGTCTCGATTGATCCGCTTCCTTCCTCGAACCACCAGCATGTGACGGCCGGCTTTTTCGGGCAGATGCGCGCCGCTGGGTTGCCCGCGCCGGACGCCGAGGAGTCGGCCCATCTTGTGCCCGTCATCGAGATCGAGGCGCGGAAGCGTCGAGAGGCGCGCGAGCTCCTCGATTCTCTCGGCATGAAACCAGAGCAGTCGGTCATCGCGCTGCATCCCGGGAGCGGTTCTCTGGCAAAGAACGCGCCGGCGGAGGTGCTCGCTGAGGTCTGTGCCTGGCTCGCGGAATCGCCCGTCGAGGGCCTCGGGGTCGAACGATTCGAGGAAGCCGCACCAGTGCTCATCAAGGGGGAGGCGGACGAGGAGCCGGTAGCGAATCTGCTCGCGCACTTGGACCCGGCCCCGCCGGTGATCGAGACGCCCGATCTGGCGCTGCTGGCCGCGGTGCTTGGCGAGTGCGCCCTGCTTGTCGGGCACGACTCGGGAATCTCGCACATCGCGGCTGCCGTTGGCACGCCGACCGTCGCTATCTTCGTCTCGACCGACCCCGTCGTCTGGGCGCCTCGCGGGCCGCGAGTTGCATTGGCCGAGCCTACTGCAGACTTCATCCGTTCTGCAGCCGTTTCGCTCGCGCGGCCGTGAGCCAGGACAAAGAAGAGGCCCTCTCGGGGAGAGGGCCAGTAGAGGTTCCGCCTTTCCAGCAGCAGCTAGCGGCGTCGTCTTATGATAGCAAGTACTCCGAGGCACAGGACGACGAAGAGCGATGGCTCAGGAATGAAGGTCAGCTCGAACGCCAAGTCCGTGTCGGCAATGATCTCCCAGCGATCCGGATACGGGCCCGCATACTGCCAGGCCTGTACCGCGTTGTCACGCCAGAGCGTCGCGGCCTCGTGCCACCCCCACTGGATCAGTGGGTCCGTGTGCACGGCCTGGATCTTGAGCCAATAGATCGTCCCGTCAGGCTCGCCGTCGCCGTCAACATCAACCGGGTCGAATGAAGGGTCCTGATCGAACTGGACTGGCAGATCGGCGTTGTACTGCCAGACGTTCTCCTGGATCCCGCCGATGTGGGTGACCGTGCCGTAAAGGCTCTCGGTCACCTGGGCCATAGGAATGAACTCGTCGTACAGGAGAGTGCCCGGATGGCTGTACGGCATGAGCGGATCTAAGCCCGCCGGGACATCGGTATAGAACTCGATGTTGAAGCCCGCCAGAATTCCCGGCGACGGGCCTGCCGGCAGTGTCGGATCAGGAAAATTGTCGCTGTTGGACCAGGGCCACAGGGGACCAGGCTGGTAGTACGAGCCCCACCAGTGTAGATCAATCACGGGGAACGGGTTCGAGCAAAGAAAGTCGTCCGCGGCCATGGAGGGCACGGTCGTCTCGCTCGACCAATCGTAGCCCCAGGTTCCCATGTCGGGGAACTGTGACCACTTCACCGGACTTGTAGTGTCGTCAGCGGCAGCTACTTGGGAGAAGATGCATGCCAGACACACAAAGGAACACAGGACAATACGCCGATTCATGTGCAGAACCCCCCTTATTTATCCAACGCGCAACTATACCAGATGAACCGCTCCATGTCAAGCAGAATTTCTAGAAAAAGCACTCGGTGAGTCCTTATGCTTGCCTCCCCTGCACCCGCTGGCGTGCCACCGCGATTGCGACGCGTTCCAACAACCTGAGAACCAGCCTCTTGGGACCCGGCTCGTCCAACCACACTGCCGCTCCGGACTGGAGCTCTTGATGCGAGCAAGTATCCTCGCGAGGTTGCTTTCTGTGCACCGGTCCGAGCGTGTGGGGAAAAAAGAACCCCCTGCCGCACTCACGCGGCAGAGGGCCGACGAATGTTCTATGGAAGACTGCTACCGGCGCCGACGACGAAGCAGCAGCGCAAGCACCCCGAATCCTGCCAGAATGAGGACCGACGGTTCGGGAATGAACGTCAACTCGAACGCCATGTCTTTGTTAGGAAGCAGGACCCAAGCCGGCAGATTCGCGTTGGGCGGCCAGTGCTGGACCGCGTTGTCGTGCCAGAGCGTGTCGGCCTCGTGCCATCCCCACTGGATGTAGGGATCGTAGTGGGCCGCCTGGATCTTGATCCAGTACACGGTCCCGTCCAGGGTCCCGTCGCCGTCAATGTCCTGCGGCTCGAAGTCCGGATCCTGGTTGAACGGCGTCGGCAAATCAACATTGTACTGCCAGACGTTCTCAAGTACGCCGCCGAGATGCTCGACCTGTCCGTAGAAGGTCTCGATGACCTGGGTCATGGGAATGAACTGCTCGTACAACACCGTACCCGGATGGCTCCACGGCATGAATGGATCGGTACCCGCCGGGATGTCGGTGTAGAACTCGATGAAGAAGCCCTGGAGCATTCCCGGCACGGGCTCCATGGTGGCTAGCGTGGGATCCGGCAGATTATCGCTGTTCGGGTACGGATACAACGCGCCAGGCTGGTAGTAGGAACCCCACCAGTGAACGTCTGTGACGGCAAGGCTATTCGAGCAGAGGAAATCGTCCGCGACCATCGAGAAGAAGCTCGACTCGCTTGAGAAATCATACCCGTACGGCCCCATGTCGGGCATCTGTGACCATTTGACCAGGTCGGTTTGCTCATCGGCTGCCGCGGGGACGGTCAGCAAGAGAGCAACAAACAGCGTCGAAAGCGAAAGGACGATTGGACGGCGCATAAACGAAACCCCCCTTTTTAGAAGTTCGGGGGGATAATACCTCAAACCCGGCTGACTGTCAAGGAAAAAAGCTGAAAAAAAGCTGGAGAAGGCGCTTTTCGCAATACGTTCTATGCCATGGCCCGCAGATGAGAGCATGGCTGTAGCAAAGGTGCTTCGTCAGCAACAGAACCATCAAAAGCAGGCAACGTCCTCCTCTCAGGTCGTGCTTCCCCGCCCCGACGCCCCCCAGGGGCGACGGACCGCCTGCAGGCAGTCAGCGGTTGTTCCGGGGAATCTACTCGGTGTAGTACCTTCCGTGCTCGCGGGCGGTCCGGACCATGGCGCGAATGTTTTCATCCGGGGTGTCGCGGCCGCACTGGTCGCCGGTCGAGAGGATGAAGCCACCTCCGACGCCGGCGTCGTTAATCGCCTTGCGCGAGGCCGCTGCAACCTCCTCGGGCGTGCCGGTAAGCATCAGG
>CBDUSE010000176.1:0-6496 GCA_965369835.1 uncultured bacterium
CTCATTCTCAAACTTACCATCGAAGACCATGTTGCCGAGCAGAAAAGAGTAGAGACAAATAAGAAACACAACGATCGCAGCAAACGACACAAAACCCTTCAGTACTTTCATAATCACCTCCGCGTCTCACTCATCCAAAGTTAAGGCGCCCATTTTCTCATCATGCTCGTCTCAGACTGTCGGATCGCATGTGCTTTCCCGCTTTCGATCAAGACCGATGGAGTTTTGACTTCACCGGTTCATAAAGTGTCGTTCGCTGTCGTGGTTCGAAGCCGGCGTCCTCGATGAGGGCGCGGATGTCGGCGATGCTCATCGAGTGGCTCGTGCCGGCGGCGGCCACGACGTTCTCCTCGATCATCGTGCCGCCGAGGTCATTTGCACCGAAGAGCAGCGCCACGCTCGCGATCTTGGCGCCCTGCGTGACCCACGAGGCCTGTATATGAGTAAAGTTATCGAGGTACAGCCGCGAGACCGCAAGCGTGCGCAGGTAATCATGCCCGCCCACGGCCCGGCCGCCAAGGGCGGTGTTCGCGGGCTGGTACGTCCACGCGATGAACGCGGTGAAGCCGCCGGACTTCGGCGAGCTCAGTCGAGCCGTCTCGTCCTGGAGCTCGCGGATGCGGGCGAGATGCTCGACGCGCTGGCCGAGCGTCTCGACGTGGCCGAACATCATCGTCGCCGTCGTCGGCATCCCGATCCGGTGGGCCGTGCGCATCACGTCGAGCCACTCGGCCGCCGTGCACTTGTGCGGGCTGACCGACTGCCGAACTCGCTCGACGAGGATCTCAGCGCCCCCGCCGGGCAGCGAATCGAGCCCCGCGTCGCGCAGCCGCCGAAGGACCGTCTCGACGCTCAGGCCGTTGAGGCGCGCGAAGTGCACGATCTCGGGCGGCGAGAACGAGTGCATGTGCACCGGGAAGTTCGCCTTGATGTGGCGGAGCATCTCTTCAAAGAACTCGAGCCGCAGCTCCGGGTGTAGGCCGCCCTGCATGAGGATCTGCGTGCCGCCGAGCGCGACCGTCTCCTCGATCTTGCGGTCAAGCTCGTCGAGCGTGAGCACATAGCCGCGCGGATCGCCCGGCTTGCGGTAGAACGCGCAGAAGCGGCAGCCCGAGACGCAGACGTTCGTGTAGTTGATGTTGCGGTCCACCACGAAGGTAGCGATGCGCTCGTCCGTCAGGCGGCACCGCACCGCGTGCGCGGCAGAGGTGAGGCTCGGCAGGTCCGCCTGCTCGAGCAGCAAAAGCGCCTCGTCGGCGCGGAGGCGCTCGCCCTCGATGATCCGATCGAGACAGTGCTCAACAGCAGAAGTCAACGTTCACCTCGGTTTGCACCAGACCGAGCTCGACGCACATCCGGCAAAAAAGCTGGAAGCCGAACAACTCGTCCTGGCCGAAGTCGTATCGGACGTTCTCTGTGAAGTATCGCCGCAACAGCCTCTTCGGCAGGAGCCGCTGCTCGGCAATGATCCTGTCGAGGTTCGCCAAGCCCGCTGCCTTGGCCGCGTGCATCCGTTCGGCGGTGTCGCCCAGATCAACGCCGCGCCGCGCGATCCACAACGCGTACGTGAACGGCACCTGGACAAACTCGTCCCATGCCGCGCCGAGGTCGAGCCTGCGGCCCGCGTCGCGGTGGAGCATCGCCTTGTCGCCGATAAGAAGTTGCGCGTCGTAGGTCGAGCGCCTGAGCGAGAGCCGCCACGACGGGATGTACTCCGGCGTCACCTCGTACTTCTTGGCAAGGAGCACCTTGAGCAGCATGACCGAGGCGCGCGATTCGTTGTCCATGACGACGGTGCGCAGCCGTTTCAGCTTCCTCAGATGGAAGAGCACCACGCTGCGGACCGGACCGCGCGAGCCGATACAGATGTCGGGCATGACCTGGTAGTCGTCGGAATCGAAGAGTGTCACCGACGGGGCGAGCGCCACATCAATCACGCCCGTGCGCAGGAGTTTTGCAAGCGTTGCCGGCGGCGCCTTGACCACCTCGTCCTCGAGGCCGTAGATCAACGGCCGCGCGTTCAGGTACGGCACACAGCCGATGCGGGGTCTCGCCACGTTGTCTCCTCGACGTGATCCGTATTACCGATTCCGCTCGCGCTCGATGAGTTCATACGTCGTCGTGCGCTCGACCGGCGTGCGGCCCGCCTCCTCAATGAGGGCGCGCAGCTCCGCCACCGTCATCGCCTGCGGCGTCCTTGCGCCTGCGGCATGCGTGATGCGTTCTTCGGCCACTGTTCCGTCCAAGTCGTCCGCGCCGAAGCTGAGCGCGACCTGCGCGAGCTTGATGCCGAGCATAATCCAGAACGCCTTGAGATGCGGAAAGTTGTCGAGGTAGATGCGCGACACCGCCATCACCTGCAAGTCCTGCCGGCCGGTCGTCGGGCGGAGCCTGTCAAAGGCGGTGTGCTCCGGGTGGAACGCAAGCGGGATGAACGCCATGAAGCCGCCTGTCTCGTCCTGCAATGCCCGAAGCCGGTCAAGGTGCTCGATCACTTCCTCGGGCTTCTCGATATGGCCGTAGAGCATCGTCGCGTTCGACCGCAGCCCCAGCTCGTGTGCCGTGCGCATCACGTCGAGCCAGCCCTCGCCCGAAAGCTTCGTCGGGCAGAGCTCGCGTCGCAGCCTAGGTGAGAATATCTCCGCGCCGCCGCCGGGAATGGAGCCGAGCCCCGCCTCGCGCAGCCGCTCGAGCGCCTCGCGCACACTCAGGCCGCCGACCTCGGCAATGTGGGCGATCTCGACGGCCGTGAACGCCTGCAGGTGCACGCCGGGCGAGGTCGCCCGGAGCCCGTCGGGCGCGATCGCCCGGAGCCCGCCGGGCGCGATCGCCTTGAGCCCGCGCAGCATCGCCTCGTAGTACGAGAACGGCAGCTCAGGATGCAGCCCGCCGACGATGTGAAACTCGGTGACCGGCTCGTCAAGGCTTTGGCGCGCTGTGCGGAAGATTTCGTCGAGGCTCATCTCGTAGGCGCCTGCCTCGCCCCGCGACCTGCTGAATGCGCAGAACCGGCACTTGTTGACGCAGATGTTCGAGTAGTTGATGTGCCGGTTGATGACGTAGTAGGTACGGCGGCCGTTGAGGCGCTCGCGCACGACGTTGGCCATTGCCCCGAGCGCCGCCAGATCGCGGCACTTGAGCAGACGAAGGCCGTCGTCGGGCGTGATCCGTTCGCCCGCGAGCACTTTGTCGAAGATGTCGGCCACTTCGGACCGCCGCCGGACAAGCGCCAGCACGGCCGTGCCCTCCTCCACAGAGCGTGCGCAGTTCCCGCAGTCTACTTCACCCGGGTACCGCCGACAACAGGTCTATGCGCCCTGCTTGCCCGGGCACCCGCCGCCGAAGCGGCTTGCGGCGTTTCCGGCTTGTTGCCCTCTGGATCGAGCGGTATAGTCTCTTTACGAAGGGCCTGAAGACCCGACCGATCTCAACCCACAGGAGGAGCAAATCATGTTTCAGCACAGAATCGCTTTGGTTACCGCGGCCGTGTGCGTCGGCACGCTGCTCTGCGGCCCCTCGTGCTGCGGCAAGCGCTCCGACTACGACGCGCCCGAGAGCTTCATCGTGGACCCCGACACCGGCACCTACTACGTCTCGAACGTCAACAGGGTCAAGCCGAAGACCGAGGAGAACGCACAGCCCAGCCGCGAGGACAACAACGGCTATATCACGACGCTCGACAAGGACCTGAACGTTGTCAAACAGAAGTTCGTCGAGGGCGGTCGGGACGGCGTGGAGCTCAACGACCCGAAAGGGATGGCTATTGTCGGCGACACGCTCTGGGTCGCCGACCTCAAGTACGTGCGCGCATTCGACAAGACGACGGGCAAGAACACCGCGAACGTCTCGCTCAAGGATTTCGACGCGGTCTTCCTCAACGACATCGCCGCCGGCCCCGACGGCATCATCTTCGTCTCCGACACGCAGAAGAACAAGGTGTTCAGCATCAATACGAAGGACGGCAACAAGGTGAGCGTCCTTGCCGAGGGGAGCGAACTGAACGGCCCGAACGGCCTGTACTGGGACGCCGAGGCGGAACTCCTCTATGTCGTCTGCTGGAACGAAGGCACGATTCTCACCATTGACGCCGAGGGCGAGGTCGGCACGTTCATGGCCAACCCGGACAAGTTCGCACACCTCGACGGGATTGATTGCGACGCCGCCGGCAACTTCTACGTCTCTGACTACCACAAAGGCATCGTGTACCGGATCACGCTTGAGCAGCGGGTGGAGCTCGTAGCAAAAAAGCTCACTGCTCCCGCAGACATCAGCCTGGACCGCGCCAACAACCGCCTGCTCATCCCGCTGATGACGGCAAACGCCATCACGACCCACGAGCTCTCGAAAGACAAGTAAGGCGTCCACCCGCAACGAAAACAGGCGGGTCGTAGGACATCTCCCACGGCCCGGTCTTTATCGGCCCATCGGGGGGGGCTACGTTGCGGGTATCTCGGGCTTGCCGGTCTCGAAGAAGCTCCTGTATTCCTCGACGACGTCGGCGACGAATCTCTGCATTCCCTCGAAGGTCTTCGGGTGACGGAGCAGATCGCGCAGGACGGTGAACGGCACCGTCGCCACGTCGGCGCCGGCCTCGGCCACCTCGGCGACCTGGCGCGGGTTGCGCAGGCTGGCGGCGAGCACCTCGGTCTCGATGCCGAAGGTGTCGAAGATCGTCGCGATCTTACGAACCAGGTCCACGCCGCTCACGACTCCTTCGTCGTGGAGCACGGCCGCGCCATCGGACCGCGGCAACCCCTCGGCGGGGAAGTAGTCGCCCTTGCCGAAACTCATGCCGATGGAGGCGCGTAGGAAGTCGTCAATCCGGCCGGCGAAGGGGCTTACATACGCCGCGCCCGCCTTGGCGGCGAGCAGCGCCTGGTTGGGGTTCATCACGAGCGTGACGTTGACGGGTATATCCTGCCCTGCAAGCTCGGTGATCGCGCGCAGGCCGTCGGCGTCGTCGCCGCTGTCCGGCTCGAGCGTCGGGTTCGCGGGCACCTTGATCACCACGTTGCCCGCCACCGGGTTGAAACGCTCGTAGAGCCGGAGCGCCTCGGCACGCATCGCCGCGTACGTTGTGCCGATCACCTCGAGGCTCACCGGTTTGCCTGGCCCGACGGTCGTGAGGATCTGCTCGAGGTAGCTTTCGATATCGAGCGATTCGCCCGTCTTCGTCCGCGATTCCACCGCCTTCTTGAGCAACGACGGGTTGGTGGTTACCCCGTCGAGGATTCCCCACGAGTTTGCCTGCTCGATCTCGGTAATCTCCGCCGTGTCAATAAAGAACTTCATCCAGACACCTCCATGATCTCAGCTCGTATCAGGGACTTCTCGGCACCTTGCAACCGGTCGAGCACTTGTTGCGTTTCCGACCGCGCGAAACCATAACACAAAACGATTGTGTCGGGCCTCGGCAAATGGTGGACAAGCCCCCCTGTGGAATGCGAGCGCGGCGCGCCGTGCTTCCTCCGACACGTTCAGGAAGACGGAATGGCACACGCGGTGGGGACGAGAGAGGTCCTTGCTCGAAAAGGAGTCGCGATCTATGACCCGGCGGTCGTCGGTTCTGCGGGCCGGGGGTTCTCGGCCACCTCGGCTTCCGCAGGCGTCGAATCCCCCGCCGTTTCCAACTCTGTGGGCGGGGAGTCCTCGGCTGGCTCCGGCTGCTCAGCGGGCCGTCCGGAGCCTTTGGTTGGGGCGGACTCGTCGACCAGGTCCTCGTACTGGAAGGGGAAGAGGGAGACTCGGTCCTTGTCGAGGAGCAAGGTGCCGTGATCGGCGTTCTCCGTAAAAGAGCGCATGACGGTAAACAGGCGGACGTAAGCGCCGTCGTAGAGTTGAGTGAAGATGTGGCACTTTGCGGTGGAAAGGTGACGACGTTCCTCCTCGATCTCCGGGAGCTTCGCTCGGAGCCCCGGGAGTTCTTTATCGATCTTCTCCATGTCCTGGAGCATCTTCTTGAGCTCGTCGTCGTCCTCGGGGGTGAGCGCCTGCAGCCCCCTTTTAGTGGTGGTCGCCTGCTCGTAGTCTCTCATGAGGCTCTCGCGCTCGCGATCCTTCCGGCCGATCAACCGCGTGAGATCGTTGATCCGGGCGTCGTACTCCGCCGGGTCGCCCACAATAATCTCTGTGTGCGTGCCAAGCTCACTGCCGATGTAGTTGGCAAACACGTAATTCCTCGCCGTGGTCACGCCGCCCACGAGCGCCCCGGGATTCCCCGTGACCTCGACGATGTCGCGGGCATGGAGCCGGCAGTTGACCGCGCTCGATGTCGCGTAGATCCGACGCGCGTTAACGGTCACGTTCTCGAGGTGCCGCGCCTTGACATCCCCCTGGGCCGTGACGTACCCGTGGCCCTTCGCGAAGATCCCATGCTGGACCACCACGTCGCCCTCCGTCTCGATGATCGCATCATCAACGCTGCCGGAGACCTCCACGTTGCCCTTTGCCTTGATCTCGAACTCGGGCATCACGTCGCCGCCGACCATGACGCTGC
>CBDUSE010000177.1:0-6494 GCA_965369835.1 uncultured bacterium
GAATGCGTCCCTGATGTAGCGCCGGCATCTTGCCGGCTGTCCGGCGGGCATCTTGCCCGCCGACGTACCAGAGCAAACCTACCGTCACGGTGGGGACACCGACGACGTACTTCTTGCTGCGCGATTCGCCGGCTTCGGGGGCTTGACGAAGGGTGAGGATTTCGCTAGGTTGCGCGCCACCATGATCAGCGTCCAGAACGTGACAAAGCGCTACGGCTCGGTCGTCGCCCTCGACGACATCAGCTTCGAGGTGAGCGCGGGCGAGGTGCTTGGCTTCCTCGGGCCGAACGGCGCCGGCAAGACGACGACGATGAAGATACTGACCTGCTTCATCGTGGCGAACGCCGGCACGGTGCGCGTCGCGGGCCACGACGTGATCGAGCACTCGCTCGAGGTGCGGCGGCGGGTCGGCTACCTGCCCGAGAGCGTGCCACTCTACGGCGACATGCGGGTCATTGACTACCTGCGCTTCATCGCACGGGCGCGCGAGATCCCGGCAAGGGAACGCAAGGGCGCGATCAGTTGCGTGGTGAGCGATTGCGGCCTCGGGCCGATGCTCGGCGCGGGCATCGGGGAGCTCTCGAAGGGGTATCGCCAGCGCCTCGGGCTTGCCCAGGCGATGATCCACAATCCCGATATCCTGATCCTGGACGAGGCAACCAGCGGGCTCGACCCGAGCCAGATTGTCGAGATCCGCAACCTGATCCGCGAGGTGGGCCGCGAGCGGACCGTCATTTTCTCGACGCACGTGCTCCAGGAGGTCTCGGCGGTGTGCAGCCGGGTGCTCATCATCAATGAGGGGCGCCTCGTCGCCGACGACTCGCCGGAAGCGCTGCGGGCCCGGGCGAGCCACGAGCAGACGAGCGTCGTGCGGATCAAGGGCCCCCGTGAGGCAATCGAGCAGGCACTCGACGCTACGCCCAAGGTGCGCGGCTGCGAGTTCTCTGGGACCAAGGACGGCGGGTACCACGAGTTTCGCGTCGAGTCGGACATCGGCGCCAATGTCGGCGAGAAGATTTATGGGTTGGTGCGCGACAGAGGCTGGACGCTGAACGAGCTCAGGACCGAGCGGGCCACGCTCGAGGACGTGTTCCTTGCCCTCACAAAAGGCGAGGCGCCGACCGGGGGCCAGGCGCTCGCCCGAGGTCAAGGCGGCGACGGAGGCGGCGAGGCATGAAGCTGCGCGCGGTCTCGACGATATTCAGGCGCGAGTTCGGCGCGTACTTCAACTCGCCGATCGCCTACGTCTTTCTCGTGGCGTTCGTGCTGATTCCGAACGTGCTCTTTATGTTTTTCTACCAGGCGCAGCGGCAGCTCAGCATGCGCGACTACTTCGGCCTGCTGCCGTACGTGTTTCTATTCTTTGTGCCGGCGATCACGATGCGGCTCTGGTCCGAGGAGCGGCGGGCCGGCTCGATCGAGATCCTGCTGACGCTGCCGGTGCGGGTCGGCGAGGCGGTGGTGGGCAAGTTTCTGGCCGCGTACGCGTTCCTGGCGATCGCGATCTGCTCGACGCTGACGATCCCGATCTCGATGACGATGTTCGGCCGGCCGGACTGGGGACCGCTCATTGGGGCGTACCTTGGGGCGGTCCTCATGGGCGGGCTGTTCCTGGCGCTTGGCGCCTACATCTCGAGCCTGAGCACGAACCAGATCGTCGCGTTCATCGTGTCGGTGTCGCTGAGCTTCCTGTTCATTCTGTTCGGCTTCTTTTTCGTGCTGCAGTTCGCCGGGCGCCTCTCGCCGGTGCTGGCCGACGTGTTGTCGTACCTGAGCGTGCTGAGGCACTTCGCCAACATCGCCAAGGGCGTGATTGACACCAGCGACGTGATCTACTCGTTGTCGTTTATCTTTCTGTTCCTGTTTCTCAATGTGTACGCGATCCAGAGCCACCGATATGCGGGGTAGGAGAACCGGGAGCGGGTACTGATGAGTATGACGAAGCGCAAGACACAGTTCAGGGCGTCGTACCTCATGGGGATCGTGATCGTCGTCGCCGTGCTCGTGGGGGTCAACGTCCTCGGCACGGTGCGCTTCAAGCGGTTCGATCTGACGGAGAACAGGATGTTCACCGTCTCGCCGGCGATGGGCCGGATCCTGCGCGAACTGCCCGACGTGGTGAAGGTCACCTACTACGTCAGCAAGGACCTGCCGGAGGAGTTCCGAGGCATCCGGCGCGATACGCTCGACCGCTTCCAGGAGCTCGAGCACGTGGCGCGCGGCAACTTCAAGTACCGCATCGTTGACGTGCCGGCGGACATCTTCGACGACACGAAGCGCGAGAGCGACCCGAGCCTCAAGCGGCTCGCCGACGAGTTGGAGTCCGAGCAGGTCCAGGCCGTGAACCTGGCCGTGCGGCGCACCGGCAGCGCGGAGCAGGCGCTCATTTTCTCGACGATCACGGTGACCTACCTCGACAAGCCGAAGGAGTACATCCACGCCTACAGCGATCCGGTGCGGCTCGAGTACGAGCTGGCGATGCGGCTCGTTCGCTTGTCGCAGAAGGCGAAGCCGGTCGTTGCGTTTTTCGACGGGAAGCCAACGGTCACGCAACGGCCGTCGCGCTCGCCCTCTATGGCGCCGCGGCGCGGGCACGAGTTCACAGCGCTTGTGGGACTGATGGGGCAGTTCTTCGACGTGCGGGAGGTTGCGCTCAACGAGAAAAGCCCAATCCCGGAGGACGCGGGGTGCCTGATCGTTGCGCAGCCAAGCAACCTGAACGAGCGGCAGAAATACGAGATCAACCGCTACATCAGCGGCGGCGGCGATGCGGTCTTCTTCGTCTCCGAGCACACGGTCGAGACGGCGAGCGGGCGGATGCCGTTCCCCGTCGTGCCGAATTCACCGAACCTCAACGACCTGTTTGAGACGTGGGGCTTTGCGATCGGCCCCGACCTCGTCGCCGACCTGAAAACGAGCATCGAGATCACGAGCATGGTGCCGGTGGCACGCGGGCTGGCGACGAGGCGCCAGTGGATGCCGATGTTCCTCTATCTGACGGGTGAGGAACTCGACCAGCGCTCGCCGCTGACGACCCGGCTCGGGGGACTCTACTTCAGGAACGCCACGCCGATCGTCCTCGACGCAAAGACGCTCGAGCGGAACGGCATCGAGGCGCAGACGCTGGCCGAGACCTCCGAGGAATCGTGGTTCCTGCCCGTTGCCGGCATGCCGTTCCTCTCGCCGTTCATGTTCAAGGAGCCTCCCAAGGAGGATTTCGACGGGCCGCAGAAGCTCGCCGTCCTTTTCCGCGGCACGTTCCCGTTCAAGTACGCCGGCCGGCCGGTTCCGGAATGGCCCAAGCCCGCCGCGCCGGGCGATGTCGAGCCGGGCGAGGAAGAAGCACCTTTCTCTGTGACCTCGCCGCGGGTCGGGGTCGAGCCGAACCCGACCGATGGGGACGGGGAAGCCGAAGGCACCGATGAGGCTGCGGAGCCAGAGGACGAGGCGGCATCGAGCCAAGAGGAAGTCATGCCCGATGAGGCGGTGCTGGACGAGGTCGAGGTCGTCGGCCTTGGCGAGGGCGGCGAGGAATCGCCGCCGGAGGTCGCACCTTCCTCGGAGAAGCCCGCGATCGCGCCGCCACTCGAGCTCAAGCCCGCCACGGTGCTGGTCGTGAGCACGGTCGAGCTCATCAAGATCACCGAGGGGGACCTGCGCGGCAACCCGGCATTGACCGAGGACCGCCTTGCCTTTTTCACGAATGCGGTCGAGACACTTGCGCTGGGCCAGGACCTCGTCTCGATCCGGGCGAAGACGCTGACGTCCCGGCCGTTCGAGAAGAGCTCCAAGGCGAAGATGACCGCTTACACGCTGATCAATCTCCTGACCGTGCCGGTCTTCGTGGTCGTCCTCGGCATGTTGCGCTACCTGGCGCGGCGGCGTTCGAGGCGCGTGTATCGGGAGAGAGGGCTGTCGTGAAGACGAGGCGGATTCTCCTAGCCGTGGTGGTCCTCGCCGTTGTCGCCGTGCTCCTGCTGGTCTTCGGCAAGCCGCGCAGCAGCTCGCGCGACGTGGACTACCGGGTTGGCACGCTCGTTGTGCCGGGGTTTGTGCCGAAGGAGGCGCGCCTGATCGAGATCACCAAGTCCGGCAGCGACTCGGTGCGCGTGCGCAAGACCGGCGAAGGCTGGACGGTCGAAAGCGCCTGGGGCTACGCGGCCGAGACGTCGCGTATCGAGAATCTTCTGCGGGCGATTGAGGAGCTGCGCGTGCGCGACGTGCGCTCGACGCGTCCGGCCAATCACCCCGAGTTCCAGGTGGACGCAGCCGAGGGCGTGTGGGTGCGTGTGTATGACCGCGACGACAACGTGCTCGCCAGCGTCTGCGCGGGTAAAGCGATCTCGTATGACCGCTGCTTCGTGCGCACAAGCGACTCGAACGACGTGGTCGAGGCGACGCCCAACCTGCTGCAGGACCTCGGCGCCGGCGGCCCCGATCGCGAGCCGAGGCAGACGTTTTTCGTCAACATGAAGGTGCTGAGCTTCGAGGCCAACGATGTGTGCCGGATCACGCTCGAGCGCGGCGACGAGGCGGTGATACTCGAGAAGATCGAGGTGGAGGAACCCGGCGTCAATCCTGAGACCGGAGAGGCTGAAACCAGGACGGTCACGAAGTGGATGATCCGGCAGCCCGACGATGAGGAGGCGGACGAGGCCGCCTGCCTGAGCATCGCCAACGGCCTTTCCGGCATTATGGCGACCGACATCGGCGGCGGGAAGACCGTCGAGGAATGCGGCCTCGCACTGGCCCACGCCAGGGTGACCGTCGAGTTTGACGAGGAGTCCGAAACAGCGCCGGTCATAATATACTTCGGGGAAAGGGCGCCCGGGCAAAACCGTCACTACATCGTGACGGGCGAGCCGGGGGCATGCATCTTCCTCGTCTCGAGCTACTACTGGGACCTCGCCGTGAAGGACCTCAACAAGCTCCGCAAGGTGAAGCGCGAAGAGCCCGCCGAGGAGAGCGATGAAGCGGGTGAGGACGCCGGTGAGACGGGCGAGGTATCTGAGGGCGCTTCGGAGGACGAGGAAACCACGCCTGACATTCGAGTAGCCTGGACCGCTGTCTCTCCGCCTGGCTGATTTCCTCTGCTCGCTTCTCTTACCCTGGGTTCTTCAGTTTCAAGCCGTACCCGTTCTCAATTTGAGACCCACCCTGGACGAGAATGGTCTGTGGACAAGTAGTTGATAAATGGCGCGCCAGAGAAGGCCTAGACGAGTTGTGGATACAAGCTGTTTGATTGGAACGCCTTACGGTCTGGCGCTCAACCGGCATCTGAGGTTAGACAATTGTGGATATTCTGTGGGGCAATCGTTGTCAACCGGTGTCTCGGGGCGGTCTTCCTCTGAGCGGACGAGCACGAGCAGGCGAGGATGTCAGCCCTGGCGTGGGTCCTCCAGGGGCGAAGGAAAAGGCAGGCGGAACGTCTCCAGCCTGCCTGATCCTACGTAATAGTACCTGCCTAGGCAAAGCAGTGCTTTAGGTTACTCCTTCCGTTCCGGCCCTGAGATCTCGTCGTTGATCATCATGACACGCTTGACGTCGTTGGCGATCGAGATCATCGCTTTCGACACTTCGGAGGCGAAGACAGAAAAGCCCTTCAGCAACTCCTTCATCTTGACGAGCTTGCCGCGCAGGTAAAGGGCGTTCACATCGAGCATGACCTTGTTCGCGCGCGCTTCGAGCTCGCTGTATCTGCTGTAAAGGCTGGTGGCCTCGTCCAAGGTGAGCTTCTTCATCCGAGTCTATCCCCCTTAGGGCTTCAGATGCCGCAACAGAGTTGCTTGCCGGGCATCTCCTCCTGCCCGCATGGAACACTATACACCGAAAACCTCGTTTTGTCAAGACGACAAGTGACTTGAAGCGTCACTCGAGCGGCTGTCCTGGGAGCTTCCTCTCTTGCTTCCTCCTGCCTTGGGGCTCTCATTCCTTTAGACGAGGGCGGGCTTCAGTTCCTTCAACGCGGGTGTGAGAAGGTGAGTTCCTCGATCAGGTAAGCTGCGGGGTGAGCGATCGGATTAGGCGGTGTGGAGGAACGATTCAATGAGGCGCGATGGCGGGAGGCTCAACGTGCTTCGTCAATCCTGACGCGGGGTCGCGACGATGAAGCCGAGCATGCCGACTGCCACGACCACCCACGCCAGCAACGCCTCGGTGCTGAGCACGATCTCACGGGGAAGCATGTCGCACTCTTCCTGTTTCACGTTCAACAGACAGCGACCCGCGATCGATCGGGCCGTCAGCGACTCACATCACCTCACTCTTGCCGGAACAAGAAGTGATCAGTGCTCATACAGGTCGTGGACGTAGCGGTGTGTGATGATCCTGCAAGCTGTGAGGTCGTGAGGCGTGGAGCGGAGAGGGTGGGATTCGAACCCACGGTGCCCTTTCGAGCACAACACCTTAGCAGGGTGCCACTTTCAGCCGCTCAGTCACCTCTCCGCAGAGGGCGAGTGCGGCAGGCTAATCCTTGATACTGCCGTCAGAAGGCC
>CBDUSE010000178.1:0-6462 GCA_965369835.1 uncultured bacterium
AATCCTGCCGTTCGCTGATAGGCTACTGCCAAACGCCCTTGAGGGCTCAACGATTTAACCGGACGTCGGTCTTTTTCGGCAGCCTGCCAGGAACTCTATAGTATCAGCACGCATGCGCCCCGAAAATCCCTGAGCCTGTTTCTTTTCGTCTCTGCGAGAGACAAAGCAGGCGGGCAAGATGCCCGCCGGAGAGCGGACAGGATGCCGGCCCGCCTTTGGCGGGCAAGCGATCCGAATGCGAGCGGCGGCGCCCTGGCTCGGAATCTGCTTGTTGGAGGGAACGGCGGAATCTACACTCTCGCGATCTCTCTCCGGCGGCAACTGGAAAAGGACACCGGATGACGCATAGCTCCAGCCCGGTCGGCGCGCCGCTGTTCCACACCGGGGACTTCACCACCCTTGTCGAGCAGGGGCGGCTCAACGTCACCGGCGACTACCTGCGGCGGCGCGTCGAGCGGATCATCGAGGCCGGCTTCGATGTTGTCGAGCTCTCGCTCGACGCCGTCCACGTCCTCCCCGACGCTTTCGACGACACCTTTGTCTCGTTCCTCGCCGGCCCGGACGTGGCCGATCGGCTCGTGCTCACCGCGCACCTGCCGTTCCTGGGTCTGGCGTTGCTCTCGCCGCTCGAGGGGATGCGCGAGCGGTCGCTCCGGAGGATGCTCGCCGCGTACGAGCGGGTCGCCCACCTGCCGGTGCGCCACTGGGTCGTGCACCTCGACGCGGCGTTCCCGCCGATGCTCGAGGGGGTGAACGCGCTCGTGCGCGACGAGCACACGCGGCGAGTGCGTGAGCGCGGCTGCTGGTCGCTCGACCGGCTGCTCGGGACGATCCCGCGCGAAAAGCTTCTCGTCGAGAACCTGCCGAACATGCCGCTGGCAAACATCGTGTACTGGGCGGAGAAGCACGATCTTGGCACCTGCCTCGACGCGGGCCACGTCCTGCTGCGGGGCGAGTCGTTCGACGAGCACCTCGAGGCGCTTGGACCCCGGATCTGTGAGCTGCACGTGCACGACATCGTTGAGCGGAACGGCTCGCAGCTCGACCACCAGCCGCTTGGCTCGGGGATCGTGCCGCTCGAGGAGCTGCAACGGCTCGCCGCTTCTGCGCCCGAGGGTGTGCCGGTGATCCTCGAGATGCCGCTCGAATGGGCGTGCCGCTCGCTGCGCGTATGGCGCGGAAACCAGGGACAGTGGGGCTGTTGAGAAAGCCGCCATCGCTTTTACTTCATGACGGAATTGCGAATCCCGTGTGCCGTTACTCGCTCAGGACTTCCACTTTCTCGACGGTGAGGGTGTGGTGCGTGTGGTCGTTTTGGACGGTGCCGGTGAGCAGGTAGGGGCCCGGCGTGGCGAGGAGGTGGCCGTAGCGGGCGTAGGCGTCGGGGAAGAGGACGGTCTCGAGGACGCCCGTCATGTCCTCGACGCTGAGGAAGCGCATCTGCCGGCCGCGCTCGGTGGTGGTCCGGCGGGTGGTGACGAACCAGCCGCAGACCTTGACGCGACGACCGGCGTAGCGCTCGATGTCGCGAATCTTGATGAGCCGCAGCCGCCCCTGATAGAGGCTCATCGGATGGGCGGTGACCGAGTAGCCCAGCAAAGAAATCTCGTCGCGCACTTTCTCGCCAATCGTGTAGTCGCACAGCCCGTCGGGTGCGGCGGTGGCCGTGCCAACGGCGCGGCAGCCGTAGAACAGGTCCGGCGTCTCGGCCACGACCAGGGAGTGTTTCCCAGTGCCGCTTTTCAACGGAACGCCTCGACAGAGCCGCGTTACTGACGCGCCAGCGTTGTAGGGCGGGTCGCCCTCGGCCCGCCGCAGGTCCGCCGGGGCCCTGGCGGGGGCCGAAGGCGCGACAGGCCCTTGCCTGCGACGACCCTGCCGCCGCTTCGCGGCTTCGGCGGGCCGAGGGCGACCCGCCCTACATCCCCGACGCGAGCCGTCATCCTTGGTGTCGTTAAAAGCGGGGCCACACTCCCACAGCAGTTGCGGGCGGGTGCGGCCGAGCGAATCGAAGGCGCCGGCGCGGACGAGGTTCTCGACTTCGCCCTTGGTGATTTCCACGCGAGCGCACAAATCCTCGACGGAGGCGTACGGGCCGTGACTTCGGCCTTCAAGAATCGCCTCGACTGAGCCCGTCGTGAGACCGCGGACCTCCTCGAGCCCGGCGCGAACCCAATCGTCCCAGCCGGTCCATCCCGCAGAACTCTCGTTCACGTCGGGCCCGAGCACGCGCAGGCCCATCCGGCGCGCCTCGTTGACGTAGACCTCCGCATGATAGAAGCCGCCGCCGTTCGCAAGCACGGCCGCCATGAACGCCGCCGGGTAGTGCGCCTTGAGCCAGGTGGACTGGTACGACTCCTGAGCGTAGCTCGCCGAGTGCGCCTTGCAAAACGCGTAGCCGGCAAAGCTGGCGATCTGCTCCCAGATTTTTTGGGCGATCGGCGCGTCGAGGCCGCGCTCGATTGCGCCGCGGACGAAGCGCTTCTCGTACGACGCCACCGCCTCGACGCCGCGCTTCTTGCTCATGGACTTGCGGAGCATCTCGGCCTCGCCGAAGCCGAGCCCGGCGAGCTCGTGCACGACCTTGATCACGTCCTCCTGGTAGACCATCACGCCGAGGGTCTCTTTGAGCAGCGGGCGCAAGCGCGGATGGAGGTAACGCACCTTCTCGCGGCCGTTGTAGCGGGCGATGAACTGCTTGGTCATCCCGGCGTCCGACGGCCCCGGCCGCACGAGCGACGAGGCGGCGGTCAGAATGTCGAGGCCGTCCACGTGCAGCTTCTTCAGCAGCCCGCGCATGCAGGGCGACTCGACCTGGAAGCAGCCGATGGTCTCGGCGCGCTTCCACCACGCGATCGGCTCGGGGTCGCCTTCCTCGAGGTTGCGCACGTCGAGCACCGCGCCGGTGCGGCGGCGGACCTCCTCGACGACGTCGGCGATGACCGAGAGCGCCCGCTGGCCGAGCAGATCAATCTTCACAAGCCCTATGTCCTCGACGGCGTGCATGTCGAATTGGGTGATCACCAGGCCCTTGGCGGCATACTCGAGCGGCAGGTAGTCGGTCACGGGCTGCGGCGCCACGACGAGCCCGCCCGCATGCGTACCGAGGTGGCGGGGAAAGTTGGCGATCGTGCCGGCGAGGCGCCCGATCGTCTTCCACGGCTCGGTGCCGACCGGGAGGTCGCGGCATTCGGGCACCTCGGCGACGATGCGCTCGATCGGGCCGGTGTGGAAGTACGGCAGCCGCCTCGTGAACGCGCTGATCTCGTCGCCCAGCAGGCCCATGACCTTCGCCACCTCGCGAATCGAGGACCGCAGACCGAGCGTGTTGAAGGTGCAGATCATCGCCACCCGGTCGTGGCCATAGCGGTCGTAGACCCACTCGAGAATCTCGTCGCGGCGCCGCCAGCAAAAGTCGAGGTCCACGTCGGGGCAGCCCTTGCGCTCGAGGTGCAGGAAGCGCTCGAAAAACAGGTTGTGGCGCAGCGGGCAGACGTGCGTGAGCCCGAGGCAGTACGACACGATCGAGTTGGCCGCCGAGCCGCGCCCCACGGTCGGGATGCCCCGCCGGAAGGCCTCGCGCGCAATGTCCCACACGACGAGGAAGTACGGCGCAAACCCGGTCCGAGCGATCACGCCGAGCTCGTAGTCGAGCCGCTCGCGCACCTTTGGCGTGATCCGCCGGTAACGCTTGCGCGCCCCGACGAGCGCCACGCGGCGCAGGTACGCGTCCGCCGTCTCGCCCGTCGGCACCGGGAACGACGGCAGGTGCGCGCGGCCAAGCTCGAGGCGCACGTTGCAGCGGTCGGCGATCCACCGCGCCCGGCGGACCGCCTCGGGCCGTTCATGGAAAAGCCGAAGCATCTCCCCAAAATCCTTCATACAACATTCAGGATGCACAGTGTCGTCGTCGGGCAGGGCGCAAAGCGTCGTATTCCGGCGGATGGCCGTGAGCAGCCGGTGCCGCTCGTGCCCCTCCGGCTCGACGAAATAGACGCCGTTGGTCGCCACGGTGCGCAGGCCGCGCTCATTGGCGAGCGCCCCAAGAGACTCGACGCGCTTGCGGCTTGCGTAGTCGCCGAAGTACTGCAGCTCGACGAAGAGCGATTCTCTCGCTCCCGTCACGGCGAGCGCGCGGAGGAGCCCCTCGTGCGCGGTGAGGACGTATACATGGTGCGCCCACGGCTCGATCCACCCGGTCATCTTTGGCACCGGCTGCGGCGCTTCCACGCCACGCCCTGCCTCACGTGCCGCGGGGTTGTGTGGCATGGGGAAATCGTCGTCGAGCTGGCGCGCAGTCACGATCCGGCAAAGGGCGCGATAGCCCTCCACGTCCCGCGCCAGCAGCACGGCGCGCACGCCGCCGAGCTCGATCTCGGCCCCGATGATCGGCTTTACACCGGCCGCCTCGCACGCCCGGTAAAATGGGACCGCGCCGTGGAGCGCGTTGGTGTCGGTCAGTGCCACGGCGTCGAACCCCAGAAGCCCTGCGGCCCGCACGATCTCCTCGACCCTGTTCGCCCCGGACATCAGCGTGTAGTTCGAGTGGACGTGCAGATGCACGAAGGGAGACCGGCCCGCTCGCTCGGGCTGCCTTGACCCGGCAATCATTGCGCCCCCGAATGTTGTGCATTAGCGAGGTGTCCGCCTCTGGCGGCGTTATCCGCCAGAGGCGGACCCAGGCTGCCCCATCCTGTGTGGGGAGAGGGCAAAGCAGGATGAGGCAATCCCGCTTCTCGACTTTAGGTATCGGCCCAAGCATGGCGAAAATAAAACGAATTGTCAAGACATAATATGCTTTATTTTCGCCTAGGAAGCCACAGATTATGCAGATTAGGAAGCTCGGGAAGAAGAACGACTTGCTATAAAAGCGGACGAGCTAACTCACTAGCTATCAACGAATTGGACAAGATTCCCGCCCTGGTTGCGGGCGGTGTGCAGCGCGTGGCGCAGCCTGAGAACCATCGGAGTGAAGTCCTCGATCTTCTTGTCCGGCTCGACGACGAGCCCGCCGATCGTCGCCAGTGGGTGCGGCTTGCCGCAGCAGCGGCCGTACTCCTCCACTCCCGCGCGGATGGAGTCGAATAACCGCTGGGCATTTTCCCGATCGCCGATCTTGAAAGCCGCGAAGATCAGCTCGTCGAGGCCGAAGCGGCCCACCAGGTCAATGCCCTTGATGTGTGCCTTGACAATGCCGGCGACCTCCGCCAGCACCTCGCGGCCCGCCTTGAGGCCGTGGATCTCGCTGTAGGCCTTGTAGTTGTCAAGGTCGAGCAGGCCGATCGCCGTACGCGTCGAGAGCATCTTTGCGCGCTCGAGCTCGCGCCTGAGCGCGCGGAGAAAGGTGTTGTGCTTGAGCGCCTGGGTGACCGGGTCAATGAAGGTAAGCTGCTCGTTCTCCTTGAGCAGGCGATCCATCGTCTTGGCGACCGCCCCGAGGTTCGCGATGAGCTGGGCGAAGCGCAGGTCGTCCTGCGTGTACGGCTCGCCCAAGGAGCGCTCGATCTGCATGTAGCCTATTCCGCCGCCGCAGACAATGATCGGCACGCAGATGAGCGAGGTGAAGTCGTTTTCGAGCCGCAGCTCCTCGTACTCGGGCGACTGCCTGTCCGCCTCGGCCATGAGCACCGGCTGCTCGCTCCAGATCAGCTTCGCGGTCACGCCCGACCCGATCGGGCGATGGTAACGCTTGATGAACGAGTTGCTCACCCCACGGGCGATCTTGATCCTGAGCGTCTCGGTCTCCTCGTCGAGCAGCACGACCGCGAAAGCGCCAAACACGAGCCGCTTGCGCGCCTCCTCGATCGCCACGTGGAGCGCTTCCTCGAACGGCACGCAGTTGCTGATCGTGCGAGTCACGCGCAGAAGGGAATCGGTCTCGCGATCGTGCGTCGTCTCGCTCATGGCGCCACCTCCGGACGTGTGGGGTCGCTGCCACTCCTAGCAAAGCCGTCCGCGCATGGCAACGCCTTTGTTCGACCCAGCGATTGTCCCTATTTGCTGCAAGAAGATGGGCGCCGCTCTTGCTGAACGGCGCCCCGCACGCTTCGGAGAAGGCAGCAAACACACAGCGTACGTTCGATCAGTGCAGTGGCGGGCCACCCGTCGGGTCCCTGTTGCCGTCTTTCTCGACGGCGGTTTGTCCGCCTCGGCAGGTCGCTCACGCCGCCAGCAGATAGTGCATGCCGCATGCCACCCGGCCCGGAAACCGGCGCCATCAGAGACCGATTCGCGCCGATTCCACCCGGGTCACGGCGACGTGACCCGCGCTCACCGGTTTGTGATCGGCGCGCAACTCTTGACGTGAACCCGGCGAAAACCTCTGGGGAAAATGACCAAGCAAACCGTAAAAACGACCAGTTGAAGCGAGCAAACCACCTACCGGTCAGCGTTCCGCGGGCTTGCGCCTAACCCCAATACCGTTCACTTAAGCACCTTTATGCAGGTTGAGGCTTCGAAGCG
>CBDUSE010000179.1:0-6450 GCA_965369835.1 uncultured bacterium
AATGCGCACCCCAAGCCGCCTGAACGCCCCTGACAACATCCACACAAAATACGTCGCCGAACTTACGAGTCAGAGCACTAGCAGCCGCAGGGCAGAGGCGTCAAAGACGATGTTGACCTCCGCCTCCCGTGCCAAGAAGCCTATGACCTCCTTGACGGTGGCCTTCTTGAACTCGACTTTTACGATGCGCGTCTTGAGCTTCTCGTTGAGCCTGTCGCGGTCGGTGATGCCGAGCTTCTTCTCCACGGCTTGGAGTATGGATTTCGCCTTGGTGTGGGAGGGGTCAAGCTTGAGGGCTGCCTCGAACAGTCTGCGCGCCGGCCTCAGCTTGCCAGCGCTGCACGCTTGCAGGCCTTCGGCGTAATATTGCGCCGCGAGCTTCTGGACGTCCTCTTTGGATACCGTGTCCATGGCGGGCGTGGGCGCGGGGGTTTCCTCGGTGGCGGCGCCGGCGGTTGCGGCGGCCCAGAGGGGGGCAGTCCAGAGCGTCACGGCCCAGAGGGCCGCGAGAACGAGTACGAAGGGGAGGGCGATCGCTCTCATGGCTTATCTCCTTTGCTCTGTGTCGTGTTGCCAGTGCTCGTCCGGCCGGGCCGGTCGAGCCGACCAGCGTGAAGCTGGTCAGTAGAGCGTGTAGATCTCCCCCTCGCTGCCCCTCAGAATGGTGTTGTTGCCACGCATCTCGATGAGATCGAACCGCTGGCCGTTGGCGACGAACACGTCGCCGACGGTGCGGCCCTTGAAGACCTTGCCGCTGTCCTTGCCCCGGGTCACCAGCAGGTTGACGTACGTCTCGTTCGTTGTCGCCCACTTGTCCTTCTCGAGCTTGATCGGCTCCTGGCCCCGTCGCTTGATCGAGAGGACATAGATATCCTCGTCGTAAGGGGGGATGTTACCGCCCGGTTCGACGCGCCTCTTTTTTTTATCGAGTGGATAGAGCCGGTAGCCGTGGAAGAAGCCGCCCAGCGGGATAAAGGCCGTGTCGCTGGCACGACCGTAGTTCATCTGCAAGACCCAGAACTCGGGATCAATCTCGTTCCGATCGCCTCCTGGCTTGACGATGTATCCCTTGAAGCGGATATCAATCGGCTTACGGTAGCTCTTCGTCAGGCGGAAGGGGCTCGGGATGGACTTGGGGTCGTCGGGGTCGGAGCCGCCGAGATACTCCTTGAGGTTGGTGAAGCCGTCGCCGTCGGGGTCCTTGTCGGCGTCCGGCGTGTAGCGGTCAACCTTCTCATATCGGTCTTCCCAGTCGTTGGGCATGCCGTCCTTGTCGTCGTCGTTCTCGAACCACTTGCGGCAGTTCGGGCAGCGCTTGAGCGATTTGGGAACGATCCAGCCACAGTACTCGCACTGTTTCTCGCCCCGGCGCGGGTTGATCTCGTCGGGATCGGTGGCGAAGCCGCCGGTGACGTACGCCTCGGGGAGCTCGCCGGTGTCGAACTTCATCGAGAGTTGGGCGATTTGCTCGCCCAGGGTCCCTTCGCCGGGCTGATACCTGCCAGGACTGAAGGTGTCCGTGTCCGACTCAGTTCTGCCGCCCAGCAACGTGAATGCCGCTGTGGTCACCAGCACGAAGACGAAGATGCCGAAGAGCACCTTGTCGCCGTACTGCACGAGCTTCTTTTTCAGGTCATCCGCCATGTGCCGTCACCTTGGTCGCTCGGGTCTCAGTGCCAGGTTGTAGTGTTCTCCTCGATCGCCAATGAGACGCGCGCTGCGGGGGGAGACCTCCACAACTATGTACGTATGCCCCTCGATCTTGAAGGTCATGCCTGCATACGCGCGCACCTTCGGTTTCGGCGTGCCCGCCGCGGCGAAAATCCCGTACCACTCCGGCTCGCGCACAAGCGTATTGCGCGGGAGGACGAGTTCGCCGCCGCCAGGCCGCCTAAGGATCAGGTCGTAATCCGTGACAAAATGCTCGGTGCCGCGCCTTTCGTCGCCTTGTCGCACGAGGCGCTCGTTCACCTTCTCGAGCCGGTAGCCTCGGAAGGTCGAGCCGAGCTCGAGGATCCTGGTGTGGGTGTCGTTGCCCCAGTTGAGCTGGATGGCACGGTCGCCGCTCGGCCGCTCGTAGAAGCCGCGGAAGAGCACATCCACGAACTCCCGCCCGACGCCGACGAGCCTGATCGGCGCTGGGATCGAGTTCGGATCGTCGGGGTCCGAGCCCGCGTCGTATTCTTCCTTGTTGGTGAACTTATCGCCGTCGTAGTCGAGCCCGCCGTCGGCCACGTCCGGGTCGGTCGCTGTGTGGCTCTCCTCGAACTGGTCGTCCATGCCGTCGCGGTCACGGTCGTCCTGCGGAGTGCCGCAGACCGGGCACCACTTGGTGCCGTCGGGCAGGATGTAAGTGCATTCGGGCTGAACACAGACGTGCTCGCCGGGGCGGGGGCGGTACTCGTCGGGGTCGGTCGCGATGTCCACCGAGATGTCCGGCGTCAACGTCCTGAAGGTCCTTTCGGAGAAACCGCCGTGGAACTCGAGGCCGCCGCGCATGACGAGCGTCGGCGCTTCAGGCTGCCTCGGGCCGTCCTTCCAGAAAGCAACGACCGCCACCGCGCACACCAGAAGGACCGCCCCCATAAAGAGCTTGTCCGCGTGCCAGATCAAACGTGTTGCGTTTCGAGATGCCATGCTCGCTCACCGTCCTCTCGGATCGGGCGCGCTCCGTGTGTCCGTCCCGCCTACCTGCCGGGCGGGTTCTCTGCGGTCCTCGTTTTCCCCTTGGCTCGGGACGTATTCTTCTCCTCTTCGAGCGCCGGAACCGGCCCGGTAACCTCCTCGGCGAAGTCCACCATGGCGATCGTCATCGTCACGGTCAGAATGTTGTAGTTCGGCTCGCGGCCGACGCTCGGCTTCTCCTTTTCCCGTGCGCCGGTGGTTGGCTGCCGCATGGTGCCGGTGCCGCTGTGAGTCGGTGTGCGTCCGGGAGCCGAGCCCGACGGGGGCCTCGCGGACGACCGGCCGGGGAGGATTCTGCCCGGCACGATCCTGAAAGGGCTTGTCCTGCCGGGGGAGGTTCTGCCCGGCCCGGTTCTTGTGGTTCCGCTCCCTGTCGAGCCGGCACTCGCGAGGCTGGCCACCTTGCGGTCCTCGGTGACGTAGGAAAGCCCTTCAATCACCAGGTAGTTACGTGGGAAGTCGCCGTATAGGTCAACCGGCACCTTCGCCTTGTTGACGAGGTCCGTTTGGAACTTCGCCAGCGACGGATACTTGCAGGTAAACGAGACGCTGACGAGGTACTTGCCGTAGAGCTTGCCACCGGCCTCCGGCCCGCGCCAGGTGATCGAGTCAATGGACTCGACCTTGTTCTGGATCAGCAGCATCAGAATGTCCTGTATGACCGAGCGCTGCTTGAGCATCTCGAAGGTGACCTCTGCGGGCGGCGTGTCCTGGGCCAGCTCGGGGAAGCCGAGGTTCTCGACGCCCGTGCCGAGCAGGACACTCTTGTTGTCGGCAAACGTGCGGATCCGGGTGCGCAACTGCTGCAGATCGCCCAGGAACAAGACCGGCTGGCGGGGCGACTTCTCCAGATCGTAGATCTCCTTGTCCCACCAGGTCAGGAGCCGGCTATTGAGCCTGGCGTACTCGGCTTCCGCTTTCTCATATTGCGCCTTGACGGCGGCGAGATGTTCGCTCGCGGGCTTCTTCCTCCCGAGCTGTTTGAGGTTGGCCTGCTTGCTCTCGATGTTGGCCTGCTTGCTCTCGATCTCGTCCTTACGCTTGTGCAGTTGGGAAGCCTGGCGATGCAGCCAGCCGAGCGAGGCGACAAACGCCACCACCAGGACGGCCAAGATGGCGATGAAAGCAAAGTTCTTTTTGAATATCATGGGTACCATGGGTCCGCCTCCCTGGTTTAGAAGTCAAATGGAACGTCCAGGTTCGCCTCGAAGACGAACCTGGCCAGCTTCTCTCCACGCCGCTCGCTTCCCTCGATCGGCTCATGGCTCTTCGCGGTCACGTTGCTGAAGTACTTGTTCCGCTCCTCGAGGGCGACGCGCAGGTCTTCGACCTGGGCGGCGAGCACGCGCTCGGGGTTCGAGCCGCTCTTGGTGATCTTCAAGTAGCCCTTGAGCTTCACCTTCGTCCTCGGGCCGACGGCCCTTTCCCTGGTGCCGGTCCGCGGCGTCGTCCTTCTCGCCACGCGGCTGGGTGGGCCCATCGAGCCCGAAGCGGGGCCTCTCATGCCCGGACCCGGACCCATAGGGCTTCTCCCCGGAGAGGTGAAGCCGGAGCTGAAGTCACGGCCGGAACTCTCGGTCCCTTCGACGTAGATGCCGGTGAACCACGCGTACTCGGGCTTCTCGCGTTTGATCGTCTCGATGAAGTCCACCCAGTAAAGCCGCGCTGCCTGCATCTTCTCGATCTCGGCGAGGCGACCCTGCATCTCGTTGAGCTTGCCCTCGACGCGACCGATGCGCGACGCGTAATCGCTCCATTCGGTTTCCTTGGCGGTCAGCTCCTCGAGGGTCTGCTCGGCCTTGCGGGCGCCGTCCTGCGCGTTGAGACCCCACAGAATGACGGCCCCGATGAGGCACGCCGCGGCGCCCACGATAAAGACCTTCTTCTTCGAGAGCTCGCGCTGGTAGACGATCGCTTTCGGGAGCAGGTTGGTCTTCATGATCCCGCGCCCGGCCGCGCGCAAGCCGAGCCCCACGACGTCGCCGAGGAGCCGGCCCTGGACCTTGAGCGCCTCGGCGTCCACGCTCGGCGCCACGCTCACCTTCGCCAGCGGCGAGAGGGCCGTAACCTCGACCCCCAGCTTTCCGGCGAGGAACTCGCCCATCTTCTTGACAAACGAGCCGCCGCCGGAGATCAGAACACGCTGCACGGGTGCGCCTTGCGACTGCGTCCGGTAGTAGCCGATCGAGCGGCGGATCTCGGCAAGCAACCGGTTGAGCACCTTGGTGACCGCTTCGGAGGCGCGGCGCACGTTCTCGTCGTCGCCCTCGGGCCCGCCTTCTCCGACCGAGACGAGGCGTTTGATCTTGTTCGCCTCCTCGGTCGGGACCTCGAGTTCCTTGGCGACGGCCTGGGTGAAGTTCTCGCCCCCGATCGGGATGCTGCGCGACCACAGGTTGATGCCCTCGGCGATGATCAGGTTGGTCGTCCTGGCGCCCAGGTCAATGAGCGCGGTGGACGTCTCGAACGGGCCCTCGTTGTAGATCATCGTGTTGTAGAGCGCGAGCGACGAGACGTCCACCGTCTCGACCTCGAGGTGCTGCTTGCGCATCGCTTCGACGAGGCCCGAGACGATCTCGGTCTTGATCGCGACGAGCACGATGTCAATCTCGTCGCCCGAGGCGTCGCCGATCACCTGGTGGTCCCACTCGACCTCGTCGATGGGGAACGGCACCTGCTGCTGCGCCTCGTAGCGCACGATCTGGGCGATCTTGCTCTCCTCAACCGCCGGCAGCTTGACGAACCGCACGAACACCGACTGGCCCGAGAGCGAGATGTGGATCGTCTTGGGCTTGAGCTTCCGCTCGTCGAGTGTGAAGCGGATCGTCTGGGCGACGACGCTGTTGCGCTCCTCGAGCGAGGTGTCCGGCGGGATGCCGAGGTTCACCACCGCGAAGTCCTCGAGGTGCAGGGCGCCGTTGTCGGCGGAGAACAGGACCATTTTCAGGGTATCCGAGCCGATGTCGAAGCAGACGAATGACTTGCTCATGGCTCCCTAATTCCTTCGGGTTGGATCTGTTTGCTCGAGTCGGCGGCGAGGTGTGAGCACGCGACGATTCCCGCCGCGCATACGGATGCGCCCGGGCGAACACGCTGCTCGCAATGCGATGAGCGTGGACCCATGCACCGGAGTCGTACCAGAACTGCGTCGGGCACGAGGGCTGTGCCGAGCACAGCGGGAGGCTGTGCAGAGCACAGCGGCTGTACGAGGTACTGCCTCCATACTCAGTACAGCTACGGGATCGGGCCACAGAGCGGGGTGGGTTCGGCCTTGCCCGCATCGGTCGGCGGGATTCATGGTTCCGTGCCTCGCCTTGTCCGTCTCGGTCAATGATTCGATATGACGGCTATGTATAAGGACGTGGCAGGCGATTCAATACACTGGAACCTGGCCTCTCCTCTGTTGTCCAACGCGGCATGGCGCCGCGGCAGCCTGCCCCCTCTATAGAGCTAGGCATTGATACCTACCACCTGGACGGGGCAATGTCAAACTGATTTTTTCTCCTGTCCAGCGCCCCTGATCCGGGGGACTTCTACTCGGGGGTTGCCCCCCGGCTCCTTTATGGTCATCAAGGAAGTACGCTGACGCCTGGGTGTAGGGCGGGTCGCTCTCGGCCCGCCGCAGCCGCGAAGCGGCGACAGAGGCCGGTTGCCGGTGCTGGCGTGTCGCGCCGTCGGCGCTTCGGCGGGCCGAGGGCGACCCGCCCTACCACGCTTCCGCACCAAGAGAGAGCGCGCGTCCAGGCATTTCGTCGATGACTATCA
>CBDUSE010000180.1:0-6447 GCA_965369835.1 uncultured bacterium
TGCGGCAAAACGCCTATCTTGTTCTTGAGGACGAGCACAAGGTAGGTGTGGTCATTGACCCCGGCGTTCATCCAAGGCCGCTCATCAACCGGATCGAAGAGGCCGGCACAAGGCTGGCCGCCATTCTGCTGACGCACGGCCACTGGGATCATATCAGCGGTGTGGGAGAACTGAAGGGCGCCTTCGACGCGCCGATCTACCTTCATGAAGCGGACGGCGAGCTCTACCGGCGCGTCGTCGAGCAGGCCGAGTTCTTCGGCTTCCATGCCGAGCCCAAACCGCCGCCCGACTACGCGCTCAAGGACGGCGACGTCGTCGAGGCCGGGCCCTTCCGCTTCGACGTGCTCCACACCCCGGGCCACACCCGGGGCGGCGTCTCGTACAAGATCGGTGACGCAGTCTTCGTCGGCGACACGATCTTCGCCGGCGGCATCGGCCGGACCGACCTGCCCGGCGGCTCGCACGAGCAGCTCCTCGAGAGCATTTGCCAGAGAATCCTCACCCTCGACGACAGCGTGACCCTTTACCCCGGCCACGGCCCACCCACGACCGTCGGCGCCGAGCGCACCTCCAACCCCTTCCTATTGTGACGGTGGGCCTGGGTCGCCCCAGGGAGCACTGGCCATGGGCGTCGGGGCAATAAGGGCCAGCGAATTACCGAATCCCCAACTCGTAGCACCGCGGACGCCTAGCTTTTCCACCCAAGCAGATCGAAGTAGGGGAGCCTTTCAGAAGTGTCGAACCACAGAACTGAGTCCAGGATCTTCACCAGCGACATCTCTCGATGGGCGTTTCCCGGAGGCAGCTTCTCTCTGAGGAAGCCCTGAGCTGTCTTCAGCACGGCGCGATTCCCCTCTTGCATACCGATGTCGCGGAACTTCTCGATACATTTCATCGCGCGGGCCACGCTCTTCGTGCTGTTGGCACAAGAAATCAGCCTTCCCATTACTACGCTGTCACAGATCGGGACCAGCTCGGGCCGTTTCAGGTGGAGGACCTTCGTGGCGACGCCAATAGCAATGCCGGGCTCCGCAACGAGGACGCCAAGCAATGAGCTCAGAGCCTTGCTTATGTCCTGCCAGCGCTCCCGAGTCATGGGGAAAAGGCCTTCATCGTGCGGAATCCCACGCAGGTGCGCCGTCACGCGTTTCGAGCCGACTAACCTCCTCCACCTCCGAAGGCTCGTACGTGCCGCGAACGTATTGGCCGTTGCTATGTCTTCGGTGGTTATGCGGTGTCGTTTTTGCTCGGGACTCCGAGCCCATCTCTCGTACAAGCGCGGTTTCCCGGTATCCGGGACGCTCATACAATATGCGCATAGCTTCTCGACGAAGAAGGACACCTGGTCATCATCCCATCGTATAGTACGATCTTGCCAGCCCATTAGGCATTCCTCCAGTCTCCCTCTACCGCCGCTTCCTCCCGAGCGCGCGTTTCATCTCGAGGGCGGCGTCGCGCGCCTTGATGTCCTCGCGTTTGTCGTGCAGGAGCTTGCCCTTGCCGAGGCCGATCTCCACCTTCGCGCGCCCGCGCTTGAAGTACATCCGGGTCGGCACGAGCGTAAATCCTCGCTCGGCCGTCTTGCCGAAGAGGCGTTTGATCTCCTGCCGGTGCAGCAGCAGCTTCCTTGGCCGCATCGGGTCGTGGTTGTGGATGTTGCCGTATTCGTACGGGCTGATGTGGCAGTTGTACATCCAGACCTCACCGTCCACGACTCGCGCGTACGCGTCGCGCAGCTCGATCTTGCCGGCGCGCAGCGACTTGACCTCCGTGCCCCGAAGGGCGATCCCCGCCTCGTACGTCTCGGAGATATGGTAGTTGCGCCGCGCCTGCCTGTTGGTCGCGATCGCCTTGATCTGTGAGCTTTCCTTTACCATACCGTTATTATAGCAGGAAGCGCCTCGGGCGTGGCGCCCTATCCCTAACCCGCATTTCTCACACTGCGTGTGCGAAATGCGCCCTCCGGGCTTCGACTCCAGCGACTTGGGTCGCTGTCGCTCAGGGTTAGCCCTGAGCAAGGTGCTGCTGCGCCGCGTCGAAGCCACCGCCGCAACGTCTTGCGGCGGTGGCGGATTTCGAACAAGCCGCGCTGGACTTGTGAGAAATCCGGGCTAAGGTTGTGCGATGCCGGGCCGTTTTGTATAGTGGTTGTGAATCAGGCTTGATCGCCTTCTCGGAGAGGACCGTGGCGTGATCATCTCGAGGACCCCATTTCGCGTCTCGTTCGCGGGCGGAGGGACCGACCTCAAGGCCTTCTACCAGCACGAGCCCGGCGCCGTCATCTCCACGACCATAGACAAGTACATGTACCTCACTGTGAACGAGCGATTCGATCACACCGTTCGCGTCAGTTACTCGAAGACCGAGATCGCCGAGACCGCCCAAGAAATCCGGCACCCGCTCGTGCGCGAGGCGCTTAAGAAGGTCGGCATCCTCAACGGGATCGAAGTGACCTCAATCTCCGACATCCCTGCCGGCACCGGCTTCGGCTCCTCGTCGAGCTTCACCGTGGGGCTGCTGAACGCCCTCTACGCCTACAGCGGCACCTACGCCCCGCCTGAACGGCTCGCAAGCGAGGCGTGCGAGATCGAGATAGACATCGTCGGCGAGCCGATCGGCAAGCAAGACCAGTACATCGCCGCCTACGGCGGTCTGCAGTATATCCGCTTCAATCCCGACGAGAGCGTCTTCGTTGATCCCGTCGTTTGCACGCGAGAGCTCAAGACGAGCCTTAGCGACCGGCTCATGCTTTTTTACACCGGAATCACCCGGTCGGCGGGCGAGATCCTCGAAGAGCAGCGCAAAGAGACCGGCAACAAGTTCGACTTCCTCCGCACGATGAGCCACCTCGCCGGCGAGATCCGGCGCATCTTCCAGGAAGGGCGCAACCTCGACGAGTTCGGCGAGCTATTACACGAGGGCTGGATGCTCAAGCGCGAGCTGGCAAGCGGCATCACCAACGAGCTCGTGGACTTCGCTTACGAGCGCGCGCGCGAAGCCGGCGCCGTCGGCGGCAAGCTCCTCGGCGCAGGCGGCGGTGGCTTTCTCCTTCTCTACGTCCCCGAGCATCGCCGACCCAAGGTCCGCAATGCGCTTTCCGATCTGCGCGAGATCCCCTTCGACCTCGAACCCCAGGGCACCAAGATCGTCCACGTCTCCTAGTTCGACAAGCTCCGAGGGCAAGATGCCCACCGGACAGCCGGCAAGATACCGGTGCTACGAACCTGTGCTGGATGTAGCGCCGCCGTCTCGGCCCCGGCTTGAGCTTGGGTCAAACGCCGGCGCTGCCTTGGGGGCGTTCCGCTCCCAAGTTCATCGCCCGTTATACGGCATGTCTTGACGGGCGGGCATGCTGTCTGTAGTTTTAGATTCGTTGGGCGGGGAAACTCCGGCGTGGCCCGGAGCGTCCCTCATAAAGAATGGCTACCCCCACGGGTAGGCGCTTTCGCTACCCCCGTGAGGCCTCATCTGAGCGCGAGAGGCCGCCATGACGAACCGAGTGTGTCACCGTCTTGAGCGGCGCGGTTTTTTCGGAACGCTTATGCCGCTCCTGCTGTTCGCAACGCTTTCCTGCGTTGTCGCGTGCCTCTTTACAAACGCGGCGCCGGCAGCCGTCACCTACGCCCACATGATGTTCGACGACGAGTTCCGAAACATGTGGAAGGACGGCTCGTGGCGCGCCGAGGTGGATGCCAAGCACACAACCCGCGTCTATAACGGCGTGTGTTCGATGGAGGTGACGCTCAAGGGGAAGGGCGCCCTCTGCTTCAGCTTCAAAAGGGGCAAGGACCTCACGCGCTTCTACGCGCTCATCGGGTGGATCCACGGCGGCAGCGAGGGCGGGCAGAACATCCGCGTCGTCCTCACCGACACCGCGGGCAAGATCCTGCCCAGCAGTCGAGGTGTCCGCCTCGCGACCGCGGCCCACATTCAGGGCGGCGAGATTGCTCCTCGCCGGTGGCAGTTCTTCGTCGTACCGCTCAGTCAGCTCAAGCCGGGCTACAAGGACACGACCCGCGTCGCCCTCTACAATCCGTCCGAAGAAACGATGCCGACGTTTTACCTCGACGACGTCGGCTTCACCACGCAGCGCGTGCCGCTCTTCTCGAAGGCCGAGAAAACCCGGGACGAAAGGCCCGTTCACCGAACCGTGCGCACGGCGCATGTCATCTACACCGACGGCCTCAAGAACGGCTGGCAGGACTGGTCGTGGAACAGCACTCTTGAGTTCGCCAATCAGGACGACCCCGCCCGGGGCAAACGTGCCATCCTCGTCCAGCAAAAGCCGGGCGGTGGCCTCGGCTTCGGCCGCCACGACGCTTTCCTGACCGACGGCTATCGCGCGCTCGACTTCTACGTCAACGGCGGACAGCCCGGCGGCCAGGCGCTCAGCGTCTCGCTCTTCGACGATAACGACCAGATCATCAGTACCGTCCTGGTCAACAACCGCAAGTACGTCAGCGGCGGCGCCATCTCCGGCAGTCGGTGGCAGCAGGTCTCCATCCCGTTCAGCGACTTCCGTGTCGGCCAGACCGCCGTGTCCAAAATCGCCATCATCAACGTCGGCTCAGCAGCCACGACCTACTACATAGACACCGTCAGCCTCGTGAAGTAAACTCAAGAGGTGTCGTTGAGTTGGGTTCCATTGAATTCCAGGCGGACATTATGTAGGGAGAGGGGCGATGCGAATACACGTTTTCCTAATGCTTGGCACAGTCTTGTGTCTTTGTTGTGCAGAGCTTGTTGTCAACTGCCCGGCCGCTGAACCATCCACAGAAGGCTCGATCGAAAAGAATGCTGAAGGCCAGGATTTGTCCGAGAACAAGGAGAAAGCGTCGGATGCAGGGGAGATCAAGATTCTGCATCATGGCATTCGCCTGACACCGGATGAAGATCGTTCCTTTACAGTCTTGAATGAGCAATATGTCAAGACGAGGATCATGCTTTTGGCTTACAGGCCGGAAGGCGGAATCGTGAAATCGCATGGCGGAACCATCGAGGTCTTTAAGGACGATTTAGGGACTGATCTGCGCCGTACGGACGAAGGTGACCACTGCTCGGGAATTGGCGACTTCAAGTACTACTACAGCGAGGATACCAAGGCATTGGTTTTCAAGCTGTTGTCTCTCCGTCTCCCGGCGCCCGGAGCGACGCGCTTGACTGTGGCCGGCACGGTGAACATCGAGCTCGGCACCCTCAAAACAGATGAGCACAAGTCGCTCCCTCTGCGAAAAGGGACGACATTCACCGTCCACGATAAGAAGTACAACATCACTAAGGTCAAGCGGCAAGGTTCGGTTTTGATGTTTGTGGAGATCAGGCCACCGGGCGACGGCTTCCGTGTTCTGAAGTTTCTTGACGCTCAAGGCGACGAAATCAAGTGGGGGATCAATTCCACCTTCTCAGGACCGGAGCGGAGCACGTATACGTTGTGGAAGGTGGTTGATTCGGCAACAATCCAGGTCTCCTACTGGACGGAGAAGAAGGAGACCGTGAGCGTCCCGTTTGAGCTCGATGTAACACTCGGGCCCGATGAGCCTATTGACGGAGGGACTGACGAATGAAGAGGCGCTTGTCGCTCTTTGTGCTCGTGGCCGTTCTGGCGGCGCTCGTATTGGCTGGGGCAGAAGAGACCGAAGAAAATCCGCCCGAAGTGAAAGTCAGTGTTTCGGAACTCATGATAGGCGCGCGACTCTACGATGTGTCTATCTCACCCTCGTTTCTAGGGACGACGTTATATCTGCGTGTTGACATTCCAGGGCGAAACCTGGTCAAGCTCAACACGGCCAAGAGCCCGCTAGACGTGTTTGAAGACAATCAGGGCACCGAATTCCTTGGCGACGACGAGTGGGGACCGCCGCAGACTGGTTGGATTCTGAACGAGGATCGGGAATCTGCACATATTCCTGTCAGTTCAGGCTGCGTTCCCAAGAAAGGCGCAACCCGCATCACGGCGAAGGGTACGTTCACAATTACTGTTGCAAAGAACAAGTTCGTGGCAACACATGAGGACGTAGCAATCAGGTTCGGCACCAAGTTGGAGGCAGGCCCCCTTAGGCTCAGGATCACCAAGGTGGGCAGGAGCAGGAGAAAACCTGCTGGCATGGAGGTCGGCATCGATATCACGGGCGAGACGTTGGCCTTGCTTGGGATTCGGTTCTTCGACGAGGCTGGCGACGAAGTGAAGTGTTTCCTCTTTGAGCAAAGCTGGGACCCAGGAAAAGGAAAGGTGTCGTGGATAAGTAAGGGTTTTGTCCTTGAGCGCTGGATGCCGCGCGGGACCATCGAGGTAACATATTGCACCGAAACGGAGGATGTCATCATCCCCTTTGACGTCACGGTTGGCTTGGGCTTGGAGGAACCCGCCGAGTCGGACGAGAAGGAGAAACAGACGGAGTAGCCCCGCCTTCAGCCCCATATCCGCTCCCGATTCCGTTTGTCAAGGCC
>CBDUSE010000181.1:0-6438 GCA_965369835.1 uncultured bacterium
CGGAAGACCTTCCAGGGGCTGATCGCGCTGTAGGTGGGCGCGACGTTGTACGTGTAGGTCCGGCGGTTGTTCTTGAGCGTCGCACCGTCCTCGTAGTACTCGGAGACTTTGCCGTCGGAGTAGACGAAGTGTTGGCTGTGGCCGTAGGGGTAGGTGACGCTCGTGAGCTTGCCTGAGTCGCTGTAGCCGAACGTGGTCTGCAGATTGCCGGGATGAGAAATCGTGCTGATCAGCTTCTTGTTGTTCTTGGTCGTATAGCTGACCGTCGTCGTGCGCGACCACAGCACCGTCTCGCTCTCGTTCGGCCAGGTGCCGCTCACGGAGACGACGTTCTCGTTGACGCTCGAGATGTGGCCGTCGCCGTTGTAGTTGAGCGCCGTCTTGTAGCGCTTGCCGCCGACCTTGTTCGAGTAGATTGCCGACGGCCGGTCGCCGCTCCACTTGTAGCGCAGCTTGTCCACGCCGTTGGCCGCGACGATCTTCGAGACTTTCTGATATCCGGTCGAGCCGCTGGCGGTGAAGCGCATCCTGGCCCGCGACTTCGAGAGGAACTCGTACTCGTCGTCCGCCGCGACGTAGGTCCACAGCAGCGCCGAGCCGTTCG
This sequence comes from uncultured bacterium, assembly GCA_965369835.1. GTDB lineage: Bacteria > Auribacterota > JABMQX01 > JAFGEW01 > JAFGEW01 > CBDUSE01. The sequence goes on from CBDUSE010000181.1 coordinate 605, forward strand.
AGTGGAGTATCCTTGGAAACGGCTTTTCGTCCGATGCGTCCGGGATGCCGGCGAACGCTTGCGTCTGCATCGCGCCGTGCTTGAAGGTATAGATGTTGGTCGTACCGGAATCGGGTGTGGACCACTGGAGCTGCGGGAAGTCAAGCGCGGCGTTCGCCCCGAAAAGCTCGTTCGGCGGCGTGGTCTGATCGCCCCAGCCGCTGCCGTCGTGCAAGCTCCCCCCGACCGGCCCCGCCGAAAACGGCACGTACGGGCTGCCGCAGTCGGCCACCGGCTCGGGGATACAGAAGCACCAGCAGGGCTCGATGGTTCCAATGACGTGGAACTGGGCGCCGGGGTATGGGGGTCCGCCCGGGATCGCGGCCCACTGCCATCTGAAAGCAAGCACCGGGTCGTAGATGTCGCCGTTGAACGTCAGGCTCATGAGAATTTCTGCCTGCGCTTCCTCTCTCGTAGTGGACTCATCAACGGCTACGCTGGCGATCCTGACCCACACGATGTAGTCGCCGGAGCCTTCATAATACGGCACCCCTGAACAAGACCACCCCTGCCCGGCACGATATAGGCAAAGCCCCGACTGGGCGCCGCCTGTGATCATCTTTCCACTCGTATCCAGCGCGCAACTGAATCCAAATTCCAACAGCCCATCGCCGTTCTCGTCTTCGGTGTACCTGAACCCGACTGCATCACTGCCGACCTGGCTGAACTGGTCACCAGATGGGAGGTAATCCGTGGCGAGAGCCGGCGCTGCGAGCATTCCCCAAGCAAGGACCATAGCGAGGGCGATGAGGCCGAGCGCCGTTTTCGCTGTCGAAACAAACCCAATAAACTGATTGAGCGTCTTCATTGTCCCCACCTCCCTTGCTTAGAGCCAGTCAACGGTTTCGTTATCGTCCGGGCGCTGGATTTCGAGCGACGCCTCGCTCGACTGCTCGATATACAGGTGAAAGCGCGCGTACTCGTTGCCCTGCGCGCCGCCGGTGACCACCACCGTGTAGGTGCCGGTGTCCAGGTCCTGGCCGTTGTAGCCGCTCTGGTTGCCCTTGCCGTCCCAGCCGGTCAGCCGGATGTAGGTGCCCTCGCCCGATGGGGCGTACTCGTACACGAGCTCCCCGTCGCTGTTGTATATTCGGATCGTGCGGTACGAGACGTTCCCGCCATAGTCGTAGAGGATATCAATCTCGCCCGCCTCGCCGCTCGCCTCGTTGTCGAAGTGCGTGTCGGTGATGTCGAGCCCGGTCGGGTAGTGGTAGCCGATGTCAACCTGACCGTAGTCGTAGTCGTAGTCGCTCAGGCGCGTGGTGAACGTCGCCAGGTTCGCCGCTAATGCCGTCCGGCTCCCGCCGCCCACGAAGTCGCCGTCCTGGTCGAGGTACCACAGGTCGGCCCAGCTCCACTCGGCGGCCGAGTCGTAGGGGCTCGATGCTAACGCGTACGAGTTGGCGCCGATCGACTCCTCGGCCGGCGTGCCGCCGTAGTTCTTCCAGATCTTCTTGTTGTTCGTCGGGTCGCACTTGTTAAACGCATTGTAGTCGTGTGTGAACGTCGTCGGCATGTCGTTGAGACGGATCCCCTCGTCGGCATTCGAAAAGAGGCAGTCCTTGATGTTGACCGTCGCGGTGCTGCCTGACCAGAGCACCATGCCGATGTCGTTCCGATCGAACGTGCAGTTGTGGAACGACCACAGCGTGGCCGAATCGTTCATGTCAATGCAGACGCCCCGGTGGCTGTAGCGGAACAGGCAGTTAGAGACGCTCACTTCCCGATCAGCCGCCCCCTCACCGTAGAGCGACTCGCGACCGCGCTCGAAGATGCAGTGCTTGATCTCGTTGTCCGAGTCCTTCTCGATCAGGATCGCCTTGTGCAGCCCCATCAGGCGCGTATAGGTGATCGAGGCGGTCGCCGTGGCACTGGTCGGATCGTTCAGGCGGAGGCCCTTGATATCGTAGGTCAACGGATCGTCGTAATACTGGGCCTCGACGTGCATCGAGACGACCGGGCCGCCCGCCAGGATGATCGGCTCGCTCGGGGTGCCGTCGCATGCCAGCGATCGATCCGACGCGCCGCTTGAGTCGAACTCCAGCCGCGCGCCCGTGTTGTGGAACGCCACGGCCACGCCGGACTGGATCGTGAGCGTGACGCCGCTGCCGATCTTGCGGGCCGTGTTATCGATGAGCTTGTCTATGCGCGGCTGGTGGTAGCCGATGTCGACCGTGCTGGTGTCGCCGTCGCCGGGACTCCAGGTCGTGTTGGAGGTGATATCGCCGTCCACCGTCTCGGGCGGCTCGAAGTCGAAGTCGCCCCCGTCACCGTAGTGGCTGTCGGCCGTCCCGTCGCCGGCATCGACCAGCAGGTAGCCGCTCGGCGGGGGCGGCTGCGGCGGCTTCCCCCCGCCTGGCTCGTACTCGGTGTCGATGTAGTGGTCGCCGAGCGGGCACGGATTGTCGGGATACGACCCGCTCCCGGTGTTGTGGTTGTACGGGCTGACCGTCATGGTCACGGCATCGTTGCCCTTGCTCGTGCCGACGGTGTCCGTGGTGTTTCCGTACCAGCCGTTGTAATCGAGCGTGCACGTCCCCTGGCCCGAGTTGCACACACCGATGGTGTTGTTCGCAAAAAGATTGTTCTTGGCGGTGAGATCGATGCTCGCGGTCGGGCCGGCGATCAGTGAGATGCCGTAGCCACAGTCGTCGAACGTGCAGTTGGTGATCTCGAGCTCGACCTGCGCATCATACGGGGCGACGGTTACGCCGTAGCCGCCGATGTCCGCGATTAAGCAGTTAAACAGGTCGGGTGCACTGCTACCGGCGAAGACCATTGCGTCGCCGCAATCGCGAATGATGCAGTGCTTGATTGCGCCGATATCCTTGTCCACTTCGATCGCGTCGCTCGCATACCCGATCTTGCAGTACTCGATGGCGCAGTCGGCCGAGGCGCTCGCGCCGATGTTGACCGCGTCATCGTAATCGCTGGCCACTGGATTGCCGCTGCTGCCGCTAATCTCGTCGCCCGAGTCGTCATCGTTCTTGCTTGTGAAGACGATGTAGCGGAACGGTTCGCCCTGGGCGAGGATCTTGGCGCCCTCGTTCGTGACGTTGATCGCCGAGCCGCTCGCGAATTTGATCACGGTGCCCGGCTCGATCGTGAGCGTCTTCTCGGAGCCGACGTTCACGTTGTTCGAGACGTAGTAGGTGGCGTCCGCCCGCCACTCCTCGTTGTTGATGTTGCCGCTCTTGTCCTCGTAGTCGAGGGTCACCGGATAGGTGGCCGCCGCCAGCCAGGAGTGCGATACCCGCTCCACGAGATAGATCTTCTGATCCGTCGGGTCGCGCCACAGGCGCCGCTCGGCGAGCGTCTCGTTGACGGCCTCCGCGGCGCTGTCGTAGACGCGGGACGCGGCGAACGCAAACAGATCGCTCGTTACGAGCTCGCCCGTCGCGCCGACCTCGCTGCGCAGAAACGCAATCGGCTCACGCTTCGAAAACGGCGTGAGGCTCCCGTCTAAATCTGCGGCAACTTCCGCCCCGGCGTACTGAACCGAGACGGTGTTGTCGGCCAGTGCGTAATCGAGCCCGACCTCGGTGAACACGTGCAACTGCGCCGCCTCCGCATCGAAACAATCAGGCAGCGCTATCGCCGAACGGAGAACAACGTTCTGGTGGAACGACGCCTTCTCGAGGACGTACTCGAGCTCGGCGTCAAGCGCTTCGCCAAAGGCATCCGGAAAGACGAGCTTCGCCGGATCGTTCGCGTCAACGTGGCCAACCGCATTTGGATCAATCGCCGCGACAAGCAGCACGTGCGCGCCGTCGCTCAGCACCAGCGAGCGCGGGCACATCCAGAACTGCTTGCCGGAGACGATCTTCGTGTAGCTGGCTCCCAGCGTGGCGCCGAAATAGACCTGATAGCCGTTGCGGTCCGACTTAAACCCGTCGCCGGTCGCCTCCCATTCGGCGACGCTCGGCTGCCAGCTCCCCTCGGCGTCGCGGTAGCAGAGGTTCGAGGCCACCTCGCGTACCGTCGAGACGACCTCGTCGGTCACCGTCTGTCCCGTCTCCGGATCCACACGCTCGATCTCGCGCACAACGCGCCACTCGCGCACGTGGTCGCTCCGACGCTCGACGAGCTCCTGCCACGGATGCACTGTCACCGTCGCTCCGTCGGGCGAGTCGTCCGCCGGCTCCTCCGATCCCGAGGGCCCCAGCACGAGCGCCCCCACTGCCGCCACCACCGCCACACACAGCGGCACCAGCACCATCCTGTGTCTCCGCACAAACGCCATCGCTCCGTCTCCTTCCCATCAGGTCAGCATAGGATTATTGTCTGCAAACAAAACAAAAGCCCCACACCGCAACCGGTGTGAGGCACCAAGACTTCCTCCATCATCGAGTCGCCCGCGCCAATCGGTCCGGGCACGCGCCCCGCTTTGCGTTCCCGCTCCAGCATCCTTCCTTAGCTCCTCCGAAGCGCCTACAAAACGAGCTAAATGGATCAACTACGAGAAAGCCTACGACACCTCTACAAGCGCAGAGTCATCAAAGGCGAAGATGCATACAATGCAGCGTTCCCCTGAAGTCAACTATACGGTTCCTCAGCCATGTTTGCGTGCTTATAACTCATCTTTGGGTGGTTTGTTAAGCATTTTCTTCGCTTTTTCTTCATGGTTCGCCGTCTATTGTCTCTAAGCAGCGTGAATGGACTGCCTAAGCGTAGGCGAAAGCAAGGATAGGTTGAGCTAAATGAAATGGTGAGATGGAGAAGAGCCTACAGAGGACCGCGTCAACGAGCTGCACTCCGGCGGCATGCCCCAGGGCCTTGTGGCTATGGGGAATCAGCACAGGCTTGCAATAGGACCACCGCAACAGCCGCGCGCCTACCGAAGCCTCTTCAAGCGGTCAGCGACTTCCTCTGCGAAGCGCTCAATGAATTCCTGTGCAAAGGCGGTGATGTCTCTGGAAGGATCCACGATCAGCGGCGTCAGGTCCATAGCGAAGGTCAAGCCGGTGGACACGTCCGTCTCGTGCGAGGCGTGGTACGTCGCATGCGCCCGGCGCCGTCCCATCGTTGCCAGGTCGTAGCGTTTCCCCCCAACCACTTGCGAATCGAATATCCCCAGCAGCGCTTTCTGGAGGTTCTCGTGCGTCGAGCAGTCGAGCGCGACTTTATCGGCGTCAATCAGCCAATCGAGATCGCGCCAGACCTCGCAGCCAAGCAACCGCTTCGGCCGTTGAGCCGGTTCGAGGCCGCGAATCGCCTCGATTGCCCGGAGTGCGACCACAACATGGGTATCATGTTTGTCCGCGAGGTTATGCGTGTACACGACGCTCGGCGTTGCCACCTCGAGAACTTGCCTGATGTCCTCGACAGGATCCTTGTTCGTGGGATCCTTGACGGCCGAGCTCGGGTAATCGAGCAAAGCTACCGCCGCGTATTCGCCGATGACGGCGGCTTTCTTCTGTTCTTCCCACCGCACGACGCGCATCTGCGCGGCGGTATACTCTTTATAGACGTCGTCGCGCGCAGAGCCGCTACCGTTCGTGACGACGATGCCGCTGAACCACTTGTCGTCGCGCTGGAAGCACTCAACAATGCCCTCCCAGCCGATGATTTCGAGGTCGTCCGGATGCGCGCCGATCGCCATGGAGGTCGTGCGTGCCAGGGCGTCATTTTCGACGATGCCATCCGGCACGAATATTTCGGCCGTATCGAGTTTCAGTTTCATCATGCCTTCTCCTTGATCGCCGGAAGGCTCGCGGCCGCGATAGATTGGCCGATGCGCCGGCTCTTCTCGTCGGGCAGGTGGATCGTGATGCGGGCGGCCAGCTCGAGGAACT
>CBDUSE010000182.1:0-6423 GCA_965369835.1 uncultured bacterium
TGACTTGCACACACCCTGTAGCGTGCAACCGCGCCACATAGAAGACCTTCTTGCTGCTCACATCCAACCCTACACGCCGATCAAGGCGACGTGGTGGTTGCCTGCACAGGCGTGACCGGCTGCGGGTCGGGCCGAGGCGCCTCGGCCAGCGTGGCGGCGATCTCGATGGAGTAATCGCCCCAGGGGACTTCGGGTCGGCGCGGCGCGACCCGGTGAGTCAGCAGCCAACTCCGCCGCCGCCCGCAGGCGCCGACGCGCAGCGGGATGCCCGCCAGTGCCGCCCAGAGCGCCGAGCGAGACGAGCCGGACAACAGCACGGCGACGTGGAAGTAACGCCGGCGCAGTCGGCGGATCGTGCGAGCCGCGTCCAGCAGCCCGCGCACCCCCCGGCGGTGCGAATACTCGATGACGTCGTCCACGTGCGGGCTGCCCTGGAGCAGCCTGCCGAGCGGCGCCTTGATGAGCACGGCGAGGCGGGCGTGCGGGTAGGCGGCTTTGAGGCAGGCACAGGTCCCCAGTGACGCTTCGGTCTCGTCCGGCCGGTCAGGCGCCTCGACGAGGATCGTCTCGACGTAGCGGAAGCCGGGGCGGAACAGACCCCGGTCAAACGGCTTCCAGCGCCGGTGCGACCAGAGCCACTGCTCGGGCCGCTCTCGCACGCGCTGCTCGACGAACGACGTGAGGCGCTGGGTCATCTCGTCTACGTCGCGCCTGAAGTCGCTGGTATGCGGGTGCGGAATCGGTTCGTAGAAGCGCACTTCGTACCGGCCGTCGGGCAGCAGCGGACACATGATCGGCACGATGGGCGCGCCGGTCTTGAGCGCGAAGCCTGCGGGGCCCCGGGTCGTCTCGCAGACGCGGCCGAAGAAGGTGACCTCGGTCCCTTGTTCGCTCGTCGTCTGGTCTATGAACAGGCCGACACATTCGCCGGCACGCAGCGCGGCGAGTGTGGGACGGACCGCGTGGTGCTTGTCAAGGAAGCGCGTCCCGCTGCGGCCTCGCGTCTCGTTGAGGAACCGCATGATGGCTTTCGAGCGGACCGCGCGCCCGACGGCCGAGTGCGGGTAGCCGAGCGCGGCGCACACGAGTCCCCCGATCTCCCAGTTCCCCCAGTGGGTCAGGAGTAAAATCACCCCGCGCCCGCGCTCGAGCGCGGCCCGCATCCGCTCCACGCCCACGACGCTGACGCGGCGGGCGCGGTACGCGGGGTCCGCGTATCGGGGCCGGCGGAAGAACTCGACGAGGCTCCGCGCAAAATGCTTGAAGCCGGCCCGTGCCGTGCGGCAGACCCGGCGGTGCGACCATTCGGGGAAGGCGTTGACGAGGTTCGCCTTGGCCACGCGCCGGTGGCGCGCATCCACGACGTACCAGATCCGTCCCAGCCACTCGCCAAGCGCCACAGCCGCACGATGCGGCAGCAGGCAGAGGAGTCGGCTCAGGAATGCGAGCACGTGGTACACGGGGTTATCGCCCTGTCGTGAGCACTTGGGCTGTCGCCCGAGTTGCGTCGTCGTCGCCGCGCTGCTAGAGTCGCTGCACAGCGGCGGGTTCATCAACCCTCCGGGGGCGAATCCTATGAGCCGATCCCCGAGGTGTCAAGGAGCACACACGGTGCGTATTGCGGACAGCCTGTTCTGCGGCTCGGCGCTCAACTGCTTGCGAGCAACGGGCGCATCTCTTTGCCTGGCGTTGTGTCTTGTGAGCGGCGCCGCATCGGGGCTCGGCATCGAGTTCTGGCATATCCGGTTGTGTAGAGCTCGCGCTGTGCTTCGTATCGAAAAGGTTCCCGGCGCCACAGAGGCTTACGCTGAGATCCACACCCGGGCGGAGCCGGCTCAGGCACTGCCCGGCCTCATCGTCGTGGATGCCGCAGGCACGAAGGTCCCGTTCAAGGTCGTGGCGGCCGGTCCGGGCGATCGCCTTGTCGTCGCCTTCCGGATGACACAGCTTCTGAACTACTATGTCTACTTCAACCCAGTAGCCGATTCGCCGGCGGAGCCATTCTCGGGCCGGAGATGGGAGCCGCGCAGCGGGGTGCTGCTCCGTACCTACAGGTGGGGCCTCGATCGGGCGGACCTCAACACGCTCGACGGGTTCCGCGCCCTCGTCCACGCCTCGAAGGTGCCGTACGGCGGCGGCTACCGCGAGGCGATTTTCCAGGGGCCAAACCCCTTCGGCCCGTCCGAGCGCTACGTCTCGGTCTTCACAGCCTACCTGCGCATCGAGCGGCCAGGGTGGTACGGGTTTGCGACGAACTCCGACGATGCCTCGGCGCTCTATATGGACGGCAAGGTCGTGGCCCACTACCTCGGCCGCCACGGTGCGGCCGCCACCTACGGCCAGAGGAACGGGGCCGTCGAGCTCCGGGCGGGCGTGCACCGGCTCGACTACCTCCACGCCGAGGACACCGGCTGGCAGGCGTGCGTCGCGGGGTGGAAGAAACCCGGCGACAAGTATTTCTCGCTCATCCCGGCCGAGGCGTTCGTACCGATCGTCGGCGCGCGTGTGCTCCGCTACGAGAAGAAGAGCGGTGCGGTGCCCGACTTCCGCTCCCGCGTCAAACGGGTCTACGCGGACGCGGCCGGCACGATGGTGCTCATCGGCGTCGCGTTCGACGCCCTCCCCACCGGTGTGCTCGAGCCACAGGCGTACCGGTGGTCGTTTGGCGACGACGAGACCGCGGCGGGCAAAACCGTCGAGCACGCCTATCTCACCCAAGGCACCTTCCCCGTGACGCTCGAGATCCTCGACAAGCGCGGGCCCCGGCGCGCCGTGCGCCACTGGGTGGGCGTCTGGCACCTCGAGGAGCAAAACACCGCTGAGCCCGAGAAGACCCGCGCGGCGTTCGAGGAGATCCTCGCGGGCTATTCGCTGCGCAAGCAGCCGACCGCCGCGCTTGAGACCCTCTGCGCATTCTACAAGCCGAACCCGGCGATGGATTCGAGGCGGATGCGCGTCTGCCAAGAGCTTGTCAAGCGGCTCAAAGGCACCGACCTGCCGAGGGCGCTCGAGTACTCCTTCGAGCTGGCGGAGCTCTACGGGAAGCTCGGCGGCCGGCGCACGATCCTGGCGCGCAAGACAATCTACCGCTCGATTCTAGAGCTGGCCGGGAGCGACGCGCTCAAGGCCCGGGCTCACCTGAGACTGGGCGAGGTGTTTCTCTTCTACGAGCGCAACCCGACCGGGGCACTCGAGCACTTCCGGAGGGTCGGCGAGCTCACAAGTCCCGAGCAAGTGGGCCGCCTCGCGATGATACGCATCGGCGACGCCCAGCTCGAGCTCGGCAAGCTCGAGGCGGCGCGCGAGGCGTATCGGGCCGTGCCGGTGAGCGCCGCCGACCGCCGGAACGCCACGGTCCTCTCGGAGGCGTACGGGCTATCGGTCGAGCGCTCTCTGGCCGAGGGCAACTGCGCCGACGCGCTCGAGACGATCAACACGTGGGAATGGCGGTTCCCCGAGGTGAAGCTCGCCGGGTACTCAGCGCTGCTTCGCGTGTGGGTCGCCCTTAAGCAGGGCCGCACCGACGAGGCGAAGAAGCACTGCCGTCTCATCGTTGAGAAGCTCGAGGAGGACGCGTACAAGCCCGAGGCGTATGCGGTGCTTATCCGCTTGCTCCTCAAGGAAAGGGACTGGGAGAGAGCTGCTAAGCGCTACAGTGAGCTTCGCGAAAGCTTTCCCCTCGCGCACGAGGCGCGCGAGCTCGCCCCCCTTTTCAACCGCTGAGACGCAGTGGCAAGTGGAAGCGTCGTTCGATGGCGTAAGCCTTCCTGTCGCTCCGAAGGCTTCGCTCAGCCGAAACGTGCTTGGAAAAGATTGCCGTCTCGTTTCGATCACATTCCTTTCGTAAGTCTTCGGCCGGCAACGGGAAATGCTGAGCCGTGGTCTTTATCGAATATGAGAACTGGGTAAACGCAAGTAGACATGTTTCGGGCTTTCTCTATAGTCTTTCTGGGACAGGACATTTTTGTGAACGCGGTCAACGGGTGGTTCTTCAGGTGTGGACACGCTTGGCCCCTCTGATCGGCAAACCTGGCATAAAACATGCGCGTATCCAAATCGTTGCCGCATACCAAAAGAAGAATCCCCCTTATCTCCTTTGATCGGCAACAAGCTTGGATGTAGAAAAGGGCAAACCCGTCGGAAGGCGGGGGCGCAAAGCCAAGGGTCCTCAGGGACAGCCTGGCTACCTACACACCGAATTGGCTATCCGGCCCCTCCCCAATAGCCGGGTAGCCAATCTTTTTTACACCGTCGTTGCGACAGCGTTGGAACTGTAACTCCTTGTAGGAGAGACTGTTGCAAGGGAGCTCGTTTCGGACGCCTGGCGGGCTTCTCTTGCCGGAACACCACGTTTCGGTCCATACACGTTCACTTCGCCGGGCCACCAACGCGACAGCATCCCGGATATGTAAACGCCGGTATACATTCCTTCTCGACCGCGCGACAATTCATCTGGAGCGCGAGCGGAGCGATCATCGTTATCCGTTCCAGTCAGGCATCTTGCGGTAACAAGCCCCCAGAGCGCCCTTGCTGGCACGCACCTTGTTCCTCTCCCGAGGCACAGTGCCGTAAGACCAGATATCCCCCTTATCTCCTCTTGTCGGCAACGAGTTAGGAAGAAAAAGGCATACCCGTCGCGAGGCGGGGGCGCAAAGCCACGGGTCTCCTTCACTGGAGACAGCCGGGTTACCTACCTGAAGACTCGTGGCCCCCTCGATGGTTGTCGAGGGGGCCTGCTTTATGCCTCGCCTCGCCCGAGTGCTGCGGAGCCGTTCTCCGGGCATCAGCAGGATTGCTGCCGGCGCGGGGTCCGCCCAGGAAATCTGAACGACCCACTCGTTTTCAACTTGACTTCAGTCTGATCGGTGCTATAACCTGCTTGAAGGCAATTGATTGGGGGTATGTTCTTCTGCTTGCGTGGATTCTGCCAACCTTAGGTCCGCATTTCCACAGCGCCGACGTCACGCGGCACGTCCCAACGCTCGACTGTGATGGCTAAACGGAGGAGACCGATGAAATCGCACGTTTGGCCGGCACTCATTTTTTTCGCTCTGACCTGCTTGCCGGCGGGTACCGCGTCGGCCCAGGTGCCGGTCGGCTTCAACTGGAGCGAGCAAGTCAACCTTGCCCGCGACTCCGGCGGCGTATTGCTCGACTCGAACAGCTCGGCGCAGGTGATCTGGGACAAGGACAAGAGCGGCCTCAGCGGCTGGAGCCCGGCCGACCCGATTCCGGCCGGCGACGAGGTCGTGCTGGACTTCAGCGACCTTGTGATGAGCGCCCCGTTCGGCAGCGGCCCCTTCGCAGGGCAGTTTGTTGGCAGTTGGACCGCGGACGACAACGACGGATGGACCACGGACGGCGAGTCGCTTTACCTGCTCGCCCACGTACCTGCCGCGTACAGCTCGTCCGGGCTCGACGAGTATGGCGTCAGCTCGCTGGTGACGATTACCGGTTGGCCCAACAACGTCGTCTCGCACGACATCGTGGGTGGCGGGCCGATTATCACCTCGGCCGCGATCTACGTGGATTGCGCCAACACCGCCGGCCCGTGGGACGGCTCGCCCGAGCATCCCTTCCGATACATCCAGGGCGGCCTTGACGGCGCCGCCAGCGGGGACGTTGTCGTCGTCGCGCACGGGACATACACCGGGACGGATAACACAGACCTCGATTTCGGCGGTAATGCGATCACGCTGCGAAGCAAATCGGGCCCGGACATGACGATCATTGACTGCGAGGGCTCCGGGCGGGGTTTCTACTTTTACTCGAGCGAGACGTCCGAAGCGGTCGTTGACGGTTTCACGATCCAAAACGGGGATGCCGGCGGCGGCAGCGGCGGCGGCATGTACTGCTCGTCCAGCAGTCCGACGATCATGAACTGCATCTTTCTTGACAACTCGGCCGGTGGCGGCGGCGGCATCTATTTCGACGGGAGCAGCCCGACGATCACCAACTGCATAATCACCGGTAACTCGGCAGATAACGGCGGCGCCATCTATTGCGACGGCGGCAGCCCAACGATCATAAGCTGCACGATCACCGGCAACTTGGCCACGAACAACGGCGGTGGCATCTACTGCTACGACAGCACCCCAAGCATGACCGATTGCATCTCGTGGGCCAACACGGCGGCCAGCGGCCACGAGATCGCCTTGACCTCAACGGGCTCTCCATCAACGCTCATAGTCAGATATTGCGATGTTCAGGGTGGCTTGGGCGAAGCCTACGTTGAATCCGGCTGCATGCTCGACTTGGACGCCAGCAACATTGACGCCGACCCGCTGTTCGTGAGCGGCCTTCTGCACGATTACTACCTGAGCCAGACGGCCGCCGGGCAGGGGGCCGACAGCCCGTGCGTGGACACAGGCAGCGATACGGCCGCGAACCTCGGCCTCGACGAGCTCACGACGCGCACCGACG
>CBDUSE010000183.1:0-6403 GCA_965369835.1 uncultured bacterium
ATTTCTCCTTCAGCATGAGGGCCTGGGCATGCTTGGTGCGCAGTTCCTTGAGTTCAGTCTCGAGGTCTCCGGGGATGACGAGATCGGTCCCGGGCGTCTCGCCCGCGGCGTCCGCTTCGGCCTGGGCGATCCACTTGGTGACCCATTCATTGAGCTTCTTGTCTTTGCTACGCTTGAGGAACTCGTTGTAGTAGGCGATCGCCTTGAGCTTGTCGCCGAGGCAATCGTCGTAGAGCTCGCCGAGGTAGAGGTAGACGCGCGGGTCGTCCACGTTGAACTGGAGCGCCTTCTGGAACGCGATGAGCGCGCGTTTGTAGTCGGCGCGCCCATACGCTTCGACGCCGCGCTGCATGTGGATGCTGTAGCGGGCGAGGGCGTCCTTGTCTCGGGACTTGCCGCAGCCCGGCGCGATGAGAACGCACAGCAGGATTGCGAGCGGCACAAGCCAATGTGGTCGCAGCGGACTGCGATGTGGTCGCAGTGGACTGCGATGTGGCCGCAGCGGACTGCGGTGTGGTGACCGTTTCGTCATCGCGAGTCGCCAAGCGGGATGATGAGTCTCTGGCCCGCCTTGATCTCGTCGGGATTGGGTATCGTGCTGCGGTTGGCCTGGTAAATGTCCTTCCATCGCTCCTTTGCGCCGTAGTACTTGAGGGCGATCATCATCAGGGTCTCGCCCTCCTGCACCATGTGCGTTAGCGCGCGGGGTGCGTCCCCGGTCGAGGAGCTTCGGCCGGCCTCAAGCTCAGCGATGTTGCTCTGGAGTTCCGCCACCTGGCGGGCATACTCGACGTTTCTATCCTCGGCGGCCTTGAGGGCTTTGCGCGTCTCGTCGAGCCTTTTCGAGAGCGATCGTCGTCCGGCGCGGCTCCGCTCGTCCTTGAGGTCCTTGTTGCGGGCTTCGAGTGCCGCGATCTTGTCCTCGAGCCGCGCGATCTCCTTCGAGGCCTTCTCGATGTCCGTCTCGGACTTCGTCTTCAGCTCGTCAAAAGCGCCCTTGAGCGAGGCGAGCGATTCGGCACGCGTCTCCGACTGCACCTTCAGATCGTCCCGTTCCTTTGTGAGGCGCTTTATCGCCGCTGTGCTCGCCTGGAGCTCGTCGTGCAAGCCTTCGAGCTCGATAATCCTTTTCGCGAACTCCTCGTTCGATTGTTCCGCCTTGCGCAGCTTCCGGCGCGTTTGCTCGAGTTCTTCGAGGAGCGCCGCGTCCGCGGTCTCGCCATTCTCCTGGCTTGAGGCCGGCAGGGCCGGTACGTCGAGCAGCGGCAGCGTGTCGTCGAGCTCGTCGCGCCAGCTCTCGACATGCTCGCGCTTCGCCTTGTTCGTCTCCCGCTTGAAATACTGCTCGTAGCAGTCCTTTGCCTTGCCGGGGTCTTTATGCAGGTGCTCGTAAATGAGAGCGAGCCGCAGGTAGGGCGTGGGGTTTTTCGGGTTGAGCTCGATCTCCTTCTCGAAGCAGACGATCGCCTTGCGGATGCGACCCTTACTGATTGCGTCCTCGCCCTTGCCCATGTACTTGGAGCCCTTGACCCGAGAGCTCTTCGAGCAGCCGCACACCGCCGCAAGGACAGAGATCGCAAGCAGGCTGGACGCAGCGAGAACGAGCGAACGTGGTACGCGCAACCTCACAGCGGGTTCCTTCCCAGAATCTCCTCTCAAAGGCTACCAAAGAAAAGGCAAAAACAGTAATACTTTTCCCTTGACGTTCGCTCGATATTCGCCTACGTAACTTTCAGGCAACTACAACGCTCCACAAATTCATCTCGAGGTAGCGGAGCCATGTACCTGACGAAGCGACAGAAAGAGATCCTCGATTACCTCAAGGAACATATCGAGACGTACGGGTATGCCCCGAGCATTGACGAAATCCGCCGGTATTTCAACCTCGGCTCGCTCGCCACGGTGCACAAGCACCTCTTGACGCTCGAGCGTAAGAGAGTGATCCGCCGCGAGCCGAACCAGAGTCGTTCGATCGAGCTCGCGCCGACGACGGACTTCAACCGCGGCGGGATCGTCGAGGTGCCGCTGGTCGGCACGATCGCCGCGGGCGAACCGATCGAGGCGATCACCGAGGAGGAGCGGATCGGGCTGCCGGAGGAGTTGCTCGGGTCGGGCCGCACCTACGTGCTCAGGGTGCGAGGCAACTCGATGATTGACGAGCAGATTCGCGACGGGGACTTCGTCATCATCGAGGAGCGGCAGACGGCCGAGAACGGAGAGACCGTGGTGGCGCTGCTCGACGGGACGGAAGCGACGCTCAAGAAGTATTTCGACGAGGGCGAACGCATCCGGCTCCAGCCGGCGAACCCCGACATCGAGCCGATCTACGTGGACAAGAAGACGGACCGCCTGCAGATCCAGGGGATCGTCATCGGCATTTTGCGCAAGTACTGACCGGCGGCCGCGCGCCTGCCGAAAGCGCGTGCAAGCGAAAATAGTGTTTCTCTCACGGGCGGGAGGCTGGTACCATGCGGCCCCGTTGGTGCCGCTGTACCGGCGGCGGTGGAGACGAATCAACGGCTTTCGCAGAGGAGCAAAGGAGATGGCTATTTCGCGTGTGTGGATCGAAGAAGGGTGCACGATGTGCGGCCTCTGTTCGGACAGTTGTCCCGAGGTGTTCGAGCTCGACGAGGATGCCGATACGGCGAAGGTGATCGAAGGCGCCGATTTCAACGCCAACGAGGCCGCGGTCAAGGAGGCTGCCGAGGATTGCCCCGAAGAGGTGATCAAGTACGAAGAGTCGTAGGCTCTTCGCCGGATGCAAACGTTTTCGAGGCGGCCTGACGGGATCGGGCCGCCTTTCTTGCTCGTCCCGGACCGTGAAGCAAGGAGGACAGGGACATGGGCCAGAACGTGACGCGCAAGATCATCGAGCAGCACCTCGTCTCGGGCGAGATGAAGCCGGGCGAGGCGATCGCCATCCGGATTGACCAGACGCTCACCCAGGACGCCACGGGCACGATGGCGTACCTGCAATTCGAGGCGATGGGCATCCCGCGCGTGCGGACCGAGCTCTCGGTCAGCTACGTGGACCACAACATGCTCCAGACCGGCACGGAGAACGCGGACGACCACCGCTACCTCCAGTCCATCGCCGCCAAGTACGGGATCCTCTTCTCGCGGCCCGGCAATGGGATCTGCCACCAGGTGCACCTCGAGCGATTCGGCATTCCGGGTAAGACGCTGCTCGGCTCGGACAGCCATACGCCGACCTGCGGCGGCCTGGGGATGCTGGCAATCGGCGCGGGTGGCCTCGAGGTCGCCGTGGCGATGGGGGGCGGCGCGTTCCACCTGGCGATGCCGAAGGTGGTGCGCATTGAGCTCAGCGGCAGGCTCCAGCCCTGGGTCACCGCGAAGGACGTGATCCTCGAGGTGCTTCGGCGCCTGACGGTCAAGGGAGGCGTCGGGAAGGTGATCGAGTACGCCGGACCGGGCGTCGCGACGTTGAGTGTGCCCGAACGGGCGACGATCACCAACATGGGCGCCGAGCTCGGCGCGACCACTTCGATCTTCCCCAGCGACGAGGTGACCCGGGCGTTCCTGCGCGCGCAGCAGCGTGAAACGGACTGGGTCGCGATCGTCCCCGACCCGGACGCGACGTACGACGAGGAGCTGACGATTGACCTCGGCAAGATCGAGCCGCTCATCGCCCGCCCCCACAGCCCGGACAACGTCGTGGCGGTGCGCGAGGTGGCGGGCACCGAGTGCGCGCAGGCGTGCGTCGGGAGCTGCACGAACTCGTCGTTCCGCGACCTGATGACCGTTGCGGGAATGCTCAAGGGCAAGCAGGTGCATCCGCGCGCGAGCCTCACGGTCAGCCCCGGCTCACGGCAGGTCTTCGACATGATCGCGCGTGCGGGTGGCCTGGCCGATCTGATCACCGCGGGCGCGCGCATCCTGGAGTCGGCCTGCGGCCCGTGCATCGGCATGGGCCAAACGCCGCCGACGGACGGGGTGACCTTGCGCTCGTTCAACCGGAACTTCCGTGGCCGGGCCGGCAGCCCGACCGCGCAGTCGTACCTATGCAGCCCGGAGGTGTGCGCGGCGTCGGCGCTCAAGGGCGCGATCGCCGACCCGCGTGAGCTTGGCGATCCGCCCGTCGTCGAGCAGCCCGAGGTATTCGGCGTTGACGACGGCATGATCCTTCCGCCGAGCGACGAGCCGGACAGCGTCGAGATCATCCGTGGGCCGAACATCAAGCCGTGCCCGACCCGGGGACCGATCGGCGACACAGTGAGCGGCGAGGTGCTCCTCAAGGTCGAGGACAATATCACGACCGACCACATCATGCCCGCGGGCGCGAAGATCCTGCCGCTGCGGTCGAACATCCCCGCGATCTCGAACTACGTGTTCACCAACGTGGACCCGACGTTTGCGGAACGCGCGCGAAAGGTCGGCAGCAGCTTCATTGTCGGCGGGCTCAACTACGGCCAGGGCTCGAGCCGGGAACACGCCGCCCTGGCGCCGATGTCGCTCGGCGTGCAGGGGGTGTTCACCAAGGGGTTTGCGCGCATCCACCGCGCCAACCTGATCAACTTCGGCATCCTGCCGATGGAGTTCCACAAGAAAGCGGATTATGATCGGATCGAGCAGGGCGACCGGCTCGAGATCCCCGACGTGGTCGCCTCGCTCAGGGAGAACCGGGGTGTGCTCACGGTCCGCAACCTCACGAAGAACGAGACGCTCGAGGTGAGGCTGCCGCTGACGCGGCGTGAAGCGGACATCATCCTCGCGGGCGGTCTCCTGAACCATACGAAGGGCGCGGCTTCGTAGTCGAGCGCCGGCCTGCCGGTGAGATGCGGCACGGCAATCGGCACGCAGTAGGGGGGAAACATGACAAATCGCAGCTCCGTCGTCACCGTCCTGGTGTTACTTGCCTTAGTTCTGGCATCATATCTTGTTTACACCAGAATCATCAGGCAGCCGCCGCATGAGATGAACGAGGTGGTGGTCTGCGCGCACTGTCAGCACGTTTTCCTGGTAAAGGTCTCGGCGGGCAGGGGTGGCGCGCCGTACGAGTGCGCGCGGTGCAAACAGAAGAGCGCCTACCTCGCGTTTCAATGCAGAAATCCGGAATGCCGGGCGATCTTTCCCGTCACGCCCGAGGAAATGGCACGCGGCGAGGATATCCTCTGCCCTGACTGCGGCGATCAGGCGGAAGTGCTGCTGAACATGCCGGAAGATGCCGACTCGCTTGCGGAGAAAGTGGCCCAGTAGGTGCTTGCAGTGGAATGCGCGACACGCGTGCGCCCGGACGCGGTCGGCGCGCCGGAATTGTGTTGAAGCGGGGCCGCTTTATCCGATAATCTCAATTGAGGACGTAACAGCAAGAACTCAGCGAGGTGCAGTGGGCCATGAAGAGCGGTTGGGCGCATGGAGCGCGGCTGGTCGCAATCGGCGCTATCGGTGTTGCGATGGTGTTTGCGATCGGGTGCCGCAAAAGCAAGACCAAGCATGAGGAGGAAAGGCGCGAGGAGCTCAACAGGCTGAGAGCGCGCGAGCTCAAGCGCCAGGAGGCTGTCGTCTCAATTCGGCAGCAGTACGAACACGCCAAGGAGCTTCTTGCCGAGCGCAAGTACGACGAGGCGTGGGAGGAGTTCGAGGATGCCGCCGGCCACGACGAGGCAATCGAGTTCGAGTTCGACGTCTACAAAAGCGAAAAGCTTCCCGAGGAGCTCTTCCGCGTGGCCGACGACCTCCAGAGCATCGAGAATGAGCGCTTCAACGAAGCGTATCGCACGCTCCTCTTCGTGCGCGACCACATGGAGAAAAAGCGCGCCAAGGCCCAGGACAAGATCAACGAACTCATCCACCGTAGAGACGGGCACAACCTCTACAAGGGAGCTCTCAAGCGTATTGATGCCTACCAGCGGGCCGAGGGGATTCGGATGCTCGAGGAGGTGCGCGACAACTATCACGACACGCCGTACGGCGATAAGGCGATTCAGCAACTCAGGAAGCTCCAACCGCCGCCTGAGATCTCACCGGACTAGCAGGCTGCTGAAGAAGGCCAGGGACCGAGAGCCGTGAAGCTCTGACTTCGGCGAGCTCGTCCGAGCCGTTTGCCTCGAGAGATCCTTCTTGCTATCTCACTGGGTGAGCCGCGTAGCGGTGAGTGGTAGTAGTCTCGGGCGCAAGCCCGCCGAAGGCGGGCAAGCCCACGGTGGCAGCATGCAGCAAGATCCCGCAGCCCCGCAGGGGCGTTTGGGAGTAGCCACGGGCGCAAGCCCGCCGAAGGCGGGCAAGCCCGTGGTATCGGGCGCCCTAAGAAGACCCGAGCCCCGTCAGGGGCGATTGAGTCTGACACCACACATTCGGGAATCGCCCCTAACCCAAGTTCGTCAGTTGCGGAAGTGCTGTTGTTGCATTCCAATGACTTACGACGCTCAGGGGCCCGTTTTCG
>CBDUSE010000184.1:0-6374 GCA_965369835.1 uncultured bacterium
CGAAGCGGCGCCGGCCCCAGGTGTGGCCGGCCCCGTACAGCACGTCGCCCACCTCGTCGCCGAGGCGGTCGCGCACGGCGTCGGCCAACGCCAGGAAGGTCTCGGCGGTCAGGATGACGGCGCGCGCGTCGCGTGTGGTGCGAATCTCACCGGTGGTGGCGTTCGAGCTGAGGTACGAGTCGAAGTCAATGCCTCCCGAGCTTGTGGCTCGCAGGGATCTCGGCATGGGTAGAGCTCCCGGCTGGATGTGAGTTATGCACGCGTGCGCGTTCCCGCGCATGCGCGCAAGGCTATGCACCGGTGCTTCGGGCTGTCAAGTCACTTTTTGCCCTCGCGTTTCAGGGCGCACAGCACGCTCTCCTTGAGCCGGTCGAGCGCGTCGGCCAGCCGGCCGACCTCGCCGTGCCCACGCGGGTGGAAGCTCACCCGCATGTCGCCCAGGCTCAGGCGCGCCGCGTCGGCCGCGAGCTTCTCGATGGGGCCGACGATCAGGATGATCACACCGAACGCCACGGCCAGCGCGCCCCCCGCAATCACCGCGGCGATCGCGGTCATCTTGACGAATAAATCGCGCGTTCGCTCGTCAATCGCCGCCTTGCGCAGCCCCAGGTGCAGCGTGTAGGCGGGCTTGGTGGCGGTTGTCTCGGTGATGTCAACCACCGTCTCGCCGCCGATGCGCCGCACACGTCCGTCGGGCGGAGTCGGCTTCGGGTTGTTTGCCAGCGCCAGAAGCTCCTCGGCCGGCTTCGCCGGGCTCGAGAGCAGGCGGTTGCCCTCGAGGTCGCTGTCCACGAAGCAGATATAGGCGACCTCATCGTGCTTGGCTACGAGCGAGGCCATGAGCTTCTCGACGCCGGCGCGGTCGCGATCGGTCAGATAGTCCGCGCAGCGCTGCTTGAGCTCGACGACGGGGCCCTCGCGCAGGCGCTCGATCTCGTCGCGGCGCACGAACCGCTGGACCGCGTCGCGCATGAGACCGAGGAAGAGGACCGCGACCCCGACGATGACCACCGCGATCGTCGCGACGAGCTTCCACCGCAGCGTTGCGGCCACCTTGTGCTTCTGGGCGAAGCCTGACATCGTCTCCCCTACCGCAGGTTCTGGAGCTGCCGGAGTGTTTCTTTCTGGAACTCGATGCGGCGCCGTTCGCTGTGGATTTCCCACCCGAGCTTCTCGATGAGCTCGGGCAGCTTTTCGGATGGAAAAGTCTCGGCGTCCTGTCCGAGTGCGGCGAGCAGTTCGACAATGAGCACGTGGCCCATGGGGCCGATCGCGCGGGTGTACTCGGCGCGGATCATCTCGATGGCGTGACTGTCGGTCATCGGACGCGCTCCCCGCAGATGGCGTCAATCCAGCAACGTTCTTTGTCGGAATGGGCGGTCTCACGCAACCAATTCGGGCCGGTATTGGCGCTTTTCGCGAGATAGCGGCGGAGCCGCTTGTCGTTGGCGAGCTGGCTGCGCAGGATGTTCACCCGCATCCGGAGCGTCGGCAGCTCGAGCCCCTCGCGACCGAACACCACGAGCGAGGCGCCGCCGAGGCCCCACACGAGCAGCCAGCCGTTGCGGAAGCGGAAGGCGACCGGCTCGCTCTCAGCCGCCTGGGCGCCCAGGTACTCGTGCAGCAAGGCCCCGCTGCGGCGCAGCGTCCGGGTGCATCGGCGCAGGCGCTCGTCGTCGTAGCCGAAGTTCGAGGTGCGGGTCACCGGCGCGCCCGCGGCGTCGAGGAAGATGTAGTCGGTCACGCCCGGTACGGCGGCGATCGGGTCGAGCGCGTCGGCCGCGGCACCGGCGCCGCGCGGGAGGAGTTTTGTGAAGAACGCGCTCATGAACCGGCCACCTTCTCGGTCTCCTCGTGCGGATCGAGCTTGGTCTCGCTCGACTTGAGCTTGGCGCGAATCGTCTCGATGAGCGCGCTGGTGGGCCCGATGTCGGCCGCGCGCAGCACGGCGAGGATCACGAGGAACGGGTCGCAGTTGAAGACGAATTCCTTCTCCTCGCCGCGCACGTAGGCGACGTAGTCGAGCGGGCCGAAGTGCAGCGCGTCGCTCAGCGCCGAGCCCTGGGCCGTCACGAAGGCGCTCATAGCGTAGGCGCACTCGGCATCCGTGCTGCCTTGCTCGTGCACGACGGTGCCGTCCTTGGAGACCACGAGCAGGCGCGACACGCCGGGGAGGCTCTTGAGCTCGTCGGCGAGGCTCTGGGCAATGCGGTCCTTGAGGCGCCGCGTCTCGTCGAAGACGCGCATGCCATCGAACACCAGGCCCTTCCACGACTCGAAGATCGTCCGCTCGGGCGGGGCGATGCCGGAGGTGATGCGAAACTCGCCGTCCGAGAGGCGCAGGATGTGGTAGAGCGCCTCGGTGCCCTTGAGGTCGGCCCAGCGTGCATGAACGATCTCGCCGTTGTCGAAAAACACCATGGCGTCGCCCGCCCGCGTCTTGATAGTGACCTGCACAGAGCTCTTCTCGACGCAGTTGAGCTCGATGATGTTGGTGATGTTCAGGTCCTTGAGGTTGCCGGCAAGCCCCATGGGTCTGCGGCGCGCATTGTGTTAGGCGGGCCGAAACGGCGCGTCAACCTCGGCCCGGCTCAACTCGTTGAGCATCTGGGCGCCACGCTGGCGCTGGCGCCGTACCTCGCCAAACAAGCGCGCGATCTCCTCTTCGGTGTCCTTGGCGTAGAGACGGATGATGCCAATTGTGGTGTGGTCGTCGAAGATCGCCATGAGCAACGTCTTGCTATCAACGAGCGAGACGTGGATGTGCTCGCGTCGGCCCTGGTGGAAAAGCACGCTGAACTCGGGCTCACCGATGAGACGGGCGATCTCGCGCGTCGAGGCGAAGGCGCCGGCGGCCAGGGCCGAGAGCGAGGCGGTGTCCATCGAGTCGGTCACCCCGCGCACGGCGATCAGGTGGCCGCCCTTGTCAATGACGAGCACGCACTTGGCTTCGGTTTCCCGGAGGAACACGTCGAGCGTGCCGTTCATCCGCTCGACGTCCTCCTCGAACAGGACCCAGTCACAGCCGGCCACGTCTCAGTCTCCTTCCTTGCGCGGTCGTCGCTCGTCGCGCACGCGCCGCTAGGCGTGCGGTCGGGCTTCCATCTCCTGGTTGAGCGTGTGCAGCACGAGCTTCGAGGCCCGGTTGAGTGTGTCGAAGACGCCGCGGCCCTCGGTCGCGATGGACTCGAATGAGGAAACGCGCGTGGCGCGCCGGTTGAGCAGGAACTCCATGTACTCGACCGGGGCGATCGCCGCCAGGTCGCGCTTGTTGTACTGGAGCACGTAGGGAATCTCGTCGAGCGAGTAGTCGTACTCCGCGAGGTTCTCATCGAGGTTGCGGAAGCTCTCGACGTTCTCCTTCATCTTGTCCCACTGGGAGTCGGCGACGAAGATGATGCCGTCTACGCCGCGCAGCACGAGCTTGCGCGTGGCGTTGTAGTGCACCTGCCCGGGCACGGTGTAGAGCTGAAACTTCGTGGTGAAACCGTGGATCTGGATCGCCTCGACGGGCAGGAAGTCGAAAAACAGCGTGCGGTCCTGGTCGGTCGCCAGGCTCACGAGGTTGCCCTTGTTGTCCTGGGGGATGGCCTTGTGCACGTACTGCAGGTTCGTCGTCTTGCCGCCCATCCCCGGCCCGTAGTAAACGATCTTGAAATAGATCTCCTTGGAGGCGTAGTTGATCGCGGACATGACTTCCCTCTCATCCGGCGCTCCGTGCCGTCGGTTGCTTGAGCCGAGGCGAGCTAGAGCGCTTCTGTGATCTTCCTCTGGTGCTTGCGGATCGCGTGGCGCACCCAGCCGAGGTTCGCCTCGTTGTTCACGGCGGTCACGAGCAAGCACTCGCCGGCAGGGCCGCGGTCGCCGGCGAGCCGGGTCACCAACAGCCACCCGGCGTGGTACTGAATCATCAGTTGGGTGGTGTCGCCGAACTCGAGCGCGTCGCCCGCCGCCTGCACCGCGTGCAGCACCGAGGTGATGGTGGCGCTGGCAAGCTCGTCGCTCTCCTCGAGAGCGGTCGAGTTCTCGACCAGGAACCCGTCGCCCGAGACGATGCAGGCAAACCGCATGCCTGCGCCGGTGACGATGTCATCGAGGATTCCCGCCAGTTCGGTCATTGTGTGCACAGCTCCTCCTCCTTCAAACTGCTCTCGGAACCGTGGCCTCCGGCGGCGCCCCGGGGCCCGCGTCCTTGCCGATCAGCATCCGCCTTACCTGTCGGGATGGCATCACTCTCTCCTTCGAGAAAATCCCACTGTTGACGAAGCAAAAGGCATACCAACTCCGGCCGCTTCGCAGTCGGCGCGCCGCGGCGCCGGGCGTGCGGTATCCTGCAGGTGCCGAACGCGTTATCGCGCCCACACCGCCGGCCGGGGCCTGCCGTCATGTGGGTCGGGATACCATGTTCCTTCTTCCTGTATTGCAGGATATCGTGGATGACTTTCGGTTCTTTTACCGCCGGACCGCGAAGATCGTGAATGCACGCGCGGCGCTCGAGCTCGCCTTTGGTTGCCGGGACGGTCCTATTCACGGCTAGGCCGAAGTCCCTGCAGGTCGTCCGCGAGATCGCTCGCCTGAGTCGGATAGCAGTGCCACTCCTCGAGATGATAGTCGGTGATCGGGAGGAACTCCACGATCAGGCGTGAGAGCTTGAGCAACTTGGCGACCGCGCCGGCATCCTCGGTCTTGAGCCGCTCGATCACGTCGGGATGGGCGCACAGCTTGAACTCGCCCTCAGCGCGCATCGCCACGAGCTTCCTGAGCGCGCGCTGCACCTCGATCGAGACGGTCTCGATCAGCTTGACCCGGCCGGTGCCGTGGCAGTAGGGGCATTCGCCGTAGTGCTCCTCGCCGAGGCTCTCTTTGTCGCGCTCACGCGTCATCTCGACCAGGCCGAGCTTGGAGATCGGCAGCACAGTGGTGCGCGCCTTGTCATTTTTGAGGGCGGCTAGGAGCGTGGTGAAGACGCGGCGCTGGTTGGCGCGCGAGCGCATGTCAATGAAGTCAACGACGATCAAACCGCCCATGTTGCGGAGCTTGAGCTGGTGGGCGACCTCCTTGGCCGCTTCGAGGTTGGTGGTGAGGATCGTCTCCTCGGCGTCGCCCTTGCCGAGGTGGCGCCCGGTGTTCACGTCAATGGTCCCCATCGCCTCGGTGCGGTCAATCACGATGGAGCCGCCGCACTTGAGCCAGACGCGCCGGCGGCACGCCTTCTCGATCTCCTTGTCGAGCCCGTAGGCCTCGAAGATCGGCGTGCGCGCGGTGTGGAGCAACACCTTCATGCCGTTGCGCCCCGACGAGGCGACAAAGCTCTTGATGGCGCGGTACTCGCGGCGCGAGTCCACCACGATGCGCTCGACGCCCTCGGCGAGCGCGTCGCGCACGACCCGGGTGAGCAGCTCCGACTCGCTATGGATGACGCCGGGCTTCTCGACGCTCCGGTACCGCTCCTCGATCTCGCCCCAGAGGGTCACAAGCGTCTTAAGGTCGCGGGTACACTCACGCTTGGTCCGTTCCTGGGCGTAGGTGCGCATGATAAGCCCCATGCCCCGGGGGACCGGCAGCGTCTCGGCAATCTCGCGCAGCCTGTCACGTTCTTTCTGATCGGTGATGCGTCGCGAGATGCCGAGACGGGCCGTTGTGGGCAGCAGCACCAGGTAGCGGCCGGGCAGGCTGATGGTGGTCGAGAGCCGGGGGCCCTTCGTACCGATCGATTCCTTGACGACCTGCGCGATGATCTGGTCGTCCTGCTTGAGCACTTCCTCGATGAGGCGGTGGCGTTTGTGGCGGCGCCTGGGTGCCTTTCGTAGCTCGAGGTCCTCGAGCTCCTCGCCGGCGAGCTCCTCGATGGGGGCGCCCTCGCCCGTGATGTCGGAGATGTGCAGGAAGCCGTTCTTGCGCAGGCCGATGTTGATGAACGCGGCCTGGATCCCCGGCATGATCTTGACCACCTTGGCCCGGTAGATGTTGCCGGCGATCCGCTTGTTGGCGCTCCGCTCGAAGTAGTACTCCTCGAGCGTGCCGTCGGCGAGCACGGCCACCCGCTTCTCAGTCGGCTCGACGTTGATGATGATCTCTTTCGCCATGGGGAATTGCCCGCGCCCGGATAGTAGGTGCTGCGTAGTTTGCGGCTATTATACGCGGCTTACGCGCTCGGAGGCAATGGCGTTGCGCAACGATCTGCCGGGCCCTGACCCGCCACCGGGCGGGCTCCGACCCGCCACCGGGCGGGCTCCATCCCCACAGACGGGATGGGGCCCGGCGTAAGCGTCTCCTCGCAGCCCCCGCCGTCGCTGGCGGTTTGACGACGGGCAAGCCGGTCTAGCAGGTTGCTGAAAAAGGGCAGATGAAGTTGGATATTGCCCCGTTTTTTG
>CBDUSE010000185.1:0-6275 GCA_965369835.1 uncultured bacterium
GAAATCCGGGCTAACCAACTACCATGTCCCCTCGTGGAAGATGGTGCGGCGGATCTGCCTGAATCGGGGGACAGCATACCCATTTCGGAGGACGCAGCGTCGAGTAGGCATCCCGTGCGCACCGGCGGCCATGAGCGGCGGCGGAACGCCGCCTGCTGGAACCGGCCGTTGTGACACGCCGCATTCATCGTCTGGTCCGCATTCTGATTTCAGCACCTCGCGGATCTAACCGGCGGCATCGAGGTGTTCGTGCTCTTCGCGGTCGTGAAGGAGAGCGGCAGGTAGTTGCCCAGTTCGACGGCTTCTTCCACTGATCACGCCTCCGTCGATGCTGGCTCGTCCTCGCCCCAGACGCGGGCGAGGGTGGCCTGGATCTTCTTCTCGAAGCGCGCGATCAGGTCGCGGTTGGCAGCGACCATCGCCTGCTCCGCCTCGATCTCGGCAACGATGGCTTGCTGCGTGGCGAGGGGTGGGAGGGGAATCTTGACGTTTCGGACAAGCTCGCTGTTCAAGTTGTTGACCACTCCACCCGTCGCAGCTCGTTCAAACTGCTGTAGCACCACGTCGGACCCAAGAATGCTGTACAGGTAGTCTCTGTCCAGGTCGTCCGACGTATCCCGCAGCAGCAACCATCCGTCGTGGATGCAGCCTTCGATCGCCATGATGTACGGCCTGCCGAAGCTCATCGAGTTCGAGAGGATGAAATCACCCGGCTTGACATGCCTTGACTTGGCGGCCCCATCCGGGGTGATTCGCTCCTTGGTATGAGTGATGTACTTCGCTCCAACCTCAGCATCGCCTATCTTGATCCAATTCACGCCGTCCGGTGCGTCCGTTACGAAGGCATGAATGGGGCGCGGTGATGCACCCCGCTCCACAACACACACCCCTCCAATCTCCACCATCGGCCAGTCGGGGTGGATGGGGATGTGGGGGCGGTAGTTGTCGAGGACGGCGCGGGCGCCGTCGATCACTTTCTGGTAGCCGTCGATCTCCGCCACGATCTCCTTCTGCACCTCCAGCGGCGGCAGGGGGATTCCGAACTCGGATAGGGACTTGGCGTTGATGCCCGCCTGCCCGACCCACCTTGTTGCCCGCTCAGTGAACTGGCCTTTACGCCAAGCACTATGCAAGAGCAGCGCAAGGAAATGCGGCACGCAGAGATCACGGTTCACGCGGATCCGGGTCATGTGATTGGAGAACCCGCCACGCAGTGGGGATTCGATGAGGCACGTCTTGCCTACGAGCTCCACGCTGTTGGTGTTGTTGAACAGCACGTCTCCAAGGTCGAGCGCGTAGTCCTCACGTCCCTTGAACTCCTCCTCAGACATGCACTTCATCCCCTCGGGAACGAACTTGCCGTCCTTGCTGATATTCATTGGGCGTAAATGCGGTACGCCGTCTGTATCCACGCTCGACTGGCCGCTCGCAAATCCGGCGCGTACCTCAACGGCGATATCTTTGATTGTTCGAAACGGGAACGCCGTCAATGCGGCCCCGTTCTCCCGATACCTCTCCCCGCTCAAGTTGTAGTCGCCATTCGCGGCGATCTTTTCCTTCGGCACGATCTGGCCGCGCGTGGGCTGCAAGTCCTCAACCGATTGGCGGGCCCGTAGGCGCCGCAAGTACGCGGCGATCTCGGTGGTGACTTGTGGCAGATCGTTCTTGTCGATGGCGCGGCGCTGAGCGCCGAGGCCGAACCCATCGTTCTCGACCTTGAAGAAGGCGATGGTGTTGGCCTTCTTGGCCAGGGACTTGTCGAGGATGAGGATCGAGGTCTTGACGCCGGAATAGGGGTTGAACACGCCCGCCGGCAGCGAGACGACGGCGACGAGGTACTCCTCGACGAGCATCTTGCGCAGTTGCTTGTAGGCGTTCTGGCTCTGGAAGATGATGCCCTCGGGCACGATGATGCCCGCGCGGCCGCCGGGCGTGAGGTGCTCGGCCATGTAGTCCACGAACAGCACTTCGCTGCGCTTGGACTGCACGGAGAAGCGCTTGTGCGGCTTGATGCCGCCCTTCGGCGACATGAAGGGTGGATTGGCGAGGATGACGTCGGCGTATTCGTTCCACTTGTCCGTGGAGGTGAGGGTGTCGTACTCGGCGATGTGCGGGTCGGCGAAGTTGTGCAGGTAGAGGTTGACCAGCGAGAGGCGCACCATGTCGGGCGAGATGTCGTAGCCCTTGAAGTTCTGGGCGAGGCGGCCCTTTTCGTCCGGCGTGAGGGTGGAGTTCCCCTTGGCGTCGGTGTTGGCCTTGAGGATGTGCTTGTAGGATGAGATCAGGAATCCGGCGGTACCGCAGGCCGGGTCGAGGACGGTCTCGGTCTTCTTCGGGCCGACGATCTCGACGATGAAATCAATGATGTGGCGCGGGGTGCGGAACTGCCCGGCCTCGCCCTGGGAGCCGAGCACGGAGAGCAGATACTCGAAGGCATCGCCGAGCCGTTCGCTGTGGTCGTAGCTGAACTCGTCGATGACCTTGAGGAACATCCTGAGCGTTTCAGGGTCGCGGTAGGGCAGATAGGCGTTCTTGAAGATGTCGCGGAACAGCGGCGGGATGCCGGGGTTCTCCGGCATCTTGGCGATCGCCTCAGCGTAGAGGTTCAGGGTTTCGTGGCCGCCGAGTCCGGAACGCACGAGCTTGGCCCAGCCGTAGCGGGCGAAGTCCTTGGCGAAGAACTTCCGCTTCCCGCCCATCTCCTCGCTCTCGGCGTCCATGTCGTCCATGAACTTGTAGATCAGGGCGATGGTGATCTGCTCGACCTGGGACTTGGGGTCGGGCACCTTGCCGACGAGGATGTCGCGGGCGGTATCAATGCGGCGTTTGGTGTCGGTGTCGAGCATGGACGTCCCTTGCGATTACGGTCCGCTCCGGCGGCGCTCGGAGCGTACGCGGTGAAGCCGTTCGGTAAAGCCACCTTCCTCCTCAAACGCCTTGGCCTGCGCGGCGAGCTGGCGATCGAGGAAATGGCAGGCAAGATTCAGCAGTGAGAGCGCCGCGTTGGCTACCAGGGCGGCAGAGGACAAGGACGAACACGGACGCGCACCGACTGGCACGGACTCCGAGGACTTGCTGGTGTCCTTGTCCGTCCGTGTCTGTCCGTGTTGGTCCGTGCTCTGCCTCTCCCTCTCTTCCGTCACCCACGCCTGCACGTCCTGCAGCGTGGCGCAGCGTCTTTCCTTGAAGCGCATGAGCGCTGGATGGTCGGCGGGCAGCACCGTCATCTCCCGCTGCCGCAGGAAATCCTCGTAGTCGAGACGCAACTCCTCCAGGCTCGCCCGCGCGACATTTGTCAGCTTGATCTCCATCTTCCTGGAAGTTCCCGATGCCTGACTGCCTTCGGCGATGTTCTGCACGCCCGACCGCGCCGCTTGCACCATCTGGTCGCGGGTGCGGCTGCGCTTGTCGATGTAGCGCTCGCAGAAACGCACCGTGATGTCGAAAACGAGCTGGGCCACCTGGAAGCTCTTGAGTTTTCGGTAGCCGCCGTGTTTCGGGATCAGCGGTTCGTTGGCCGTCATGTCATTCGTTGCCTCAAGCGGCGAACTGATTCAAAGAGACGTAGTCCTTGACGTATTCAGGAATGAGCGTGCGGTACTTCTCCGGCACGGCTTTGAAGTCGCGGGTGGAGAAGACCGCGCTGGTGGCCAGGTCGGTGAACTGCCTGCTCTCGATGATGTCCCGCACGTGGCCACTGGTGACGTACGCCTTGAAGTAGTTCCTGATGGCCGGGATTGCCTTGGCCTCTTGGGGCTTGGTGTCGGCGACGAACTTGGCGAACTCCTCCTCCAATAGCTCATCCTTGGACTTGAAGCTCGGGATGAGACCGAAGACCTTTTCGAGGATCTCGCGCAAGGTGATGCGGCGATCCACGGCGGCGGCTTTGCGCAGCTTGTCGAGCGTGTAGTATTCCTCGGGTTTGTCGAAGACCTCGCGGTTCACGTAGTCAATGACGCGATCCCACTGCCCGGCCTCGACGGCGGCGGCGATCATCGCGTTCTCGCGCACGGTGTCCTCGAATTTCTCGAAGAACATGCGGTCGATCTTCATGCCCTCGACGCCGATGGCTTCCTCTGTGATGGTGGAGAGGATGTCCGCACCGAGGTGCTCGTAGGTGCCGGCAACCACGCCCGTGCCTCCGCCTCCGCCCGTGCCCCTGCCCCCCTTGCCCGGCTTCGGAAGCTTGATCACCTCGTCGTAGTTGTAGTCTTCTTCGAAGTACTCGCAGTTGGCGAAGAAGTCGAAGAGCTTGAATGCGGACTTCTGCGGCTGCAAGACGCCATCCTTGAGGCTGTCGTCGAAAAGCTGTTCGAGGAAGTTGTGGTTGCGGGTGCCGCGCCCCTTGATCTGGATGAAGTCCGTCGGCGAGAAAATCGGTCGAAACAAACCGAGATTGAGGATGTCGGTGCAGTCGTAGCCCGTGGTCATCATGCCAACCGTCACGCAGACGCGGGCCTTGCTGGTTTTGTAGGCGGGCAGGAAGTTGGCCGAGCCAAGCAGGTTATTGTTGCTGAAGTTGATGCTGAACTGCTGGGCGTCGGGGATCTGTGAGGTAACCTGCACGGCGAAGTCGGACTGGTACTTGCCGGGGAACATGCGGTCGGCCATCTGGTTGAGGATCTGCGCCAGCTTCGCGGCGTGGTTCTGACTGACGCCAAAGATGATGGACTTGCCGATCTCTCCGCTCACCGGATCGCGCAGGGCGTTTTCCAGGAAGGTCTTGCAGAGAAGCTGGTTGGTGGCCTCGGCGAAAAAGCGCTTCTCGAACTCGCGCTGCTTGTACGCCTCCACCTGGTCCTCGCCGGTATCGTCGGTGAAAGAGACGACGAAGCCGTCTTCGGAGAGCAGTTCGGTGGTGATCTCGGTGCGGGCATCCACCACCGTGGGGCTGATCAGGTAGCCTTCCTTCACGCCGTCGAGCAGCGAGTAGCGGAAGGTGGGCTCGCTGTTCTCGCAGCCGAAGGTGCGGTAGGTGTCAAGGAGCAACCGGCGTTCGGCCTCGCGAGGGTCGCGGGTAGAAGGGTTGGTGCTGTCAAACCGCCTGAGATAGTCGCGGGGCGTGGCGGTGAGGCCGAGCTTATAGCCAATGAAGTAGTCGAAGACGGCGCGGGCGTTGCCGCCGATGGAGCGGTGGGCTTCGTCAGAAATGACGAGGTCGAAATCGGTCGGCGAGAAGAGCCGCTGGTACTTGTTGTTGAAGAGCAGCGACTGCACGGTGGTGACAACGATTTCCGCCCGCCGCCAATCGTCGCGGTTTTCCTTGTAGATCACCGTCTGAAAGTCGGCGGACAGCAGCGTTGCGAAGACCTTCCTGGCCTGATCCTCCAGTTCGAGGCGATCCACCAGAAACAGCACGCGCCGGGCATTGCTGGAACGGAGGAAGAGCTTGACGACGGCGGCGGCAGTGAGTGTCTTGCCGGTGCCGGTGGCCATCTCGAACAGGAAGCGGTCTTTGCCGTCCTTCACAGCCCGTTGCAGGGCGTGAATGGCCTTCAACTGATAGGGCCGCAAGAAACGCAGTTTGTTGGCCTGGATGTAGCCGGGGCGCTCCGCCTCGTTGCGCCACGCCGCTTCGGATTGGTAGTTGGGGCGCTGGGTATGCACGATGTAGTCGTCGCCGACCAGGTCTTCGATGAGGCGTTGCGGGTTGGGCGTGACCTGCTGGTAGCCGATCACAGAGTCCGGGGTAGGGAAGGAGGTAATCAGGTACGGGTTGCCGCGCTGCAGGTCCCAGAAGTAGTGCAGGTTGCCGTTTGAGAGGATGACGAACCGGCAGTTCTGGGACTTGGCGTACTTGCGGGCCTGCTCCTTGCCGACGAGCGGGTTCTTGCCCTCCGACTTCGCCTCCAGGACGATGAGCGGGAAGCCTCTGGCGTCGAGCAGCAGGAAGTCAATGAAGCCTTTGCTCGTCTTCTCGAAGTTGTCGCCGAGGGCATCCAGATCGGATGATTTGATCGTAACGCGGGGCTCTAGGCAGATGTTGGCGGGCACGCTTCCGTCCGGAAAGAAGCGCCAGCCTGCCGCTTCGAGCAGCTTGTTGATCTTGATACGGGCAGTGGCTTCTTTCTTTGCTGTTCCGTACACCATGCCCATTTCCCCCGTCCGATGCGCATGCGCTTCCGGCCTCGCGGCAGCCAAGGGCGAGCCCGCGCGCCAGCCTCCGCGCGGGCGAACTCTAGCTCACGTCGGTGAGCAAGGCAAGGGCCATGCTGTTCTGGAATCGGGTAGAGTCGAGACGTGGCGCGGTGGCGACAGGATCGGGGAGTAGCCGT
>CBDUSE010000186.1:0-6214 GCA_965369835.1 uncultured bacterium
CGGCCACGCGCAATCAATGCTCGTTCCGACTTCGAACGAGGCAGATGCCACGAAGTTCGAGTCCGACATCCGGTCGCAGTTCCAGACCTGTACCCGCGAGACGTTTGATGACCACCCCCACGTTTGCTTCTGGAACTCGTACAAGGTCGGCCTCTGGCTTACACGTACCAGCGGCTGGGAGTGAGCCCGCGGTCTCAGCTCTCGCGCATGTCGGTGTCGCTGAGGCCGAAGTGGTGGCCGATCTCGTGAATCACCGTCTCGCGCACTTGGCGGCGCACCTGCTCGGCGGTGCGGCAGATCGCGAGGATCGGCCGACGGTAGATCGAGATGCGGTCGGGGTAGAGCGGCGGCGCGCCCTCGTGCCGACGTGTACGCGGCACGCCGTGATAAAGGCCTAAAAGAACCCGGCCACGCTCGAGCTTCATCCGCTCGACGGTCTCAGCTTCGGGCTCTTCCTCGACGACGATCTCGATGTTCTCGAGCTTTCGCGCAAAGATCTCCGGCAGGCCGAGGACCGCTTCCTCGACCAGCGCCTCGAACTCCATGTCGCTCAAGGCGCGCCTTTTGCGTCGCAGCCGCATTGCCCGAATCCTCCAGGTGTCGCCGCAACACGATACCCGAGCCTCGCGCCGTGGCGCAATCCCCTTTGGGCCGAGGAGATCGGGCAACGCTTCTTCTGAATCTACCTCCGTGCCGGGCTGGCTCGACTCGCGCCTCATCCTTGGAGGGGGGCTTGTCGGCATTGGTGCTCTTGCCCCCTGAGGGTGAGCAGTCCTCGGCCCGACGATCAGCGCCCAAACAATCTGGTTGACTCGATGCAGCTAATTGTGGTAAACTATATTTTGTTGTGGTGCTTTGTCCAGTCGAGGAGATTACACAGCCACTAATGCCACACCACTACAAACCATGAGGCCGAGATAAATGAAACCACATTTCATTGCCGTACTCGTTTTTTCCGTAATGATTCTGCCCGGGCCGCTCGTTGCGACCACGATCTATGTGGACGCCTCGAACACGACCGGCCCGTGGGACGGTTCCCCCATGAACCCCTACCAGTACATCCAGGACGGCATTGACGACGCCGTCTCCGGCGTGGACACCGTCATTGTCAGGGATGGCACCTACACGGGCGCCCGCAACAAGGACCTCGACTTCGGCGGCAAGGCGATCACGGTCATGAGCGAGAACGGTGCCTTAGCCTGCACCATTGACTGCCAGGGCTCCGGCCGGGGGTTCGTTTTTCAATCGTCCGAGACGGTGGCGTCCGTCGTTGGCGGCTTCACTATCACGAACGGCCACGCCGGCGGCGCCTACCCGGATGGCTGCGGCGGTGGCGTCTATTGTGATGGCAGCAGCCCGACGATCGCCGACTGCGCAATCGAGAGCAATCAAGCGGCTTACGGCGGCGGAATGTTCTGCGATCACAGCAGCCCGACGATCACCAACTGCACGATCAGCGGCGACTCGGCGACCCTCGCCGGCGGCGGCGGCATCTTCTGCTACTACAGTAGCCCGGCGATCACCAACTGCACGATCAGCGACAACACGGCGGCCGCCGACGGCGGCGGGATCTACTGCACCGGGAGCAGCCCGGCGATTAGCAACTGCACGATCAGCGGCAATTCGGCGTACAGTGATGGCGGCGGCATCTACTGCTTCTACTGCAGTAACCCGACGATCACCAACTGCACAATCAGCGGCAATACGGCGAGCGACTTCGGCGGTGGTATCAACTGCGGCTTCTACAGCGAGCCGACGATCACGAACTGCGCGATCAGCGGCAATTCCGCGTACAGCGCGTACGGTAAGGGCGGCGGCATCTATTGCTTCGACTACACTAGCCCGACGATCGCCGACTGCGCAATCGAGAACAATCAAGCGGACTACGGCGGCGGGATCTACAGCACCGACAGCAGCCCGACGATCACCAACTGCACAATCAGCGGCAACTCGACGACCTTCGCCGGCGGCGGCGGCATAGACTGCTACTACAGCAGCCCGACGATCACCAACTGCACGATCAGCGGCAACACGGCGAACGCCTTCGGCGGCGGCATAGACTGCTACTACAGCAGCCCGACGATCACGAACTGTAGGATCAGCGGCAACTCGGCGCGCTACGAGGGCGGCGGCATCGAGTGCAGCGGGAGCAGCCCGGCGATTACCAACTGCATGATCAGCGGCAACTCGGCGCGCTATGGGGGCGGCATCGAGTGCGGTGAGAGCAGCCCGACGATCACCAACTGCACGATCAGCGGCAACTCGGCCGACAGGAAAGGCGGCGGTATCTACTGCTGGTGCGACTGCAGTCCGATGATGACCAACTGCATCCTGTGGGCCAACGTGGCGCCGACGGGTCACGAGATCGCCTTGACCTCGACGGACTACCCGTCAACGCTCACGGTCAGGTACAGCGACGTGCAGGGCGGCGCGGGCGAGGCGTATGTCGAGGCCGGCTGCACGCTCGATCTGGACGCGAGCAACATTGACTTGGACCCGCTCTTCGTTTCCGGCCCACTGCACAATTACTACCTGAGCCAGATCGCCGCCGGGCAGGGGAGTGACAGCCCGTGCGTGGACGCCGGCAGCGACACGGCGGCGAACCTCGGCCTCGACGAGCTCACCACGCGCACCGACGGCGTACCGGACACGGGAATCGTTGACATGGGCTACCACGCCCCGTACGCGCCCTGGATTGATTCGATCACTCGGAGCGGTGACAGCATTACGATCCACTGGAACGCGCGTTTGGGGAGCTCGTACGTGGTCGAGTGGTCTGAGGACCGTCAAACCTGGCACGAGGTCAACGTCGGCGGGGTGACCGAGTGGACCGACGTGGGCGCGCTCGCCTCCACAAAGAAGTTCTACCGGGTGCGCGAGGTCGAGAGCACATCGGCGCCCCCTCACGCGCCGAACGCAGGGCCTGGAGCGAATGCCGACGTACGCGGCACCGGACCGAAGCCGGACGCGCGTGGCTTTGGCCCCGGCAACGTCCACTACGGGCTCGGCAACGTGCGGTGGAAGTAGCCACAGATTTCACAGATGGACACGGGGATAGGGGCAGGTCTTGGTCCGTGTTTATCTGTGCAATCTGTGGCTTGCCTGTATCTATGCAAATCGGGTTGATTCTATTCTCGGCCAATGCTCCCTCTTGTGATTTCCCCTTGCGCGATGGTGTGCCGGTAGGGTAAGACGCCGCGGACCGACGGACGCTTCTGGGGGAGAGATGGTCAGGCGGACGGCAAGGACAGCAGACAGGCACGTTCTCTACGAGTTGAGCGTGCAGGAGCCGGAGGCGGACCTCGACTTCGCCGAGCGCGTTTACAGGAAGATGCGCGGCAAACGGCCGACACTACTGCGAGAGGACTTTTGTGGGACCGCCGCGATCTCGTGCGAGTGGGTCAGGCGCCGCCGCAGCAACCTCGCCCTCGGCGTTGACCTCGATCCGAAGGTGCTCGCGTGGGGACGCAAGCACAACCTCGCGGCGCTGAGCGAATCAGCGGCCGAGCGGGTGAGGCTCGTCGAGGCGGACGTGCTCGAGGTGCGAAGGCCGAAAGCGGACATCACGCTCGCGATGAACTTCTCGTACTGGACTTTCAAGACCCGGCCGGAACTGCTGCGCTACCTCGGGTCGGCGTACAAGGCGCTGAAGCGGGACGGCGTGATGGTGCTCGACGCCTTCGGCGGCTCGGACGCGCAGGTCATCCTCGAAGAGAAGACGAAGATTGATGGCCGGGGCTTCACGTACGTCTGGGACCAGGCGAAGTTCAATCCGATCAACAACGAGATCACCTGCTATATCCACTTCGACTTTCCCGACGGGACCCGGATGCGCCGGGCGTTCACGTACCACTGGCGCCTCTGGAGCCTCACCGAGGTATGCGAGGCGCTCCGCGATGTCGGGTTCAGGACGGCGGACGTCTACTGGGAGGGCGAGGATGAGCACGGCGAGGGCGATAGCATCTTCCGCCTCAGAAAACGCGCCGAGAACACCGAGGGCTGGATTGCCTACATCGTCGCCGCCAAGTAGCCGCCGGTCAGGTTGCGGATCGCCGCTCTTCATGCTATCTTCCAGTAATTGGCTCGGGGGCGCGGGTTGATGCTTCCGGCAAGAGACAGCAACCAATGGAGGATCTTCTGATGCACCGACTCATTCTTGTTTGTCTGATTGCTATTGCGTTCTTGATTCCCTGGTGTTCTGAGGCGCCGGCGGACGCGTTCGAGCCGGAAGACGCCGTCCTGTTCAAGCCAAACGTGCCTCCGCCGCCACAGGGGGAGACGTTCACCTTTGTCGTCATGGGCGACACGCGGCCCCACGGGGGGAAGCGCATCGCGATGCCGCAGCAGTTCCTCGACAACATCGCCGAGGTGAACCGCCGGGCGCCGGTGTTTTCCGTCAACGTCGGCGACCTCATCGTCGGCTACAGCGAGGACATCGAGCTTGTCCGGAAGCAGTGGGACGCATACCTCGCGGCGACCAAGACCTTCAAGCAGCCCCTGTTCTCCGTCGTGGGCAATCACGACGTGTCGAACGAGAAGATGGAGCACTACTTCATCGAGCGGTTCGGTGACCTGCGCTGGTACTCGTTTGATTACGGCCCGGCGCACTTCATCGTGCTCGACTCCGACGTAGTTGGCCAGGTCAACAAGATCACGGGCGAACAGCTCGAGTGGCTCAAGAAGGACCTCGAGGCGAGCCGCGCCAAGCGGCTCACGTTCGTCTTCCTGCACAGACCGTTGTGGCGCGAGGGTGGGTACGGCACGCAGTGGAACGACGAGATCCACCCGCTGTTGGCGAAGCACGGTGCGACGGTCGTCTTCGCCGGTCACGAGCACTGGTACCAGAAAGATCCGGCCCGTGACGGGGTTGCGTACTATGTGACCGGCGGGGGTGGCGCGGAGTTGCACGCGACCGAGTTCGAGGGTGGCTTCTACCACTTTATGGAGGTCACCGTTGAGGGCGACAAGGTCAGCTACGCGGTGAACCGCCTGGGGAAGATCCTTTCCGACGACGTTGTAACGAGGGCCCAGGTTGAGGAACTGCGGAAGCTCCGGAGCGGGCCTGTCAAGACTTTAGAGATGCCGACGGTCAGCCCGGCTAAACCGATGGACGGCACGGCGCGCTTCGAGCTGACGAATCCGACCCCGTACACGTTTGAATACGCTATGTCGCTCGGGATGCCGGGCGGAGGCCGGGCTGAGCCGGACAAGGCGGTCAGCGGCACGCTTGCACCGGGCGAGAGCGCCGTCCACGAGTTCCGCGTCACCTGCCCGGTTCTCGGCGAGACGCGCCCTCTGCGCAGCCCTGTGCTCCGGGTCGAGTACACGGTGGCTTGCGAGCACTCCGTGCCGAGGCTCACGTCGTCGAGCTCCGTTCCAGTGAGCGTGGAGCTGCCGTCGGAGTTGCCCGAGGTTTCACCGGTTGACCGTGCCGCGAAGCTCGACGGAAAAAGCGCGGCGGTCCGCATCCCCTTCGTTGAAGCGCTGAACGTCAGCGGTCCGTTTACGCTCGAGGCGTGGTTCAATGTCGAGTCGCTCGGGTGGCGCGTCGGCGCCATGACTCACACGGAAGGGAGCAGCTACGGCCTGTTCCTGGCCGAGGGCGGCAAGCCGCAGCTCAGGTTCCTGATCAACGACGCGAAGACGAAGCGCTACACGGTCGCCGCGGCCGACGAGGAGCTCGTGCCGCTTAGCCGCTGGGCGCACATCGCTTGCACCTACGACGGCGCGACGATGGCCGTATGGCTCGATGGCAAGAAAGTCGCCGAGGCGGCCGCGCCTGAGAAGATCACCCCGAACAAGCTGCCGATGTACGTGGGCGCCGACGTCATGGGTACTGGGGCGCCGACGAGTTTCCTCAAGGGCCAGATAGACGAGTTCCGTTTCTCCACCGTCTGCCGCTACGACAAGGCGTTCACGCCCGTCAAGCATTTCACGCCCGACAAGGAGACGCTGGTCCTCTACCATCTCGACCGCGTCCTCGTGAACCGCGTTCTCGACTACTCGGGCAACGCCCTGCACGGCATCCTTCTCGGCGAGGCGGTCCTCGTCGAGCGGTAGGTTCCCTGGGGTGTATGAGATCGAGAAGGCTCGCCGAGCTGGATACAGGACGGGACGGGCCGCAGCCGCTGCGGTCCGCCCCGTGGAGCTTGGTGCTGGGCGACGGTATGTGCTGCGCTAACAGGCTGCTGAAAAACTCGCCCGTTTCCTCTTA
>CBDUSE010000187.1:0-6194 GCA_965369835.1 uncultured bacterium
AACCAAAAAACGGGGCAATATCCAACTTCATCTGCCCTTTTTCAGCAACCTGCTAATGGTATGCCCAGTGGCCGGGGACCCATTCGCGGACTTCGCGCGTCTCCCAGTAACCCTCGTGCCAGATTCTGTCGTAGTAGCCCTCGCGGACGAGGACGCGCTTCCAGTGGGTGACCGGCCGGCCCCAGGGGTCGTACCTGGTCACCCGGACTTGCCTGTATTCGGGGGGAATCCAGATTTGCTCCCAGTAGCCCTCGATCCAGATGCGCTCGCAGCGGATCTCGTAATGGCCGGGCACCCAGGTGCGCCTCGGCGACCGCACGTAGCGCACGCGCCGAACCGGGGTCCCGTAGTAGCGTCGAGAGACGTGCACGTATCGGTCGCGATGACCCGAGGTGGCGATCTCGTGGACGATGGCCACGCCGACGACTCCGGCGAGGATCTTGCCCGCGGTGGCCCACTCTTTGTCGCCCGCGTAGGCCGTGGGCTGCGGCAAGGCGACGACGGCCACCGACGCGATCAGGATTGTTGCGATTACTCTCGTCAACATTTCGATCACCCCTTTCTGCTCGCC
Organism: uncultured bacterium; assembly: GCA_965369835.1. Lineage (GTDB taxonomy): Bacteria > Auribacterota > JABMQX01 > JAFGEW01 > JAFGEW01 > CBDUSE01. The sequence continues at coordinate 572 of CBDUSE010000187.1, forward strand.
CGCCGCGCGGGCTCGTCATCAGGGTTCGTTTTCCAGTCTCACCGTGTTGGACGCTGAACTAGGTCAGATATTCAAGGAGCTTAAATGTTTTGGTCTGGAAAGAGTACGCGGCGCTCTATGATGATTCTCGGGCTGAGTGTGGACTATAATACCTTGACAGTTGGCGGGTTATGGAATGCGCCACATAAGGAAGAGCCGCGCTGTTCAGAAGACAAGAGGAGGTGAAGATAAGGATTGGCGGTCAGCGGACCTTGATGATGAGCATGTAGCCGGTCTTGCCGCTGACGACGACGACGGTCTTACCGCCCCTGGGCACGCTGTACCCGAGCGAGGCCTGGAGCTTCCTCCCCTTGAGGATTCGGCACTTGAAGGCGACTCGGTTGTTGACTTCGGACTTGTACGTGAACTCCGCCTTGAGGCTGCCCGCGATCGGAATCGTCTTGCTGGCGCCCTTGGCGAGCGTGAACGGGATGCTGCGCAGCTTCGTGAAATTCGTGTAGCCCTTCCCTCTCAGGAGGTGGGCGTACTTCTGGAGGCCCGAGTCCATCGAGTTGCCGTCGTTGGTGGCCTTGACGGTGATGACCTCGAATTGGGCCTGTTGGTCGGCCTGGGCGGGTGCGGCGGCCAGCAGAACGGCTGCGGCCGCGATGGCTCCCAGCGCCGCGATAGAGCGGCTGGTGCTGCGCATGGTCAGTTCACCTCACTTGTATCAATGCCATCAATCCACACGACGGCGGTGCCGGCCGAGAGGTTCTCGTCCACAACAACGACCACGTCGGGATTGTCACCGTACTCGATCTCGCTCACGATCGGCTGTGCGGCCGCCTCGGGCTCCGTGATGTTGCCGATGAGGATGTAGAGGCCGATCAGGACAACGGCGGCAGCGACCGCGACGGTCATCTTTGGGTAGAGGAAAAACCGAAGCCCGCCGAGGAATGTCTCGAACGGCGACGACCTGGTGGCCGTGATGCGCTCGGTGACGCCGCGCCAGATGCGCTCGCCCTCGATCGAGCCGGCGGCGGCGCCGACGGCTTCGGCCACGTGCGGGCGCAGCTTGGTCAGCTCGTCGGCGATACGGTACATCTCGGGTTCGGCCTCGAGGCGCCGCTCCATGGCGGCGCGCTCGGCGCCGGTCATCTCGCCGTCTATGTAGCGTCCGATTTCGATTTCGAGCCGCGTGGTCTTGTTCATCATGCACCCCGTTCCGCCGCCAGGTAGCCGCTCAGCTTCTGCCGCAGCTTCTTGCGGCCGTAGTGCAGGCGCGACATCACGGTACCGATCGAGCATCCGAGCACCGAGGCGATCTCAGCGTAGCTCAGGTCCTCGATCTCGCGCAGCACGACGGTTGCCCGCTGTTCCTCCGGTAGTTCCATGATCGCGCGCATGATCGTTGCGTTCAACTCCTCCCGCTTGAGCGCCTCGAGCGGGTTCGCTTGTCGTGTGCCGCGCGGCGCGCCTTCGGGCGGCGTCTCGTCAAGGAGGCGGTCATCGTAGTCCACGCTGACCATGTGCCTCTTCTTCCGCGCGTAGTCTATCGCCAGGTTGACCGTTATCCGGTACAGCCACGTGTAGAAGCTCGAGGAGCCGCGGAAGCTTCGCAGCTTCTTGAAGGCCTTGATGAAGGTCTCCTGGGCGATGTCGAGCGCGTCCTCGCGGTTATGGATCACGCCGTAGGCGAGGCCGTACACCTTGTTCTGGTACGCGTTCACAAGCGCCCGGTAGGCCTCATGATCGCCATCGAGCGTGCGCCGGACGAGTTCGGCATCGGTGAGGGTTCCGCTAACCTCACCGGCCTCACCGGTCTTGCCGACCTCACCGGCCTTGCCGGCGTCTCCAGGCCGGCCGACATCCTCGATCTTCTCCGCGTTCATCGAATTCGACGCGATCCTGCGCAAAATATTCACCTGTTGGCAGCGCGGCCACTATGGCGTCGGCGGCATGCGTGTGTCAAGCCACGGCGTCGCGGCGGCGGTTTCTGTCGCACCTCCGGTGCTTCCATCTTCGCTGAAGCTATGGCGGACAAGTCGGCGGGCCGGGGGCGACCCTCCTTCGCCAAGGCTTCGGAGGGCAAAGCCCGCCCTGCAACCCTTCAACAAGCTCAGGATGAACTGCTGACGCGAACTTCCGAGGCCTTCCGGGCAGATTGGTTCCGCGTCCTCTGCGAACTCCGCGGTTCATCCCCTTCCTCGGCGTGTCGGAGAGGAGCTGGAGCGAAGGCGTGCTGGTGGCTATTTTGATTGACTTTGCTGAGGGCGGCTCCCTAGTATCGCGGCAAGTGTCACACCCGAAAGAGAGGGCTCAGGATGCGCGGAGCAAGAGCGGCGGCGCTTGCCGTGACGATCGTGGCGGCGTTTCTTGCTCGCACGGCGCCGGCCGCGTGGGTCTATTCGCGCGACACCGGGCGGTTCGCCCGGCTCGAGTCGCTGGCCAAGGAGAACGCGCTCGAGCAGTTCAAGTACGCCGCCCAGTTCGAGCAGGCCGGGAGGTGGGACGAGGCGTTGCGCGAGTACCGCAAGGTGGTGCGCTACTTCCCCGACTCGATTCTCGCGCCGAGGGCCCAGTTCAGGGTTGGCCACTGTTACGAGAAGCTCGGGAAGCTGAGCAAGGCGTTCGACCAGTACCAGCTTGTGCTGGAGAAGTACCCGTCGTTTTCCGACCCGGACGAGGTGATCGCGCGGCAGTTCGCGATTGCCAACGCGTTTTACGGCGGGCGCAAGAAAGCGGCGCCCCTGGTCCGGATCAGGGTGCTCTCGGGCAAGGGGGAGGCGATCCGCTTCTACGAGCTGATTGCGCTCAACGCGCCGTTCAGCCCCGTGGCCGAGGAGGCGAAGTTCCGCGCGGGCGAGCTGCTCGAGCGCAAGAAGCGTTATGATGATTACGCAAGGATGGGCGAGCCGACGCGTCCGGGGGCGATCAATACCTACCTGTTCGTGGTGGACAACTTCGAGGACGGCGAGCGCCGGGGCGACTCACTGTTCCGGGTGGGCGAGTGTTATTACAAGAAGGCCCGACGGGCCCGTTACGACAAGAAGGCGCTCGAGCAGGCGCTCTTCTACTACCGCCGTTATCAGCGCGAGTATGCCAAGGGCGAGCACGTCGAGGCGGTCGAGGAGCGGATCGCCGAGCTCGACCATCGCCGCGCCAAGGGCATCTACGAGGTGGCGCTCTACTACGAGAAACGGCGCAAGTATCGCGCGGCGCTCATATACTATGAGGACTTGATGACGCGGTTCCCGCTCTCGCCCTATGCTGAGGAGGCCGAGAAAGGGGCCGCGGCGATGAGGAAGCGGCTCAACAAACCCGAAGTGGACGATGCGGCCGCCGAGGCCGTGGCCCAGAAGGCCGGCGCCGGCGAGGCTGCGGAGCCGGACGAGGCGAACGAGTGACCGAACAGGAGGACGCGAGGCGATGCGACGCGTATTGTTTCTGACGGCGGGACTGCTTGTGATCGTGGCGGTGGCGGGTGGATGCGGCGGCTATCACGTCGGGACGCTCCTGCCCGAGCACATCAAGACGATCGCCGTGCCGGTGTTCGTCAACAAGACGAGTGAGCCGAACCTCGAGATCCAGGCCACGAACGCGGTGATCAACCAACTCGCCACGGACGGCACACTGCGCGTGGTGCCCGAGGGCGAGGCGGACGTGGTGCTCACCGCGCGCATCATCAGGTACCAGCGCAAGCCGATCCGCTACACCGGCGTGACTCGACCGGCCGAGTACCGGATCACGGTCACGGTGCTGTGCACTCTGCACGACACGCACGAGGGCACGGACCGGCTGAAGGACGAGCGTGTGAGCGGCAATACTACGTTCATCGTCGGCGCCGGGCTTCCCGCGTCCGAGCGTCGGGCGCGTCCGGAGGCGCTCGAGGACCTCGCCCACGACCTGGTCGAGCGGATCGTCGAGGGGTGGTAACCGCGCGCCGCGGCACAACTTGGGCCGCTTTATGCTCCGGTCCATGCGAGTCCGCCGCCCGGGGGAATGGCCTGTGAAGCTGGAGGAGTTTCGCCGCGCCCTGGCCGAGCTTACTCTCCGCCCCGTTCTGCTGATCGTCGGCGCTGAGCCGTATCTAAAGAAGCTCCTCGTCGAGACCCTGAAAAAACAGGGCACCGAGGAGCACGGCGAGAGCTTCGCCTGCCGGACGTTCTACGCACATTCTCAGACGGCCCGGCAAGCGGCCGCAGAGTGCCGGGCCGGCGAGTTCTTCGTCACCGCAAAACTCGTGCTGCTGCATGAGATCGAGCGCTACCGCAAGGAGGAGCTCGCCGCGCTGGCCGGCTACGTGCGCTCGCCCGATCCGGCCGCGTCGCTTGTGATGACGGCGGAGAGCGTGGATGGCCGCACGGCATTCGCCAAGGCGGTCGGAAAGGTTCGCGGCGGGCGGATTGACCTCAAGCAGATGTACGAGAACGAAATGCCGGCGTGGATTGACGCGCTGGCGCAGCGCCGTGGTAAGCGAGTCAGCCGCGAGGCACGGGAGGCGCTCGCAGAGCTGTGCGGGACGAACCTGAGCGCGCTGGCCGCCGAGATCGAGAAGCTCGAGATGTTCGTGGGCGAGCGCGAGCGGATCGAGGAGGCCGACGTTGCGGCGGTGGTCGGCAGGGGCCGCACCGAGACGTACTATCGGCTCCGCGATGCGGTCCTCGAACGGCACGCCGGCGAGGCGCTCGAGATCTGGGGCACGCTCGTGGCCGACGGCGAGAGCGTGTACGCGCTGTTCGGGCGGCTGCGCTCGACGCTGCGGGAGCTCGTCAATGCCAGGGAGCTGGTGGACGGGGGCGCGGGCATGGCGGAGATCGGCCGGGCGCTCGGCATTCCAGCGTGGCGTCAGCGCGCGCTGGCGGGGGTCGTGTCGAAGACGGACCTCGAGCAACTTCAGCGCAACCTGGTGCTCTTGTTCGAGGCGGACGTGGACCTTCGCCGCAGCCGGCTCTCGGATCGGCAGGTGGCCGAACGCCTCCTCGTGTCGTTGTGTGCCGCGTGAAGGCGTGTGGGCGCCGCGAACCGGTTGGCGGGTTTGTGGCGGACGGCGTGGCTCAGGCGGCAAGCGCGTTGATCTTGGTCGCAATGCGCGACTTGTAACGCGACACGGTGTTGAGTTTCAGGATGCCCTTCTTGACCGCCTTGTCGTAGAGTGACGCCAGCTCCGAGAAGCCATTTTCGGCCTCGGGTCTGTTCCCCGCGGCGATCGCTTCGAGCACTTTCCGGCGCTGGGTGCGGATCCCGGACTTGGACGCCATGTTTCTCTGGCGCCGCTTTTCGGCGGTTCTCGCGCGCTTGATGGCGGACTTGGTCGTCGGCATGCAGTTCTCCCGATAGCGTTCTTCCCCGGGCGTTGCCGCCCGCACCTTCGGGCCTTCCGCCCGATGAAGGACCATTCGTATACGCCGGAGTCGGTCGCGCGTCAAGGAGTTTCGCCGGGCAAGCTTCCGCGTGGCGGGTCTTGTCGCGTGCGCATCCGGCGGACGGGGAAGGGATTGGGATTTCCCGAACGTTGCGAAGCAATCGGCCGATACAGCAGTTATGGACTACATCATCCCTCAGCCGGGCCGAGGATTGGCAGATCTTGCTGAGTGACGCGGGATTAGCCCGGATTTCTCACAAGTCCAGCGCGGCTTGTTCG
>CBDUSE010000188.1:0-6145 GCA_965369835.1 uncultured bacterium
GGCCCACAGGTCCCAGCGGTCCCCGCGCACAAGCCAGCGGCACACGAGCAGCACGCCCGGCCCATAGAGCAGCGCGAGAAACGCATCGGCATAGCCCTCGACGAGGTTCAGGAAGATGCGGGGGGTGGCGAGGAACGCGGCGGTCGCCGCGAGCGCCCACGTGCGGTGCGTCAGCGACTTGAGCACCGCGTAGAACCCAAAGCCGCCGAGCACAAACGGGAGGATGAAGACCCCTTTGCCGACCGCGTCGTTCCACCCGCCGAGGCAGTGAAAGACCCACGTCTGCGCCAGCGGCACGCCGAGCGGATAGGCGGCGAGCGGGAGCTCCTGGAAGTCGGGCCGCGCCTCGAAGTAGAAGATCTTCGCCTTGCGGGCCCAATTGACCATCGTGTCCCAGCCCCAGACCGGCTCGTTGATCGTCATCGTGGCGATCCAGAAGAGCTCGGCCGCGAGCACGACGAGCAGCGCCACATCCACGGCGTTCAGGCGCGGCCGGGTGAGGCGCCACGGCGTTCGCTCGGGGCGCCGGACCTTCCGCCCGCCCCGCTTGAGCCGCACGCGCCCGGCCCGCTGCGCGAGGAAGCAAGCGCCTCCGGCTGCCGCGAGCACCGCCACCCACGGCGCCACGAGCGACCAGAAACTCCGGGGGATTTCGAGGAGCGAGTAGGCGAACATCTGCGCCGTGATCAAGGCGAGGCCGAAGAAGCCGCCCAGGAACACCTGCTCGAGCGGCTCGCGACGCATCCCCGCCGGGACCGCGAGCCGCAGCAGGCCGTAGCCGATCCCGATCGGAACGAGCATCGCAAGGGTCAGCGCACCGAATCCGGTCATAATTCGAGCAGGACCTTGTTGAGTCGCTTGAAGAAGTCGCTCAGCGTCTCACCGCGCTTGCCCGGTGAGACGAGCTGAAGCACGTCCTTGCGCACAGCAAGGAAGTAGGGCGGCCATTCCTCGTTACTGTGCGTGTACGTGGGGACAACGACGAGTTCATAACCCTCCACGTCCGTGTGGGTCGCCACGATGCTGAAGGCGAGGTCGCTGCCGTGCCGCTCGGCGCCGTCCACGGACATCTCGCCGACCGGATGCTCGTCGCGGGCCACGTAGTAGAACTCCGGCGCGGGCCCGGCATACCCCGCCGGCCGCTTCCAGGTCACCTCGATCAGGTAGCGCCACCCGCCGCGGTTGTAGCGCAACCGGGGGGGCGGCTCGAAAGAGAGCACCACGATCTTCATCTCCTCCTGCTCGAGCAGATACACCTTCGTGGTGCGCGCGAGAACGCGCCGCCTGTCCGGTTTGTCATAGAGGACCGCGCTGTAGCCCTCGGCAGGGAGCGGCGCCTCGAGCGGCGCGAACAGCGCCATCGCGTTGATGAGATCGTAATCGAATCGGGTGACGAACGACTGGCCGACGCTGTGCCCATCGGCGAGCGTGATCGTATCGCTATGCTTCTTCTGCAGCCAGAGGCGTGTCTGTGTGAGCTGCATCGGCACCAGGTCGTAGCCTACAACGACCGGCGGACGCCGGTCCGCTCCCTCCGGCGGGGGAATGGCGCGCCGGCCCGTGTTCGGTAGGAGATACCGGATGTGCTCTTCACGCGTGTGGTCCCAGCATTTCGTCTGAGGCATGAGGCGCTCGTTGAGCAGCTGGGCCCATAGCCGGGTGAAATAGAATACCTCGCCCCCCATCAAATCGCTCGGAGCGGCCAGGCGTTTCGTCTCGCTGGATTCGCCCCATAGGGCCGCCGTGTACCACAGCCGGAACGCATGGGTCTGCTCCCATGCTGATGCCTCTGGATTCCGCAATACCTCTGGCGGCGCGATGAAGTGCGCCGCCAGCGACCCGAGGAGCGTCGCCATCAAGAGCACGCCTGCTGCTCGTCGCAGCACGTCTGCTGTCGGTCGCAGCAGGTGGGCCGCCGGCCTTGCAATCGCGGCGGGCGCGCTCGTCGGGGCGGGTTGTGGCTGAGCCGCAGGCTCCGGCTGTGCCGCCGACTCCTGGGGGCGTTTCGGCCCCGTGGTCCGCTTGCGCTTCTTCTGTTTCCGCCTGGCCATCACGCTGTTGCGTCCGTCGGTGGAGTGCGCCGCGATTCTATGCGTCGTACCCGTCGAGGTCAACCGGCGCGGCACTTTTGGTTTGCGACCGGGCGGTGCCCGCGCTAGCATGCGTGCGGAGGAGGCAGGCTTCCTCCCGGTATCAACTTCAACCCGGGTGACACGCACGACGATGGCCGAACCGACGCCCATGATGCGCCAATATAAGGCGATCAAGCGGGAGCACCAGGATGCGATCCTGTTCTACCGCATGGGCGATTTTTACGAGATGTTCTTCGACGACGCGAAGGAGGCGGCCCCGATCCTCGACATCACGCTCACTGCGCGCCAGGGCGTGCCGATGTGCGGCGTGCCGTTCCACGCGGCACAGGTCTATCTCGACCGCCTGCTCGCCGCGGGCAAGCGGGTGGCGGTCTGCGACCAGGTCGAGGACCCGAAGAAGGCCCGCGGCGTCGTCAAGCGCGAGGTGACCCGCGTGGTCACGCCCGGCACGGTGATCGGCTCGGACGCGCTGCCGGCAAAGGCGAACAACTACATCGCCGCGGTTGCGCAGCTCGACGGGCGGTTCGGATTTGCGCAGCTCGACGTGACCACCGGCGAGTTCCGCGTCATCGAGCTGGCCGGCCGCCGCGAGCTGGTGGACGAGATCCTGCGTGTCGCGCCCGCCGAGTGCCTCCTGGCCGAGTCGGTCGCCGAGCGCGAGGGGATCGCCGCCTCGCTCGACGGGTTGCTCCTGACTGTGTGGACGCCGCTCGAGGACTGGGTGTTCGACCACGACTCGTGCTTCGCGCTGCTGACCGACCACTTCCACACGCATTCGCTCGACGGGTTCGGTTGCGTCGCCATGCGGCCGGGCGTGTGCGCGGCGGGAGCGCTCTTGGGCTACGTGGTGGACTCGCTCAACCAGCCGCTCGAGCATGTGCGCGCGCTCACGCCGTACTCGACCGATGAGCAGATGCTCATTGACCCGCTCTCGCTCAGGAACCTCGAGGTGATCGAGCCGATGCGCGGCGCCTCGAAGCAGGCGACACTGCTCGGCATCCTCGATCACACGCTCACCCCGATGGGCGGGCGGCTGCTGGCGCGCTGGATCCGCGAGCCGCTGCTCGACTCGTCGGCGATCCGCGAGCGGCATTCGGGGGTCGAGGATCTCGTGACGCGCCAGACGATGCACGACGCTGCGCGCGAGGTTCTCCGGCGGGTGCGCGACCTCGAACGGCTCATCACGCGGATCGGCACCGGTTACGCAAGCCCGCGCGACCTCGTCGGCCTGAAGGCGTCGCTCCTCGCCGTGCCCGAGGTGGCCGAGGCGCTTGGCGCCGCCGAGGCCGAGGTGCTCGCCCGGTGCCGCGGCGAGCTGGTGCTGCTCGATGAGGTGACCGAACTTATCGAGCGGGCGATCGTGCCCGAGCCGCCGGCGCTGCTGCGCGACGGCGGCGTCTTCCGCACCGGCTACCACGCTGAGCTCAACGAGCTGAGGGCCGCTTCCTCCGGCGCGAAGGAGTGGATTGCCCACATGCAGGAGAGCGAACGCAAGCGCACCGGCATCAAGTCGCTCAAGATCGGCTACAACAAGGTGTTCGGCTACTACGTCGAGGTGAGCCACGCCAACAAGGACAAGGTGCCGGACGAGTACATCCGCAAGCAGACGCTCGTGAACGCCGAGCGCTATATCATGCCCGAGCTCAAGGAGCTCGAGGCAAAGGTGCTCGGCGCCGAGGAGAAGATCGCCGAGATCGAACAGCGGCTTTTTGCAGAACTGCGCGAGCGCGTGAAGCAGTTCACGCCGCAGGTGCAGCAGATCGCGCGCGCCGTGGCGGTCGTGGACGTACTCGGCTCGTTCGCCGCGTCGGCGCTCGAGGCGAACTACGTGCGGCCCGAGATCAACGAGGGCGACACGATCGAGATCACCGACGGGCGGCACCCGGTCGTCGAGGCGGTCATGGTGGGCGAGCGGTTCGTCCCGAACAGCGTGCACCTCGACGGCGGCACGAACCAACTGCTGATCATCACCGGGCCGAACATGGCGGGCAAGTCCACCTATATCCGCCAGACGGCGCTCTTGGTGCTCATGGCGCAAATCGGCAGCTTCATCCCGGCGAAAAGCGCCACCATCGGCATCGTGGACCGGATCTTTACGCGCGTCGGCGCGAGCGACGAGCTTGCCCGTGGCCAGAGCACGTTCATGGTCGAGATGAACGAGACGGCCAACATCCTCAACAACGCCACCGACCGGAGCCTCGTGATCCTCGACGAGATCGGACGGGGCACCAGCACCTACGACGGGATCAGCATCGCGTGGGCGGTGGCCGAGTTCCTCGCCACAGCGCCGGGCAAGCGGGCGAAGACGCTGTTCGCGACGCACTTCCACGAGCTGACGCGCCTCGAGGAGCTTTTCGACTGCACGAAAAACTTCAACGTGGCGGTCCGGGAGTGGAACGACGAGATCGTCTTTCTCCGGCGGATCGTGCCGGGCGGCACGGACAAGAGCTACGGCATCCACGTCGCCGACCTCGCCGGGCTGCCCGAGGAGGTGGTCGAGCGCGCCAAGGCCATCCTGCGCCACCTCGAGGAGCAGGCGCTTGCCGACCAGATGCCGCGTGCCACCGGCACGAGCTCGGGCTCGTCGCCGATGGGCCGGGTGCGTCATCCGGGCCAGCTCTTCCTGTTTGCCGACCAGCCGCACCCGGTCGTCGAGGAACTCAAGGCGCTCAACCTCGACGAGCTTGCGCCCGTGGACGCGCTCCTCAAGCTGCGCGAGCTCCGGGAAAAGCTCAAGTAGGCCCCGCGCCAATTCAAAGGAAGGCAACGTAAATGGACACGATCAAGAATCCGGTCTCGGACACGGACGTCTCGTCGCTGATCATCAAGCACTACTTCCAGGAGATCCAAGACGCCATCGAGACCGACGTGATCGTCGTCGGCGCGGGGCCGGCGGGGCTGACGTGCGCCTGGACCCTCGCCGACGAGGGATACACGGTCACCATGCTCGACAAGAAGCTCGCGCCGGGCGGCGGCATCTGGGGCGGCGGGATGGGCTTCAATAAGATCGTGGTCCAGAAGGACGTCGCGCCCATACTCGAGGAGGCCGATGTCCCCTACGAGGAGGACGGCAGCGCGTGCGTGGTTGATTCCGTCGTGTTCGCGGCGAAGCTGATCGCCAAGGCGGCGTCGCATCCCGGCGTATCGCTCTTCAACCTCCTCACCGTCGTGGACCTGCATTCGACCGGCGGCAAGATCACGGGCGTGGTCGTCAACAGCACCGGCATTGATATGACCGGGCTCCACGTGGATCCGCTCGTTTTCAAGGCCCACGCCGTGCTCGACGGCACAGGCCACGACGCTGTGCTGGCGAATCTTTATACAAGACGAGACCCGGGGAAAAAGCTGACGCGCGAATATTTCATGAACGCGGAGAAGGGCGAGGAAGACACGATCGCCAACACCGCCATGATCGCCCCGGGCCTGTTTGTCGCCGGCATGGCGGCCAACAACGTCAGCGGCGGCAGCCGGATGGGGCCGCTCTTCGGCGGCATGCTCCTTTCCGGCAAGAAGGCCGCCCGGCTGATCCGAGAGTACCTTGGAGAATAGCGACAGTCACTGGTCCTTCAAGATCGGCGAGAGCCGACAAGCGGGTCAAGCTCGCGATAAAGAGCGAGGGATTCCCCTCATCTCCACGGGTCCCCGGAGGTGAATAGCGTGACCAGGACACATATTCATGAATATGACGACGTGTTGTGGCTATGCGTGTACTGCTTTTTTAGGTATTGCATCTTCGCAAGGAAGGTGCGATGTGCCGAGAAGAAGCCCGTATCCGATCATCCTTGCTGTTGAAAAGGGCAGAAACAGGGGCAGTCACCTACTTCTTCCAAGATCAGAACCATAGGAATTGGCGACTAAAAGCAGAGGAAACACAGGCGACTGCCCCTATTTCTACCTGCGACTTCACTGGCAAAGCATCCACTCATCTTTTGCCCGGCGTTCTAAAAAAGGCCGCCGTGCGGGTCACCTTAGCCTGCATTTCTCACAGCGGATGCATGTGCGGTGTTCCCCGACGAGCCGCGTTGCGGCGATTGAGAGTAGCCTCGGGCGCA
>CBDUSE010000189.1:0-6125 GCA_965369835.1 uncultured bacterium
GTCCGAGACATCCTCCCCAGAGTGAACGAGCAACGGTTGTCCCGCAGAATCCATCAACTGTGTGAAACACTACACTAGGAACGGGGCCACAGCCGTTGGAAGAGGCGAAGGTTGCGCCCTCCATGTGCTCGAAGTTGGTGGTGGTCGGGTGTGGTGGCTGCACCACGGTGTGTCACACCGGCGGGGAACCGGAAGTGAAGGCAATGGCGAGTAAACCCGTGCCGGACAACTTCTACGAGAAGATCAAGCCGCGTTTGCACAAGCGGATCGGCCGAGAGCTGCGCCTGGCCCGGTGCATCCTCGATTTAGGCTGCGGTTCGTGCGATCTCGTGCAGTACCTTGCCGAGACGTATCGCCTGAAGGTGCTGGGTATTGACATCTCAGCGGACAGTTTCCCAAAAGGGAGACACACAAATGGAGGCGTGCGGTTCCAGTGCATTGCCGAGGACGCGACGCATATGAACCGCATCGCGGACCAGTCCGTGGACGCGGTCGTATCCATGTGGGCGTTGCACGAAATGAAGCGCCCCAAAGCGATCCTGGCCGAGGTCCATCGGATCCTGCGCCCGGGCGGTGAGCTGTTGGTTCTGGATTTCCCTCGCGGGTCTCTGGCGCAACGGCTCTGGAACGAGAACTACTACTCTCCGGAGCAGGTGGAGCGGATGCTGATGAAAAGCGGGTTCGCTGAAGTTCGCGCAAAGGTGATCGAGCAAGGACAGGCTATGTGGGTCACCGGACATCGCGCAGGCCTGGAAGGCTCGGGACAATAAAAGACATGCGTATACCAGAGATCTTGGCAAACGACAGCGTCATGATCTGGAAGGTTGTATTGGGAATGTTGATTAGGGCGGGAATCGGGGCCGCCGTCGGGTACTTCGGAAGATGTTCTTCCGGCGCATGAGAGGGAGTAACGATCGTGACCACGCAGGATGACCGCGAGCACACACACACGCTGAATAGTCCGTCTCAGAACCTTCCGCGCCCGCACCTCGTCGAGCCAGCCGATGCATGGTACCACGTCTATCACTGGCTTAAGATCGCAACAAAAGTACCCGGCGATCTCGCGGAATGTGGTGCAGGGGAAGGCCACACCTCAGCTTCGATTTTGACCGCACTCAATGAATTTGGCGAAAGCAGGAAACAACTTCATTTGTTTGACAGGTTTGATGGAGTACTGAATGAAGTAAAGGAACGGCTTGCGCCATTTCAGAACTATGAAATCCATGCCGGGGAGTTTGCAGAGACGTTCCACGATTTCCGTAAGCCCCTCTGTTTCATATTTGCGGACGGTACTTTCTATAAGAGCATTGCGGAGACAATTCGCTTGGCAGATAAAACGCTTGTCACTGGTGGCATAATTATGTTCCACGACGTCGGCAATCGCTTCTGCCTCGGGGTAGATGCAGCTATTCAGGAATGCCTTCGTGAAGATATGTACTACTATTTTCGAATCCAGAAAGCGCCGCCGGATGTTGATGCAGGTTTTGGGGTAGGGATCAAGATGCGCTGAAAGTCGCAGGGTTAGGCTATGGGACGTTCATATCCCCGGGGAATTCCGGGACGCCATGTTTAATTGTGCGCTTCGGGCCGTACTGGCCCGGTTTCCCAGGCTTCAGAGGGCCACCAAGGAGGCGATCGAGCTTTTCGATGAAACTGTCACCGCCGGGCTGGCGGCCGGTGCGCTCGTGGCGGCGGAACTGGCTGGCCGTTGTCCCGTCGGGTGACGTGATGCGCGAGCGCGGGCGCCACAACCCGTGCCGCTGCCGCCAGGGCTTGAGGATGCTCTCAGGCACGGCACAGGTCAAGAGACAAGTATGGTCTCCCCAGGTCTCCGAGGACACGAGCACGGTCCTGGCCCGCGAGCTCCACCAGACCCCGGCCCGCTTCGAGAAAGACTGGCTCCGCTCTCTGCGGTTCCAGATGGATTTGCTGCCGAGCGGTTCTGCCCGCCTCGCGAGCCGTTCCTCTTGTAAGTAGCGTTGGTGTCGGTGCTTGGCGCGCGGTCGTGCTGGACGCAGCCCGTTGGCTAGAGGCAGGATAGGGGGGCTGAACATTTTTGGAATTCGGCGGTTGCGGGATGCCTGAGCTTTTTCTTTGTACTTATACTTGGGGTTCATAACTAGATTCCGCTTTTACCTCCGAGTCGAACTCGGAGATAAGGGGGGTTACAGCAGACTCGCAACAAGTCTCTACAACCTCATCCTTTTCGCAAGGCAAGCCGACCCGATACCCTAAACCCTTCCCGGCTTGCCTTTTTTTCTTCCCCGCTTCCACTGGGCGGGACGAAAACCGGTGCGTTTGCCTCTCCCGACCTTACGGTCTCTCCCCTCAACCTTTACGCGAAACGAAGCACCGTTGCCCCGTCATAGGCTCAGCCTTATGCGTTTTCCTGGTTGCGTGGCCCCAGAGATCTTTCTTTGTAGTTAACGAGTACAAGTGTGCTGCGTGCCGAAGTCTGCGGCGAGGCGATCTTCGGTTCGCTCGAATCTAAGTCTCCGGCCCGCCGTGCGGGGGGCTGCGGTTCGGGGCACGATTCGATAGGATTCTCGCCTGTGTCTTGCCAAGCATGACCAAGATCCTATCGACTACGGGGCAGGCTGAGATCGAACCCCTACACAAGCTTCCCTCTTGGCCTGCCTTTTTCTTTTCTTCCCCGGTCCAGGTGATAAGCTCACACAGCTATGAACGCCCCGTTCCGTTTCACCTTTGAGGTTCCCGAACGCGGCCTCGTCGTCCGGGTGCGGCACGACGGCCGCGCCCTGCTCGGCATCGAGCTTTGCGACCGCCGGAGTCGCTTCGCCTATTTCCCTCCCCGCTGCGAGCTTGAGCGACGCCTCGAGGCCGACCTCCGCCGGTACTTCGTAGGCCGGCAGGTCGAGTTTCGGTTTCGACTCACGGATCGCAGCGCCACGCCCTTCCAACGTGAAGTCTGGAAAACCCTCCGGCGCATCCCGTACAGCGAGGTGCGCACCTACGGCTGGGTGGCCCGGGCGATAGGTCGGCCCGGCGCAGCGCGTGCCGTCGGGTGCGCATGCCGGGCCAACCCGTTCCCGATTATCGTGCCGTGTCACCGAGTCGTTGCGGCGGACGGCTCGCTGGGCGGATACTCGAGCGGCCTCAAGTGGAAGCGCCTGCTCCTCAGCATCGAGGGGGCCTTGTCCACGGGGCAATTCGCTTGACTCCGGCACGTGCTCGGTGCGAGTATGTTAGGGATTCCCCGACGTGAAATCGGCCGAGACAATGAACAGGCTGCATCGAGAACCGGCACTCGCGCTGATCGAGCTTTCGAGTATCGCGGCGGGCGTGCTGACCTGCGACGCGATGGTCAAGGAGGCGCCGGTGCGCCTCGTCGAGGCGAAGCCGGTCTCGCCGGGCAAGTACATCGTGCTCGTCGCCGGCGACGTGGCGAGCACGGAGTCGTCGTACCGCCGCGGCATCGAGGTGGGCGCCGACGCGGTGCTCGACCACCTGCACATCCCGAACCTGCACGCGCAGGTGCTGCCGACGATCAGCGGGGGCACGAAGCTCGATGCGTTCGACTCGGCCGGCGTGATCGAGACCGCCACCGTGGCGGCCGTTATCCTCGCAGCCGATGCCGCCGCCAAGGCGACGCCGGTGATTCTGACGGAAATCCGGCTCGCGATCGGTCTTGGGGGCAAGGCGTTCGTTGTGATGAGCGGCGACATTGCCGACGTCGAGGCGAGCGTTGCGGCGGGCGTCGCCGCGGTGCCGGACGCCGCCAACGTCGTGCGCCACGTCGTGATCCCGAACCCGCACGAAGACCTGAACCGCTTTGTGTTGTAAGGGCAAGCAATGGGAACCTGGGAAAGCTCACCGGCCGACGAGCACCGCGCGCGCCAGGATGTGGTGCGCGTCTGTCACCTCATGCACGAGAAGAACCTGATCGCCGCGACCGACGGCAACGTGAGCGTGCGGCTCGGTCCCGACCGCGTTCTCGCTACGCCGAGCGGCGTGCACAAAGGGCTGATCAAGTCCGAGCACCTGATCGTGACCGACATGCAGGGGCGCAAGCTGGCGGGCCGCGGCGCCCCGACCTCCGAGATGCCCATGCACCTTGCCGTGTACGAGGTGCGCCCCGACGTGCGGGCCGTCATCCACGCGCACCCGCCGATCGCCACCGCGTTCTCGATCGCCGGCGTGCCGCTCGACCAGTGCGTCATCCCCGAGGTGGTCTTCACCCTCGGCTCGATCCCGACGACCGAGTACGCCACACCCTCCTCGCCCGAGGGCGCGGCGGTGATTCGCCGCTACATCCCCAAGTGCGACGCGCTCATCCTCGCCCGGCACGGTGCGGTCACCGTCGGCGAGGACGTCATGCACGCGTACTACAAGCTCGAGAAGCTCGAGCACGCGGCGCAGGTTACGCTTGTGGCGCGGCAGCTCGGGCAGGTGCAGACCTTGCCGCCCGAGGAGGTGAAAAAACTCATGGGGCTGCGCGAGCAGTTCGGCCTTTCGGGCCAGGTCTACCCCTGCCGGACCGATGGCACGTGCATCGTGCCCGATTCGGGGCACGCGCCCGGCTCGGCCGACGGGCCGGACGACAAAGCAGCGAGCGCGACGCTCGACGAGCAGGCGCTGGATCGCGTTGCGGACGCCGTGGTCAAGGAAATCAGACGGCACGAATCGGGGTAGGCGATGCGGCCCTTTGATGAACTTGCGGACAAAGCGCGCGATTCCAGAGCGCTGACCTTCGAGCGCAAGAGCGCCATCCAGGAGCTTGCCAGGCACGACGACGCGCGCGTCGCCGGCGTGCTCGAGGAGTTGCTTGGTGATAGCGAGGCTTCAATCCGGCGCGAGGCGATCAATGCGCTCGGTGCGGTGCGCGGCGCCGGGGTGACGCAGTTCCTCGTCCGCGCGCTCGACGACAAGGAGCGCTCGTGCGTGAAAGCGGCCCTGGCGCAGCTCGGTGTCCGGAACGATCCGGCCGCGGCGCCTGCGCTCGAACGGCTTGTCGAGACGGGCGACCTCGGGACTCGTATCGAGGCAAAGCGGTTGCTGAGGCAGCTCGGCGGGCGGGCGGAGGAAAGCGAGGAGCCTGAACCGCGGGCCGAGATGCGGCTGGAAGAAAGGGCGGAGCTGAAACCAGCTCCAGAGCACGAACCGGAACCGCCACCCCCACCGCCTCAGCCAGAGGCGCCGGTCGTCGAGCGGCCGCCCGAGACGCCACCTGGCGAAGAGAAACCTGCTCCGCCGACGAGGGGAGAGCCGCTCGAGCCACCGCCGGAGGTGCCGGTCGCGCCTCGGGCCGGGCCCGACGTGAAAAGACCGCCCGTTCCGCCGCCCCCGCCGCCGAACTTGCAGCGCGGCTTCATGTCGCGGCGTCAGCGTGCGCGTCTGACGCCCGATTCGTCCTATCGGCCCTTCCGCACGATGGAGCAGCGGACGTCCGGGCAGGATCAAGGCTGTGCCAAGACCTCGGCTGGGACGTTTGGCGTCGTCTTTGGTATCCTCGTTTTGTTGTTCCTGATCGGGACGTGCGTCAGAGCAATGGACTGAGAACCGGGATGCTGATGGAACCTCCCCGGTGAGCAAACGCACTTCTTCACAGATCCTGCACGCACGGCTCGAGAGGGACCTCGCGGCTGGAAGGACGTATGCCGAGGCGCTGCGCGCATACCTCGACGAGGAGCGTGCCGCCCTGCGCGCCGATCATCGCAAGGGCATGCCGGGGCTGGCGATCGTCCGCCGTCGGACGGAGACCGTTGACGCCGTGGTGCGCCACGCGTGCGGGCACTGGTCGAAGGCGACGGCCGCGAGCGGGAAGCTCGCGCCATGGTGCGTCGTGGCGATCGGCGGCTACGGCCGCCGCGAGCTGAGCCCGTACTCGGATGTGGACCTCGTGCTCCTCTCCTCGCGTGAGCGCGACGCCGCGCTCCAGCAGTTCAACGAGCGGATCGTCCATACGCTGTGGGACGCCGGCTGTGAGATCGGCCACGCGTTCCGCACGGTAGACGAGTTCATTGACGTCGCCTCGAGCGACCTCGCCACACGGACCACCCTGCTCGAGGCGCGGTACGTGGCCGGTGACGAGGCGTTGTTTACAGCCTTGCGCGAGCGAGCGCACGCAGCGCTGTTCGAGTTGCGCGAGGCGGACTTCATGCAAC
>CBDUSE010000190.1:0-6008 GCA_965369835.1 uncultured bacterium
ATCTGCCCTTTTTCAGCAACCTGCTAGACCGCCTCGCATCACACGAGCGGCGCACTGTCGAGGGTGCCCTCAGGAAGCTAGGCTCGGTCGCCGCACTTACGGATGCCCAGTTCTCCGAGGTCGGTAGCGCTGTGCTACAGGCATGGGAACAAGGGCGGCTTCATGCGTTGATCGATGACCTGGCCCAATGTGAGAAGATAACGACAGAGAAGTTGCTGGAACTGCTCGTTGAGGCGGATGTGTTGGTGGCACTGAATGTGGCGGAGGTCGTCAAGACCAAGCTCGAGGCCATCCGCGGGCTCAAGAGACTTGTGCAGGCGGGAGAGCTGGAGAAGGCCGTCCGTGATTACGTTGCGGAGAAGCCGTACCTACTCGCCCCTGAATGGGAAACCTTCCGCAGGGAGTCGTCCGTCAAACACCTCATGGATGAGGCAGCGAAGGAGGCGAAGCTCGAGGAGGATTCCGAGGACGCAGAACGTAAGCGGATCGATCTGGCTCTCCGGAGCAACGAGCATTTGCTCGTGGTTGAGTTCATGAGGCCGGGCAAGACTCTTGACTATGATCACCTCTCCAGATGCAGAGCCTATGTCACCCTCGTCAAAATGAAAGTCGAGAACGAGTCGGCTCTGGGGATCAGGAGAGTCACCGGCCTAGTTGTCGCAGACAATCTCGGCCGGAGCGCCCTCGTTAGTAAGGAAATCGATGAGCTCAAGAAGTCCAACATATACGTCTATTCATGGAACACCTTGATTGCTCAGGCGGAGCGCACCTGGCGGGATTTCTTGGACATAGTCGGTGAACGGGCGCCAGCGGACGAGAGGCTGAAATCCCTCCGAGAGACAGCGGGTGCGCGCGACCACTGACAACTTGACTCCCGAGCAACGTAGGCGGTGCATGTCGGCCGTGAGAAACAGGGACACGGCCCTGGAGAGGCCTATTCGTTCCGCCTTGCACAGGCGCGGCCTGCGCTTCCGCAAGCACGTGCGAGAACTGCCCGGTAGCCCCGATGTTGTCTTCCCAAGGGCACGTGTGGCTGTTTTTGTCGATGGAGACTTCTGGCACGGGTACAGGTTCCCTGCTTGGGAGCACAAGGTAACCGACTTCTGGCGGGTGAAGATCAGGAAGAACCGGGAGCGGGACCGAAGGAACTTCAGAGCACTAAGGCGGATGGGCTGGAAGGTCATCCGCATCTGGCAGCATCAGATGAAGCGCGATCTTCAGTCGTGCATTCGCAAGATCCAGGCCGCTGTGCGGGGCGACTAGCCGACACGCCTTCCATACGCAGTAGCGGCTCAATCCACGCCTTCGGCGCGGTAGACCTTCCAGCGGCCGCGTTCCTTGCGCACGAGGAGCTGAAAGCGCGTGTGGTCGACTTCCTTGTTGCGTGACATGTCGCCGAACTTGGTCTCGGCCGACGCACCGGCGACGCAACGCCCTACGCCAACTGCATCCTCGTCTGCGGGTAGTGTCGTGTCTCGCAAGTTCGTTAACAAATCATTCTGTGGCCTTATCAGGAGTCGGAGCGCCAAGGCGATGCCTCCAACAGGGGAATCGCAACCTGCACTTATGGCAGTTATTTCCGGGACGCGATACTAGGAACAGTTTCTGTGGGACGATTGCTCCAGCTCGAGCATCAGGGCGCGGGCGGCGCCGATGACGCCGCAGTTCTCGCCTAGCCGGCTGCGGACCATCCTAAGGCGACGAGTCAAGGCGGGAAACGCGCGGCGCTTGACTTCGGCGCGCATCGGCCCAAAAAGCATCCTGCCGTAGCGCGCCACGCCGCCGGAAAAACTCACCACGGCGGGATTGAACACGTTGACCATGCTCGCCACCGCGATGCCGAGATACCGGCCGGTCTCCTCGATGATCTCCTGCGCGAGCCGGTCGCCCTGCTTCGCCGCCTCGTGAAGCACGCGCGCCGTGATCGCGATCCGACCGGCACGCCAGTCCTCGAGCAGAACGGACGCCCCGCCCGATTCGAGCCGCGACTCGGTCCGCCGGACGATGCCGGTCGCCGACGCATACGCCTCGACGCACCCCGCGTTGCCGCAGCCGCAGACAAGCCCGTCGGGCTCGACGGTGACGTGCCCCAGCTCGCCGCCGGCAAAGTCGGCCCCCTCGAGGAGGCGGCCCTCGACGATTGCCCCGCCGCCGATGCCGGTGCCGAGCGTGTAGTGCAGCATGTTGCGCACGCCCTGGCCCGCGCCGACCCAATGCTCGGCAAGCGTGGCGCAGTTTGCGTCGTTTGCCACCTTGCACGGGAGGCCGAACCGCTTCTCGATGGCGGCCTTGAGCTTCACGTTGCGCCAGCCGGGAATGTTTGGCGACTCGAGCACGACGCCGCGCCGGCTGTCAATCGGACCGGGCGACCCGATACCGATTCCCTCGACGCCGCGCCTCGCCTCGTCGAGCATGTCGGCGATGCCCTCGAGGATCTTCTCCAGCGTCCGCGCCGCCCCTTCATGAACTTCCGTGCGGCGTCGGCTCCGCGAGAGCACCTCCCCTTTCCTCGAGATGAGCGCGAACCGGAGATTAGTGCCGCCCAGATCAACCGCGAGAATCGGCTTGCCCACTACGCAAGACTCCTTGGCATCGTCCGCGCGCAACAGAGCCCTTGAGAATCTCCGGCCCACAAGAATCGGCCTGCCGACTACAAAACATCCTTCGCTGTCCGTTCGCCCAGCGCTAACAGCTCGTCAACCACGTCGAAGCTTTTCGCTTCGGCGTAGATGCGTAGCACCGGCTCGGTGCCCGACGGTCGCACGAGCAGCCAGTCGTCGTTCTCTGCGATGAACTTCACACCGTCGTAGGTCTTCACCTCGACGACGGGCGAACCATTGAGCGCCTTCAGCGGCTGCTCGGCCAGGTACCGCAGCAGGTCGTCCTTGCGCTCGAGCGGGTACTCGATGTCGGTGCGCCGGTAGCGGAACGTGCCGAACTCCTCGTCGAGCCCGGCCATGATCTCATCGAGCCGTTTGCCGGTGGTCGCCATCAGCTCGAGCAGCAGCAGGCCGCAGAGCGTCCCGTCGCGCTCGGGAATGGTGCCCTTGAAGCCGATGCCACCGCTCTCCTCACCGCCGATCAGCACGTCGCGCGTGCGGAGCAGCTCGCAAATGTACTTGAACCCGATCGGCACCTCGACGAGCTCAAGCCCGTACTTCTGCACAATCTTCTCGATAAGCGCGGTGCTCGAAATCGTTTTGACCACGATGCCCGTGCCCTTGCGATGCTCGAGAAAATGCACGAGCAGCATGGCGAAAACCTGGTGCGGGCTAACGAACTCGCCGCTCGACTTGCACGCGCCGATGCGGTCGGCGTCGCCGTCCACCGCAAGCCCCACGTCCGCGCCGCGCTCCGCGGTCACGCGCTGCAATTGCTCC
The DNA here is from genome assembly GCA_965369835.1 of uncultured bacterium. Lineage (GTDB taxonomy): Bacteria > Auribacterota > JABMQX01 > JAFGEW01 > JAFGEW01 > CBDUSE01. Next base: position 3,381 of record CBDUSE010000190.1, read on the forward strand.
GTGTGCGGCGGGATCGGCTCCGGAAAAATACCACCGAAATTCGGGTTGCGCACGCCGCGGATGACCTCGACGGTGCACGTCGTCCCCTCAAGCAGCGCCGCCATCAACTGCTGCTGCGCGCCGTACATAGCGTCGGCCACCACGAAAAGGCCCGAATCGGCGATCCGCTCGAAATCCACGAACGCTCGCAGCCCGTCGAGGTAGCCCGGCACGAAGTCGGCCTTTTCGACAAGGCCCTTCGCCTCGGCCTCGTCGAGCGGCATCACCCTCGGCTCGTTGCGGTAAAGAAGCGACTCGATCTTCGAGGTGACGCTCTTGTCGGCCGAACCGGCGTACGCCGCCTTGAATTTGAAGCCGTTGAATTGCGGCGGGTTGTGGCTCGCCGTGAACATGATGCCCGAGTCAAAACCATGCTTGTTGATTGCCCACGACACGCACGGGCTGGGAATCGGCCGCGTGCTCAGCGCGGCGCGGATACCGTTCGCGGCGAGCACCTCGGCGGCCAGTGCCGCAAAGGTCTCCGACTGGAACCGCGTGTCGTAGCCGATCACGATGCGCACGTCCGCCTTGCCGAGCGACAAAAGGTAGTCGGCCGCCGCCTGCGAGACGACCCGCACGCTCTTGAATGTAAACGTGTCGGCGATCACGCCGCGCCAGCCGTCCGTACCGAACCTAATCGCCGGCTTAGTTGTCGCTATGTCAGACATAGGTCTTCAATTCCTCAAAGGCTGGCGCGAAGTCAGCCACGCCAGCCATCCGTACCGAACTTGATCTCCGTCCTACTCATCGTCGTTTTAGTCATGAATTCGCAATTCCTCAATTGCCCGCGCCATATCCCTTGCATCAAAGAGCGCCGTGCCCGCGACGAGCACGTTTGCCCCCGCTTCGACGACGAGCGGCGCCGTCTGGCGGTCAATGCCGCCGTCCACCTCGATATCGAGCGGCGTGCCGAGGTCATTCGCTTTCTTACGAATAGCGAGAATGCTTTCAAGGCTTTCCGGAATGAATTTCTGCCCGCCGTAACCCGGATGCACGCTCATAACGAGCAGCATGTCAACCTTCTCGAGATATGGGAACACGCTCTTGACGGGCGTGTCGGGATTCAGCGTCAGCCCGCAGCGAGCGCCGGCCGCGCGTACTCGCTCGATGTTCGCCTCCACGTCCTTCGACGCCTCGATGTGAAACGTGACGTTGTCCACGCCGGCGTCGCAGAACTGCGGGATGATCCGCTCCGGGTTGTCCACCATCAGGTGCGCGTCGAGAAAGAGCGAGGTGTAGCGCCGGATCGCTGAGACCGCCTGCACGCCGAACGTGATCGGCGGCACGAAATGACCGTCCATCACGTCGAGGTGCAGGATGTCGCCGCCGGCATCCTCGGCCCGTTTCGCCTCCTCGCCCATCCGGGCGAAGTCGCCGGCGAGGATCGAGGGCGCGATCACCACCGGCTTCTGCGGAAAGGGCCGGGCCATCGGCTCAAAGCTCCTTCATCTCGAGGCAGCGTGTGAGCCGCGCTTCGTCCTGCGCTGGGCCGATATAGGCGAGGCTCATTCTGTTCGGGCGGAACACCGCGCGCGCGAGGCGCTGCACGTCGTCGGCGCTCAGCGCCTTGATGCGCTTGATCGTCGTGGCCGGGTCGGGCACGCGCCCGCCCAGCAGCAGGTTCTCGCCCATCCATACCATACGGCTCATGCTCTTCTCCAGCCCCATCGAGAACTGGCCCAGCGCGTACTGCTTGGCGCGCTCGAGCTCGGCGCGCGGCACCCGATGCGCGCGCAGCCGGTCGAGCTCGCGGACGATCGCACGCAGCGCCACTGTGAGCCGCGCCGTGTCGAAGCCGCCACCGATGTAGAAGCACCCCGTGTCCACGTAGCGGTCAATGCCGCTGTGGATCGAGTACGCCAGGCCGCGTTTCTCGCGCACGTTCTCGAAGAGCCGCGAGCTCATGTTCTCGCCGAGCAGCGTGCTGACGATCTTCAGCGCGAACCGCGCCGGATGATTGCGATGGAACGTCTTGAAGCCGAGTACGACGTGCCCCTCCTCGGTCCGGCGCTGTTGCGTCACGATGCGCGGCGCCCGCTGACGGCTGTCGGCGCGGCGGAAGCGCCGCCGCCGTCGCGCAGGCATCTTTCGGGCCGCGTCACGCACGAGCTTGACCGCCTCGTCGTGGCGAACCTTTCCCGCCAGCGCCACCACGCACGCCTCGCGCGTGTACATCCGCCGGTGGTACGCGACAAGGTCCGCACGGCTGATCCCGCGAACCGACCGCTCCGTTCCGAGGATGCGTCGGCCAAGCGGATGGGTGGCCCAGAGCGCCTCGCTGAATAGGTCCTCGACGAGGCTCGCCGGCCGGTCCTCGATCATGCGGATCTCCTCGATCACGATGTCCTTCTGCACGTCGAGCTGGTCGGCGCGGAAGGTCGGGCGGACGGCCATGTCGAATAGGACGTCCACGGCGCGATCCAGGCTCCCGGGCAAGACTTGCGCGTACAAGAACGTGCTCTCCTCGCTGGTCGAGGCGTTGATCGAGCCGCCGGCGCCCTCGATCTCGCGCGTGATCTGCTCGCCAGAGCGTCGCCGCGTGCCCTTGAAAACGAGGTGCTCGATGAAGTGCGAGATGCCGTTGAGCCG
>CBDUSE010000191.1:0-6004 GCA_965369835.1 uncultured bacterium
AACGCAACAATGATCCGGCAAGGAGAAGAAGGATGAAGTACGAGGAGAAATTCGAGCTAGATTTCATGCGGCGTACGCTTCAGTTGGTGAAGATGTATGAAGGCCCGCACGATGCGACGCTTTTGCTGAACTGTCTCTTAGGGCTACTAATCGTCCCGAGAGAAACATCGCTGGACAAAATCCCTCAGGATCCGATCGAGGAGCTGAAGAACTGGGGCGTATCACCCACATCCATCATCCACCGAGGCGAGTTCAGCAACAGGAAGAAGAGGGATGACCTCGATACACTGCGGGGTGTGGTTCGGAACCTAAGGAACTCCGTAGCTCATTTCAAGTTCAAGCCGCTTGACGAGGCAGACGTAGTTGTCGGCTTTGAATTCACTGCGCAGAACGGGTTCAAGGCCCGCATAGAGCTCGGAGAAATGCGGGTCTTCGTAGAGAAGCTGGCTCGCCACCTCGAAACCGCGTAACGAATTCGGGGGACATCATACCTGATTCGTTTCGGATTCGTGACGCGTTGAAGTCGCTGCGATGTGGACCAGAGTTAGGTATGCAGTCCTCCGAAATCAGGCGGGAGCGGGCCGGACGTGGACGCGTTTGCGGGCGGGGTTTGAGGATTCGAACTCGACGACGCCGTCCACGAGGGCGAAGAGGGTGTCGTCGTTGCCGCGCTTGACGTTGATGCCGGGGTGGATGCGCGTGCCGCGCTGGCGGACGAGGATGGTGCCGCCGGTGACCGTCTGGCCCGAGTAGCGCTTGACGCCGAGCCGCTTGCTGTGGCTCTCGCGGCCGTTGCGCGAGCTGCCCATCCCTTTCTTGTGTGCCATGGCGCTTCTCCTAGGAAAATAGGGACAGTCACCTATTTTCGCGCGATGTGCTCGTCCTCAGTAGCGACGAACGCCGTGTTGTCTGACCTGTTGTTCGTTGCCGGACCTCGGGGGAAAATAGGTGACTGTCCCCATTTTCCTTACGCCCCGACCTCGATCTTCTTGATTCTCACCACCGTGATCGGCTGGCGATGGCCGAGGCGGCGCCGGTAGCCCTTGCGGCGCTTGAACTTCATGCCGCGTACCTTGCGCGCCTTGTCGTGCTTGAGGACCTCGGCGACCACCTGCGCCTTCGGCACGTTCGGCTCGCCGATTTTCGGGGCTTCCGTATCGCCAATGAACAGCACGTCCTCGAACTTGAGGTCCTTGCCCTCCTTGGCATCGAGGCGCTGGATCTGGATAATGTCACCTTCTCTGACCGCGTGCTGTCGGCCGCCGGTCGCAATCACCGCGAACATATCTCTTGTCTCCGATCGTCCCTGTGCTGACACGGTATTATCCCGTGCTTCCGGGATGAAAAGCCCCGGGCTTCTTACCCGGGTTCCTGCCCGGGCCTCTTACCCGGGTTCCTGCCCGGGCCTCTTACCCGGGACATTGCCCAGAAGCTGCGCATACTCTCTTTATAGGGCCTATCGGCGCCTGAGTCAAGCCCGCTGCACTGAAAAAGCGTCCCGAGCGTGGAGCCGGTCGCGAGGCGATTTTTCCCCTGTGGCCCGTGTGGCCCGGCCGCAGCAGGCGTAGGCTCAAATGTGAAACGAGATCGCACCCCTCGCACAGGAGGTGAAAGCCAGGCCATGACGAGTATCGGGTCTCCGTGCCTCAGTCTCCCCGGCGGGAGCGAGTGGTTCTGGTTATTTCTGATCGTCTTCATCCTCTTCGGGGCCCGAGGCCCCCTCGATGTTCATGGTGGCCGGCCCGATGTACCTGCTCTACCAGGCCTCGATCGTCGCCTCGACGATCTTGGAGCGGCGCCGGCGCAGACGGGCCGGTCAACGCCGTTCTGCCTGATCGCGACCGCGATCGGTTCAAGCGTTCCGACGCGGGGAGAACGAGCGGGCTAAGCTCGGGTAAGAAGAAAGCTAACGGGCGGGGAAAAACCTCAGAAACCGTGGTGGCGCGATCCACGCGACCGGTCAAGACACGGCGCTTTGCCGCGCTGCCGAAGACGCTGGAGCCTTACCGGCGGATCCAACCCTCGTACACCTTGTCCCCGCGCCGATACTGCACGTAGATCCAGCTTCCCTTGGTACGGATGATCTTCGCGCGCTTTCCCGAGCGCAGGATGTCAACTACCCTGCTGTTCAGATAGACGCGCACCCTGTACATCGAGGTGATGTACAGGTTCGTCGGCGTGTTGACTCGTTCCGTTTGGACAGCTTGACCAAACGCCGCCGGGGCACACAGGGACACTGCGAGCGCCGCCAGCGCGATGAGCCTTTTCATGCAGCCTCCTTTCAGCCGGACCGCCCCAGCTGATACCGAGTTCGCCCCTCACATCTTTCTACACCAACTGCCCCGCCGACTGCAAGGTTTTTCCTCGAATGCGTGCCGCGGCGGCAGCGGCCCTGAGAAATCAATTGCCCGGGGCGGCCGGGGCGCTATACTCCTCGAACAGTAAGGATCAACGGAAGTGTGGCGGGATACGATGCATAACGAAGAAGGCAAGCTGTTCGACGCGGTCTTTCACAAGCTCCTCGCGCTGGGCGTGGCGATCATCGCCGCTGCGGCCGTGGTGTGGTTCATCTGGGCCATTGTCCGCACCAGCGCCATCACGCACGACGCCTCGCAGCCGCAAGCCCCGGCAGGCGCGGGCTCCTCAATGCGGGAGGCGCCCGACGAGGCCCGATCGCTCGCCAACGCGCGCGTCACCGCGCGGGACGTGCGCGTCACCGTTCCGGCCGAGGCCGCCGTGCCGGCCCATGTCGGCGATCCCGATAAGATGATCGAGCTGTTCATTCGCCCGATGGCCTTGCTCGCCGCGCGCGTGAACGGGCAGCTCGACCAGCTCCCGCGCGCCCTGGCACGCACGACGACGGACACAGCTTTTTTTATCGGCGGGCCGTAGCAACGGTCCAAGCCCAGAACGCCTGGCAGCAACGCCGGGTTCGCATCATCCTGAGCTTCGACGACGGCCCCCACCACGTGCCGCTCGGCACAGGCGAGAACTACACCGAGAACGTCCTCCGTACGCTCGAGGCCAACAGCGTGCAGGACCGCATCAAGGCGCTTTTCTTTGTCCAGACACACGTGTCCTACCGAGGCGAGAGCGACGTCGGCCGGCAGTTGCTTACCCGGATGGGCGCCACGGGGCACGTCGTGGGCGTCCATACCGGCAGCACGCGTGACCACGTTGACCACCGGCGCCGCGTCCTCGCGCCCCCGTATGACCGGAACCGCGACGGGGTCCTCGACAAGTACGACGGCGCGAACGGCCTCGAGAGCGACCTCTTGCGCGCGAAGGCCCGGATCAGAACGCTGACCGGCGAGGACCCGACGCTTGTCCGCCCCACCTACGGTGTCACCAACCCCAAGGTGCGCGCCGTCTACCGCAAGCTCGACCTGCGCACGCTGCTCTGGCACGTGGACAGCCGCGACGCGCTCGACCACCACCGTGGGCCGGACGTGATCGCTGCCAACATCCGGAGCCAGATCCGCGAGCAGATTCGCAAGGGGCGCCGGACGATCATCGTCCTCTTTCACGACATCAACTTCGCCACACAAGCCCACCTCGACGACTACCTCATCGCCATCTACGAAGCGGCCGAAGCCGAAGGCAAGGTGGCGATGTTTCCCACCTCGGCGGGGGAGCTGGAGAGGTGGCTCCAAGGTGTCCTGGGACCGGAGGCGCGGTGACGGCAGCGGACAAGAGCCAAGAGACCTAGCTACCCACAGCAGACGGCTGCTCGTCCCCAACAATGCCGTGTCTTCCGGCCAGGAAGACCTCGAGAAGCGGGGCTAAGATTGGGATTTGGTGACGTTATGCCCGCTCGTCGCTCCAGCGGGCGTTCGGGCCGTCGTGGCGGGGCTACTCCGCGGGCGGCCGGGACTATCGGATGACCCTACCGTCCTTGTCAAACAGGCGAAGTCCAGAGTCGGTATCCAATAGGACGCGCGGCGTAGCACTCTCGTCGCGGAGCCACAAGCCAAACCGACCCTTATGCTCCCCCAACACGACGCGATTTGCGCCGGCCCTGTCGCAAAAGGTCATGCCAAACTTCATGCCCAAATAGCCTTGTTCACACCCCAGCAATCCGAGCCTCGCCGTGCCTGTCGTATCGGAGAACCCTAGGCCAACCGAATGATTTGCACCCTCCCCCCCACAATTTTACGCGCGTTCTGCCATCCGTGTCGCGAAACGTCAGGGCGTGGCTGTCCAGTGAGGCGCGGAGCGCGCCGTCCTTGTCCACGACGACGAACTTCGTCGCCCGGATGACCTCGGCGACCTCCGTGCTCTTCGCGCCGCAACTCAAGACGAGCACGGGGACGAGCACCACGGCCACGATGCCGGCGATCTTGAGCCTGCGGTTCTGCCTCTCCAGTTTCGCCAGCCGTTCCTCTACGGTCGGCAAGTCCAGCTTCTTCGCGTCCATGACCGTCTCCTTTCCTTCGTTCGCTCCTGCGGCCGGAGGCCGCCTACCCGGCGTCTGGGGGTCGCGTACCCGGTGTCTGGGGGTCGCGTACCCGGCGTCTGGGGGTCGCGTACCCGGCGTCTGGGAGCCCTACACACGTTGAGTAGAGCCCCTACATCGGTTGAGTAGGCGCCCTAGATAACTTGTCTCGGCGCCCGAGACAACTTGGGTGTGACTCACTACACGCCCAGTCTGTGTACCTCCTTCACATTCAGGTGTTTTACGGGACTACGCTGAGCAGGGCGTCGTGGTGGGCCTACTCCCCGTTAGCCTCTGCTTCCTCGCCGTCGTCGTCGGGCGGGGGGGTTTTCCAGATGAGTTTGCCCTTCGCGTTGCACAGGATCAGCCGCGGCCCGTCCTCGTTCACGGCCAGCTCGGCGCAGGGAATGCCCTTCGCGTCAGATAGGGTCACGCTCGACCCGGCCTCGTCCGCTCTCAGCGCGACGCGGAGCCTGCCCTTCTCGTCGGACAGGTCCAGCCCCGGCTCGTCGTCGCCGGCCAACCCGGCGCGGAACGTGCCCTGCTCGTCGTACAGGCTCAGCACCGACCGGCCCATCTCCACATCCAGCAGGGCGCGGCGCATGCCCTTCGCGTCGCGCAGCATCAGCGCCGACCCCTCCTTGTCCACGGTCAACTCCGCCCGCGGCTTGCCCTTCGGATCCACGACGATAAGCTCCCGCACCTGCACCGACTGAAACTTGAAGTCCGATGTGCTGTAGTCGGTGCTCTTTGGCGTCGCCGCACCCACGAGCACGACGGCCCCGATCAGCGCCAAAGCCACAGCCCCCGCGACCTTGAGCCGGCGGTTCTGCTTCGCCAGAGCGCGGCTCTGGCCCTCGACCTTCTCCAGCCGTTCGACAAGCTCACGACATTGCCGCTCGACGACGGCCTGCATGTCCGGTGTCTGCGTGTCCATGAGAGTTCCCTCCGCAAGTGTCCCAACGGCAGGTATTGTAGCACGTCGAGGGATGGATGAGGCTTGTCTCTTGTGGGGGGGGGGATTCAGCAAGTTGGTGAGAGAGGGCGGCGGCGATCGTGGGGAGTGGGATTTCGGGAGGGGGTTCTGTCGCCCCTTCGGGGCTCAGGATGTTTTTTCTCGTCGTGAACTTAAGCCAAGCCGCCGCCTGAACCCCCCGTCGAGAGACTTGCTAGCGCCTCACTTCTTCTCCGCCTTGAAATATATGGTCTTCGGGGCTTCCCTGAAGTACTTGAGGAGGGCAGGGCAAAGCCAACCTTCCATCTGGAGTTGAGGACATTCATACCAGTTGCCACCCGAGTCCTTGCGTTTCCACACAAGCGTGTGGGTATGACTGGGGAAAGGGTGGGCCGAAAAGAGCAGCCGAAATCCTTCTTCAGCATCAGGAATGTCCTTCACTATCTTGTCAATCACTTCGGGTATTCCGGCAACAAATGGCTCCTGATACAGCCCTCGGTTGGGATCATCAAACACCCAGGTGCCCGCAAGGCGAGAAGGCGCAAGGATCAGCACTGTGTGGGCGGGGGTTGCGATCGACTGGCTCCCACAGCCGACCATGACAGGAAACAGAC
>CBDUSE010000192.1:0-6002 GCA_965369835.1 uncultured bacterium
ACCCGACGATCGAGGCGGGCATGGGCATCGTGTTCATCCGCTTCGGCCCGCCGGACGCGACCGATGCGCTCATCATGCCGAAGTGGTACCTCCACCCCCCAAACACGTGGTAAACGGCCGAGGAACGATTGCACGGGGGGCTCTGGACGAAGTAGAGGAGCTCCCCGGTGCTGACGAGAAGGGGACCGGGCGCCTCGGTCCCCCTTCTTTTTGCTAGGGAAAAGCGCCCCGCCGCTATCTGTGAGGTGGCCTGAGCCCCATTCGGGGTTGATTCCACAACAGAGGTGTGATATCATCTATATGTAGAGTCAAGGGGGTACAGGAGACGATGAGAGCATCGCGGCGCCTTTTCCTTGCTTCAGCCTTTCTTGTTTGTCTTGACCTGATCACGACCGCGTCGGCGCAGAAGAAGGTGGGTGTGAGCGTGCCGGGCGTTGTCCCTGTGCGCGACGTGCGGGTCGAGATCGCCGAGGAGACGGCGCGCTTCAAGGCCAAGCACCCGATCGAGACTTACATCGCTCCGAAGCACTCCCGGACCGAGATTCCCTGGATGATGAGGTCGGCCGAGGACGGGCCGACGCCGGGTGGCGTGGGCTACGGCTACTGGTTCACGGGCAGCGAGCTGCACTGGGAAGACTCGACGGTGCTGGACATGCTCGTCGTCACCCCGAGCACGGTCGGGGGCAACATGGACTACTTCCTGTACCTGACCTCGACGAACCGCTCGAACCTCGGCGTCGAGGCGTTCATCAGCTACTACAACCAGAACGAGGCGCAGTTCAAAGTCTACGACTGGGCGCGCGACGACCACTGGCAGACCTCGATCAACCTGCCGACGAGCAATCCGCAATACCTCACGACCCGGCCCGACGAGTTCGGCCACCCGCGCCAGATGTGCCGGATCCGCAATGCGACGATCTACCTCGGCCCCGGCGGCGCCGGCTACCGCTGGCGGAACGAGGCGCTGCTGTTCAACTTCACGCTCGGCGTCTGGGACCTGCTCTACTCCTACGAGTACTCGACCGTCGCGAAGGAGGAGAACACCTACCAGACCGGCGAGCACATGGGAAGCTGGGCGCCGATCGTCGAGATATGGACCGATGAGGGCGACTACGACAACCTGAACAGGATCGGGTTCGATCTGACGCGCCTCTTCCAGGACGGGAGCCCAACCTCGTACTGGCTCCTGCCGTCGAATTCCTGGAAGAGCCAGATGTCGTTCTTCAACGTGATCACCCGGCCGCTGAACCGGGGCTTCGTTGTCTATACCGGCCCGACCGATCCCGACGGCGACGGCTACGATAACGCCGAGGAGGCCGAGGCAGGGACCAATCCCAACCAGGCCTCGAGCTTCTTCTGCGTCACCGACATGGCGCAGTACCCGAGCACGAACGAGGTCGGCGTGACGGTGGAGTCAGTCCTGGGGCGGCTCTACCGGCTCTACGAGAAGCCTTCGATTGGCGGCGCGTGGTCGCTTGTTGGATCGCCCACGCACGGCACCGGCGCGCCGCTCGAGCTGCGCGGCTCGCTGGGTTTTTTAGAGCGGTTTCACCGCGTGCGCGTCGAGTACGACATGGGCGCGCTCTGCGTCACCACGAACACCGATGAGGCGAGCTTCACGCTCAATCCGGCGGGCGGGACCGTGCCGCCCGACTGGTCGCAGATGCCGAACGGCGACCGCTGGGACAAGAGTGTCGTCGGAGTCCCCGTCGGCACGTACCTCCTCTCCTTCGAGCCGGTGACCGGCATGACGACGCCCGCCGACCAGTGGGTCACCATCACCCGCGGCGACATCACGCACGCCGAGGGGATCTACACGCCGGAGTAAGCCGTGAGGAAGTGCTCACCACGCTGCGTGGCGTGCTTACGGCTCCAATGACTCACCCGCGGTCTTCACGAGCTCGTCCCGATCCATTTTCGCGAAGGCCTCCGCAGCCACGCACTGTATCTCTGTTAGGGTCACCGGGTTCATTGGGTCATTCAGAAGCTCAGCCACGTTTCTAGCCAACGTAGCGAGGAGAGAGTTTCCTGTGAGTGGCCTATCCTCTGGGATGAGGCCACGGCACTCCGCGTATTCAAGCTCGGATTCATTCAGCTTCTCGTAGAACTCGGCCTGGATTCCTTCTTTTAAGTCATCCGGCCAATGACCGAAAAATCCTTCGATTACGGAGTGCACGATCGGAGGTCCAACCCACTCCTGAAGCGCCGCCTTGTCGGGGCCCAGAATCCCGTGGGCGCAACGATTTGTCAAATGCATAAAGAAGTACAGGAACTCAAAAACAACATAGAACCAGTTGTTTCTGTTTTCCTTCTCAGTCTGAAAACTCATGAAAGGTCTCAGAGCTTCGGCGCATGAGCAGGCAGAGGTTATGATAGCACCCGCAAGTCTAAAGATCGGGTGACCACGTGGTTTGGCAACCTCAAAGTAGAAAAACAAGGAAGGAGCGCAGTTCAGGAGTGAGATGGCACTCTCTAACGAGGGGTTGGCCAAGAACGCCTCTATGGCAGAGGCAAGCTCCTTCTTCCAAGCGTAATAACCCCCTTTGCGCTCTGCATCCTTGTGAAAAAGAGACAGCATTTCGGCGATCTCGTTCCTTGCCAACTCGAAATCGCATCCTTCCAGAGTTGCCTCCCAATCGGGCTCAGCGTGAGTCATGGATCGGAGCCTCCCCGGCTATGCCAATGACCTCCTAGCACATCAGGTATCCGGCTTCTGCTGCGCCTTCTGGATTTTCGCCCAGGGGTCGCGGAGGGTGACGGTGCGGTTGAAGACGGGCTTCTCGGGGGTTGAGTCCGGGTCCGAGCAAAAATAGCCGAGGCGCTCGAACTGGATGCGGCTCCCGGGCGCGATGCCGGCGATGCTGGGCTCGACACGGCACGAGGTGAGCCGTTCGAGCGAGTTGGGATTCAGATTCGATTTCCAATCGGCGCCTTCCTCGACGGCGTTCGGGTTCTCTTTTGTGAAGAGGTGATCGTAGAGGCGCGCTTCGGCTTCAAGTGCGTGAGCTGCCGAGACCCAGTGCAGCGTCGCCTTGACCTTGCGGCCGTCGGGCGCGTCGCCGCCGCGTGTCTCAGGATCGTAGGTGCAACGGAGCTCGATGACTTCGCCGTTTTCGTCCTTGATTACGTCTTTGCACTTGATGAAGTACGCATATCGCAGCCGCACCTCGCGGCCGGGGGCGAGGCGGTAAAATTTCCTGGGCGGGTGCTCCATGAAATCGTCTTTCTCGATGTACAATACCCGCGAAAAAGGAACCTTCCTTGTGCCCGCGCTCGGGTCCTCGGGGTTGTTGATGGCTTCGACCTCTTCGACTTGACCTTCCGGATAGTTCTCAAGGACCACGCGAAGCGGGCGCAACACGCCCATGAAACGCGGCGACCGTTTGTTCAGGTCCTCGCGGACGCAGTACTCGAGTTGGGCGATGTCAACCGTGCTGTCGGCTTTTGCCACGCCGACTATCGCGCAGAACCTGCGGATCGCCTCGGGCGTGTAGCCGCGCCGGCGCATCCCGGCGATGGTGGGCATGCGGGGATCGTCCCAGCCGCTCACGTGGCCTTCCTGCACCAGTTCCAACAGCTTTCGCTTGCTCATTACGGTGTAGGTGAGGTTGAGGCGAGCGAACTCGATCTGCTGGGGATGATAAACGCCCAGGGCGTCGAGGTACCAGTCGTAGAGCGGGCGGTGGTCCTCGAACTCAAGCGTGCAGATCGAGTGCGTGATGCGTTCGATGGAATCTTCATTGCCGTGTGCCCAGTCGTACATCGGATAGATGCACCACGTGTCGCCGGTGCGATGGTGCGACGCGTGCAGGATGCGGTACATCACGGGGTCGCGCAGGTTCAGATTGGGCGACGCCATATTGATCTTCGCTCGAAGCGTGCGGGAGCCGTCCGGGAACTCGCCGTTCTTCATTCGCTCAAACAGATCGAGGTTCTCCTCGACGGGGCGATTGCGATACGGGCTCTCCTTGCCCGGCTTGGTGAGCGTGCCGCGGTGTTCGCGGATCTCGTCCGCAGTCAGGTCGCACACGTACGCCTTGCCCGCCTTGACGAGCTGCACGGCCCACTCGTGCATCTGCCCGAAATAATCCGAGCCGTAGTAGAGGTGCTCGCCCCAGTCGAAGCCGAGCCAGCGAACGTCGTCAATGATTGCGTGAACGTACTCGTCCTCTTCCTTGATCGGGTTCGTATCGTCGAACCGCAGGTGACAGGTCCCGCCGAACTCGGCCGCGATGCCGAAATTGAGGCAAATAGATTTCGCGTGCCCGATATGTAAGTAGCCGTTCGGCTCCGGCGGGAAACGGGTGATGACGCGCCCGTCCCATTTATTCGTCTTCAAATCTTCAACGACGATGCTTCGGATGAAATCCAAGGGGCGCTTCGTCTCGTTGTCTGCCATAGGCTGTGAACTCCGTGCCTACTCGGTGTCAGGCGGAACGTGCCCCGCAGCCGCAAGCTTGTCAAGGGCGACGCGGAGGCGGCGCCCGCAGGTGCCTCTGCCGGATACCTGCTCGATCGCCGTCATGGTCTCGAACAGGGGCGGCGAGGCCCTCCTTCCTGTGACTGCGGCGCGAAGGAGATCGAATAGGCGACGCGCCTTCCAGTTGTAAGGTTGCTCCTCCGCCGTCGCGCGCGTCCTCACGTCCAGTACTTCCGCTGAGAGCTCGGTGTCCGGCAGCGGCTCGAGCCATTTCAGGACCCGGTTGGTCATGATAGCGGAGCCCTGCAGGGAGTGCCCCTTCACCTTGAGGAGGGACACGTCGTACTCCGGATCTTCGAAGAAGAAGCGAGTGTACTCCGGGGCATCCGAGAAGCGAACTAGGCGCTCCTGGACGAGGGGCGCGATTCGCCTTACGTGCTCGGGCTTGCGTTTGGGGAGCCAACGGCATAGCTCGTCAGCAAACTCTTCGGGCGACATGGCGCGGATGTAGTGGCCGTTGATGTTGTTGAGCTTTTTGATGTCGAAGCGGGCGCCGGACTTGCTGACGGCCTCGAGGGAGAATCGCCTTTTGAGCTCATCGAGGGTGAGGATTTCCTCCTCGGCACCCGGCGACCAGCCGAGCAGGGCGAGGTAGCTCACCATCGCCTCGGGCAGGTAGCCCTTGTCGCGGAACACGCGCACGTACGGCTCGAGGCCTTCAATGCTGCGGCGCTTGCTCATCTTCGAGCCGTCCGGGTTGAGGATGAGGGGCAGATGCGCATAGACGGGCGGCTCGTGGCCCAGGCCCGCCGAAGACGCCAGGGCACGGAACAGCGCGACGTGCTTGGGCACGTTGGGCAGGTGATCCTCGCCTCGGATGACGTGTGTGATGCGCATCTCGGCGTCGTCCACCACGTTGGTCAGGTGGAAGATCGGGCTCCCATCAGGCCTAGCGATGACGAAGTCGCCGATCTCGCGCCCCTCGACGGTGACCTCGCCGCGCACGAGGTCGTTGAAGGTGAACGTCTCGTCGGGCATCTTGAAGCGGACGGCGAACGGCTTGCCCGCGTCGAGATTCGCTCGGATCTCGTTGGGCGTCAGGTTGCGGCACTTGCCGGAGTAGAGCTGCGGCCGCTTCTGCGCTTGCTGGGTCTTGCGCTCGGCCTCGAGCTCCTCGGGCGTGCAGAAGCAGCGGTACGCGTGGCCGCTCTCGATGAGCTTCGCGATCGCGGCGCGGTGGCGGCCAGCGCGTTCGGACTGGCGGTATGGGCCGTAGTCGCCGCCGATGTCCGGCCCTTCGTCCCAGTGGAGGCCGAGCCAGTGCAGCGAATCGTAAAGCTCCTGCTCGAACTCGGGCGTCGAGCGCTCGCGGTCCGTGTCCTCGAGCCGGAAGATGAACGTGCCGCTTCCCCGACCCTGTCGGCCCTGGCCCTTGGCGAAAAGGTAGTTGAAGAGCGCGGTTCGTGCCGTGCCGAGGTGGCACGGCCCCGTTGGCGAGGGCGCGATCCGCGTGCGTACTGTCTGCTCGGTCATCGAATCACTCTACGAACAGGAATTTGCCACTGATCTACACAAATACCAT
>CBDUSE010000193.1:0-5978 GCA_965369835.1 uncultured bacterium
GCGCGCAGACCACACCGAGCAGTACGATCCCCCCGACGCCCAGCACGGTAGCCACGATCCATCTCAGCCGGATCGGCTCGTTGAGGTAGTCGGGTATCTCCACGATCCGGCGCACGAAACAGAGCGTCACGGCCAGCGTGACCAGAAAGAGCGCCAGTAAAACTGCTGCAACACCCAGCGCTCTCTTCCCGACCTCGCCACTCACGCACGCATCGAAGAGCACCCCGACGAGCAGCGCCGCCGCCGGAAAGAGCGGGAGAAGGTAGAGACCGCGCTTGCCGCTCACGGCGCTGAAAAAGAGAAAGATTGTCGCAAACCACACGACGGGGAAGATCCCCTGGGGCGTCCGCTTGCGCGCGGCGAAATAGAGCGCCTGCGGCAGAAAGAACACCCACGGCAGGAAGTTCAGCGGGAAGCTCGTGAGATAGTAGTAAAAAGGTTTTTTATGGCTAAACGAAGAGACCGCCCGTCCGACGTTCTGCTCCAAAAGAATCGTCCGGGCATAATCCGCCCCACCGCTCACGGCCGCCGGCACGAGCCACGCCGCGACGACCACAACAAGAATCGCCAGGCCGGGGATAAGGCGCATCCGCCGGACGTTCTTGGCCTGGCCGGTCACGACGAGGTAGACGACAAACGTCAGCACGGGCAGCAGGAACGCCACCGGCCCTTTCATCAGCACGCCGAGCGCCATAAGCACGTAGGCGAGCAGGCAAAGCCTGCGCCTCCCTTCGAGATGGGCCACGGCAATGAGGCCGAGCGCAGCCGTGGTCACAAGCGTCAGCGTCGAGTCAATGTTGCCGTGGCGCGCGAGCTGCATGAACAGCACGCTGGTGCCGAGGATGACCGCCCCAAACAGTGCGGCCCGCGAATTGGATAGCTTCCGGCCGAGGACGAAGGTGATCAGGATCGCCCCGGACGCCGACAGGACCGGAATGAGGCGCACCGCGAAGGGGTTCACGCCGAACACGGTGTACGAGCCGGCAAGCAGCCAGAAGTAGAGCGGTGGCTTGTCCGGATAGATCGTCCCGCCGAGATGAGGCACGAGCCAGGGACCGCCCCCGAGCATCTCGCGCGCCACCTCGGCGTAGCGCGGCTCGTCCGGCGCCCACAGGTCCCATCCCCAGAACCCAACGAAGAGGCAGCCCACGGTTAGTGCAAGCAGCACGGTCGGCACGAGCCTGGAGCGCGAATTGACGGGGGTCATGTCAGCGCCTGCGTTCCGGCCTCTTCGGAATAGCGTTGGAGTGCGGTCGGGGCGCCGTGCGCGCTAACCCTCGCCTCCCTCTTGCTGAGCAATCTTGTAGAGGTTCTCGACGCGCCGGCCCACGTCGCGGAAGCCGATGTCCTCGGCGTAGATGATCTTGAATCGCTCGAGCGCTTCGGCCGCCTTGCCCATGTCCTCGTAGGTCCGGGCGAGGTTGTAGATCACGTCCTTCTTGAGCGAGTCCATGATGTGCATGCTGTCGAGCGCGGCCTGGAACTGGTCCACGGCGAGATCGAGCAGTCCCTTGCGGCGGAAGCACTCGCCGAGGTAGTTGAGCGACACGCCCTGCTTCCGGGCGCTGTTCTTCGACTGCTGGAACTGCTTGATCGCTTCGTCAACCTGGTCGTCCTGCATCAGCACGTAGCCATACTCGAACCTGAGCGACAAGTTGCTCGGATACTTGCGGACGCGCTCGGCAATGTCGCCAAGCGTGAAGCGGGTCTTCTCGTGCTGGACCTTCTCGACGGCCTCCCTGAGCGTCGGGTCGTCGGGTCGCTCGTTCGCGGCCTTCTCGGCCTCGGCGATCTGGTGGTCGTACTTCTTGACCATGACGCGATAGCGGAGCTCCGGCAGGTCGGGGTCGCCCGGGTTGAGCCTGATCGCCTCGGCGAAGGTAGCCACGGCCTCGTCGTACCTGTTCGCTTCGAGGTACTCGTTGGCAAGCCGCTTGACAAGGTCCACCTTCTCCGGGTTCTCAGCGACGCGCTTCTTGTAGTCCTCGATGATGGCGGCGCGGTCATCCTCGGTCTTTTCCACGCGCAGGCGCTTCTCGGTCAGCCGCGCTTCTTCCTCGTCCTTGATGCTCGAGCGGTACGTGGTCGTGTCCTCCCAGTGGCCCCTGCTGATCGTGGCGAGCGCGGCGAGGTCGTGCAGCGCCTTGAGGGCTTCCTTGTCGTTCGGTCTTTTCGCGAGCACTCTCTGGAAGGCGGCTTTCGCCTCCTCGATGTCGCCATTGGCGCGGTACATCTCGCCCATCAACCGCTGGTTCGACTCGCTGTTGGGGTTCGCCCTGTAAGCGTACTCCATCGAGTTCACCGCGATCTCGGACATGTCGAGCCTGAGCGCCGCTTTGGCGTGGGCCTTGAGCGCGCCCGCGTTCGTCGGGTCGCGTTTCAGGATGCTCTCGTAGGCCCTGAGCGCGGCGCCCGGTTGCGAGAAGCTCTCGTTCCAGAAAGCCACCACCCAGGCGGGGATCGTCAGCAGCGCCGCCCCGATCTTGCGAAGCACAACGGGCGACTTGCCGCTGTTCCACTTCTCCATCTCGATCTCGCGCAGCCTCTTGCGCGCGGCCACGTACGTCGGCGCCTGCTTGAGCGCCTCGAGGAACAACGTGATTGCATAGTCGTAGTTGCGCTTATCGGCCGCTCCCAGACCGCGCTCATAGAGATCCACCGCCCGCTTCGGGACCGTCTCCTTTGCCTGGATCGCTTCGGCCATTCGAATCTCTCCTTGGGGGCGTCGAGGTTACCGTGCCCCCACTATTTCTTATAGGCGCTGGAGGGGCAGTTGTCAACCGCCAGAAACAGTGGGCCACCAGTGACAACGGCCGGGAGAAGGCCAGGCGGCCCATCGAGGGAACGCAATGGGCCGCCCGGGCAAAGAGAAGGTCTCGACCCACCGCCTGTGCGGTGAGCGACACCTGTGCGATGAGAGGAGGATCTCCTTATCTATGAACGAATCAGTCCGGGATGAAACGAACGAGCCATTATGGTCGTGCCTGCATCCCCTGCCTATCCGGCCGCTCCATAACCATGCAGCTTCCGCTGCGATCCTCCCGCCCGATTTCATCCTTGAGAGCCGCCTACCACGGCTCTCACTTGCTGCAACCACGCGCCAAGCCCTAAAGGTTCCTCGCCTTGCCCTTTTCGGCCATCCCCCGTAGAATTGCCGCCGGGCGCTCTGTCACGTCGAGGCGGCGGGATGGCAATCAACTCCCGCACGGCCCTGGGCGTTGAACTTCGGGGGCCGCCCTGAGCGGCCCTGGAGGCACCTGATGGCACGAGTCGAGCACTTCAAATACTTCGACCCGCTCAATCTCAAGAAGCTGCGCAACATGAACCTGGTGGCGCGCTTCCTCGTCGAGGGGTTCATCTCAGGGCTTCATCGAAGCCCCCACCACGGCTTCAGCGTCGAGTTCGCCGAGTACCGCAAGTACATCCTCGGCGACGACGTGCGGCGCATTGACTGGAAGCTCTGGCCCAAGACGCACAAGCTCTACGTCAAGGAGTACCATGAGGAGACAAACCTACGGTGCTACATCCTGCTCGACGTGAGCGCCTCGATGGGCTACGGCACCAGCGAGGTCACCAAGCTCGAGTACGCCTCATACCTGACCGCCGCGATCGCCTACCTCATGACGAAGCAGAACGACAGCGTCGGCCTGATCCTGTTCAGCGACGGCGTCTCGACCTTCATCCCCCCCAGATCGTCGCCCGCGCACCTCAAGAACATCCTCGTCAAGCTCGAGCAGGTCGAGCCGCAGAGCCGGACCGACGTGGCGCGCGCCTTCCACGCCGTGGCCGAGCGAGTCAAGCGCCGCGGCCTGATCATCGTGCTGTCGGACTTCTACGACGAGCCGGACAACGTCCTCAAAGCGCTCAAGCACTTCCGGCACAAGAAGCACGAGGTGCTCGCCTTCCACATCCTCGACCACGCCGAGCTCGAGTTCCCCTTCGACGGCGTCGTCCGCTTCAAGGACATGGAGACGGGCGACTCGGTCCAGCTTTACCCCCGCCATCTGCGCGACGAATATCTGCAAAAAATCCGCGACTTCATCCGCACCTACCAGCGCCGCCTCAGCGACAGCGACATCGAATACATCCAGGTGGACACCAAGACCCCCTACGACCTCCTGCTGGCGTCGTACTTGAGCAAGAGGAGCCTGCTGGGATAGGAATCCTCTCGCAGAGACGCAGAGCTTGCAGAGCCAGGAAAGAACCAGCGACTCGCTCGACTTCTGCGAGCTCTGCGCCTCTGCGAGAGACTCCGTGATGCACGTTTGCGTCTTTGCGTGAGGCACATCCTCATATACAATGCCGGCAGCTCAAGCGGCTGCGGAGGGAGAGATGGAGCTGCAATACGACCTGACTCACGATGACCGGCTTGCGCTGCAGCGTCACCACCTCCGCAAACTGACTGCCGTTCAGCGGTCGCTGCCCTACCGAGCGGTAATGGTGGCCGTCATCGTGGTCATCTACATCCTGTTTCGTCTCGCAATGCCGGCCCGCACCTCCCCTACCGGTGCGACCTTCCTGTTCGGGGTAGCGCTGTGCGTCATTGCGTTCCTGCTCAGAGTGGGTGAGCTCGTGCGCAAGGCGATCATTAACCGCGTTGCCAAGAAGGAACTGTATGGAGGAGGCGAGACAGAGCACGTGCGATTGGCGCTCGAACCTGAAGCTGTAGTGTCGCAGTCGCAATGGGGCGCAGGGCGAATCCTGTGGGCGGCGGTGAGGCAGATCGAGGAAGCTCGGGAGCACATCTTCATGACCACCGGTGCTGGCGAGGTCCTCATCATCCCCAAGCGCGCGTTCCAAGACGAGCGACACATGCAGGTGTTCCTGGATGATGCAAGAAGACTCAAAAGAGAAGCGGAAGCGGCGGCCAGCCGATCGAGCACGGAAGCGTGACGAGCCCCCTCGCGGAGAAGTCCTTGTCGCCATCCTGAACAACCGACGTGACTACATCATGGCGAGGGACCGCGGCTGGTACCGCATCCCGGTGAGCAGCGTCCAAAAGCGCCTCAAGGACCGTTGGCCACCGCAGTGGCTGGCCTTCTACCAGACGAAGGTCTTTGGGCCTGAGGCCTACGCGGTCAACTACTACGCAGACGTCCTTGAGGTGCGCCAGGTCACACGCCTCCAACTTTTCCCCGACCAGCCCGATCACGAGAAGGCGCACCGGCGTTACTATCAACTGATCCTGGCATCCTTGCAACGGCTGCCCAAGCCCATCCTCAGCCGACGCTGGCGCCGCATTATCTTTATCCCCACCACTTGGGAGAAGTTCATCAATGCCGTGGAGATTAACGACCTATACGACGAAAGCCCTCTCGAAGACATGCTCTGGGCCGAGTTCAAGCGCCTCAAGATCAGCGCGGAACGACAGGAGTTTGTGGAAGTCAAGGGACGCATGTATGCCCTTGACTTTGCAATGTATTGTACGTCGGGCAAGCTGGATGTGGAGACGGATGGCGACACTTGGCACGCCGACCCGGAACGGATACCGCTTGACAATCTACGAGACAATGACCTGGAAACGGCGGACTGGCGACTGCTCCGATTCAACGGCCATCAGATCAGAGAGGAAATGGCCGAATACTGCCTCCCCACAATCGCCCAGAACATCAACAAGCTGGGCGGGGTGGACGAAGAAACCCGCATGGTTCCGAGGCACATACAGCTTGAAGCCTCGTTCCAAATGGACTTCTTCGACGAATGAGCACCAAAGCCCGGAACAGTCCGCCGCAGCGGACAACATGATGCAGCCTCGGGCGCATGCCCTCCGTAGCCTTGGCGAAGGAGGGTCAGCCCGTGGTTCCCAACGAGCGAAAGTGAAAGGAACCCCCGCAGGGGGTGACATCTGGGACTGGAACCGATGACACATGTCGCCCCCTGCGGGGGCTTCGTTTCTTCTCGCCCATCCGCAACCACGGGCTCACGGGCCTGTTGAAAAAGTCAAGTCGGGCCTTGGCACAAGCTCGGGTGGGGTGTAT
>CBDUSE010000194.1:0-5883 GCA_965369835.1 uncultured bacterium
CTTGTATCCAAAGAGGGAGCATACCACAACCGCAAGCTCAAAGTGAACAGTATTGAGGCTAGCCGGCGTCTTTCGCGCCATCCGGTGCGACAAACCAGTGCCTCGTGCGCAGGCAGATTTTGACCAGCAGCAGCATGACGGGCACTTCGATAAGGACACCCACCACGGTGGCAAGGGCGGCGCCTGACGACAGACCGAACAGCATCGTGGCGGTGGCGATGGCTACCTCGAAGTGGTTGGACGCTCCGATCATTGCCGAGGGAGCGGCGTCACGATACGAGAGCCTGAGGAGGCGCGCAAGCCCGTAGGCGAGCCAGAATATGAGATTCGTTTGGATAAAAAGCGGGATGGCAATCCACAGGATCGTGAGCGGGTTCGAGAGGATCACGTCGCCTTTGAAGGAGAAAAGCAATACGAGCGTGACCAGCAGGGCGCCGATGGTGACCGGCGTAAGGAAGTGCAGGAACCTCGACCTGAACCACGCCTGGCCCTTGGCCGCGATGATCCATCGGCGCGTGAAATATCCTGCGGCGAGTGGCAACGCCACGTAGATTCCGATGGACAGCAGCAGCGCCTGCCACGGCACGGGCAGGCGTCCCACCCCGAGCAGGAAGCCGCCCAACGGGCCGTACAACAGAAGCATGGTGAGCGAGTTGATCGCGACCATGACGAGCGTATGGCCGTCGTTGCCCTTCGCCAGGGAACCCCAGACAAGAACCATGGCCGTGCACGGTGCAATACCGAGCAGGATGCAGCCGGCCAGGTAGCTGCGCCACAGCGGGACCTTGAGCATCTTGGCGCCGTTGACGAGAACGACCTCGCCGACGCCGTGTTCGGCGCCGACAGGCAGGTCGAGGCCGAGGGGCATTTTGACGTGATCCACGGCGCCGGGCCCGATCAGCGCCCGAAAGAGCGTGCCGAGGAAGACGAGCGCAATGACGTACATCGTGAAGGGCTTCACGGCCCAGTTCACGAACAGGGTCAGGCCGACCGGCTTGAGGCTCCTGCCCGCCTTGACGACGTCCGAAAAATCGATCTTCACCATGATGGGATACATCATGAAGAAGAGACAGAGCGCGATCGGGATGGAGACTACAGGCGCGCCCTTAACGGAGATGGCGAGCGCGTCGAGAGACTTCGCCACACCCGGCGCGGCCTTTCCAAGCAGAATGCCGGCCGCGATGCACAGGACGACCCAGGCGGTGAGGTACCTCTCAAAGAAGCTCAGCCCCTTCTTGGGCTTATCGAAGGGCGCCTGATTCGGCATCAGTCAGTTCCCACTTGATTCCGTTTCCTGTTGAGCTAGGGCGGCGTGCGCATGCCGGGCGTGCCTGGCTATCCGGCCGTGTAAATCAGGTAGAGGCCGCCCAGGAGCACGAGCACGCCGCAGCTCCGCTTGAGGATGATGGCTCCTTTCGAGCGTTCGTTCCAGTTCAGGTAGCGCTGGACGAGCTCGGTGGATGTGCCGGCCAGCACGATGACCGAGCAGTGGCCGATGCCATAGGCGAGGAGCAGCAGGATACCGTAGGCGAGGCTGGTGGCGGCCAGCTTGAAGGTGACCCCGAGCATGGGGGCCATATAGGCGAACGTGCACGGCCCCAGGGCGATGCCGAAGGCAAGTCCGAGAATGAGCGCCGCCAGCATCCCTTTCCGCTTCATGCCAACCCGGCCCGGTCCTGACCAGGGCATCGGGATGACGTCGAGCAGGTGGAGGCCGACGAGAAAAAAGATGACGGCGACGAGGTAATTCCCGTAGCGGCCAATGTCGCCCATCATGCGCCCGGCAGCGGCGGTGATCGCGCCGATCGCCCCGATGGTGATCAGGATTCCGGCAGCAAACAGCGTTGAGATAAGGAATGCGCGCCTGGTTCGCATGCGGCCCTGTTCGCCGATGAACCCGACAATCAGCGGGATGCTTGCCAGGTGGCAGGGGCTGAGCAGGATACTCAAGATCCCCCACAGGAAGGCAGCGGCCAGGGCGATTGCCGGGTTTCCTTCGACGGCGCGGGTAAGAGTCGTAAACAGTTGCTCCACAGGCCGGCTGGCTCCTCTGATGTCGTATTGAATCGTGGGAAGGCTATTCCTGAAGGATCTCGAGTTCCCTTAACTTCACGAGTATGTCGTCCTTTGACATAAATCCCTCGTGCCGGAACACCTCGTTTGCCCAGGCGTCGAAGAATATCTGCGTTGGAATGATCCGAATGCGGTGCTTGCGTGCGAGGTGTCCGTAATCGCGAGTATCGAGGATGAGCACATGGACACGATCCTTCAACTCCACGCTCAACTCGTCGAGGATAGGTTTCATCATCTTGCAGGGTATACAGGTGCTCTGGCCAAAGTCCGCCAGCACGGGCTTGCCGCTCGAAAGAGCCTCGTCGAGCGGGTTGTCCGCGGCGAGCTTCTTCTGCGCCTCAACCCATGCCTCGTTGCGTGTGATGGCCGCCGAGGCCCTTAGTGACTCGAGGTACTCCATCACGGCTTCGTACTGCTTCTGCTGGCGCACCGATGGCGCAAGCATCTCCTTGGCTTCTTCGAACGAGGGGTTGCCGGGCAGTTGGGCCTTGTGTTCCTCGTAAAAGGCGCGCAGATCGTCGTCGGACACCTGCACTGTTCTGAAGACCTGGGTGCGCAGCAGCACGTCTACGAGCACATGCTCCTCGTGGCCGGGGTGGGCGGCATGCTCGGCCATGGCCGTGTCATACTCCGGGGTCTGGCTCACACGTTGCCGGCGCGCTTCGTTCACAAGCAGTTTGCGTGTGATCAGCTCATCGAGAAACTCATGCTTTTGGCGCTCGAACATCGTTCGATACTGGGCAGAAAGGTTCTTCAACTGCCCTTCAAGTTGCTCAAGCGTGACGGCCTCACCATGGACTGTGGCCAGAACGGTGTCCGGTTCGAACTGCGTGGCAGCCAGCTCGGCTGGGCTCATGGTGCCGGACGTTGATGGCCGGCAGCAGTTCTTGGAGTAGATGATCAAGACCACGGCTGCCACGAGCAGGGCAACCAGCAAGAGCTTCACCGAGGTGTGCCGCCTTTGATCTTTTCCGCTTCCGCGTCCGGGCCCGCGCGTTCGGGCATCATCATTACTGGTTGTTGCGGCGCCAGCGCCTGCCTCGCCGTTCTCTGGCAACGTCATCGCTCCGTCTCTCTACTGCATCGTGTTTGCGGGTTCGTTCTGCGGTCTCATCTCCGCGCCACTGAAGCATTCCGTGCGCCGCACGGATGAGACGTCTCATCAAGAAGTGGCGGGCCGACGTAGGGTCTCACGCACGGCCGCAAGCGTCATCTCCAGGTCTGCCGTGTCTGCTTCGAGCCCAGGCTTCTTCTCAATGCCCAGATCGGTCAGATACAGGTGGTCGAAAGTCGTTACTCCCGCCTCTTCGAGGCACTTCTTCCCGCAGCCGACAACACACCCGTCGAGCACCAGGATCTTTTCAGCCCGCCTGACCGACAAAACCATGCCGGCCACATGGCCCCCGACGCCGGCAAGACAGAAGAAGTTGGCATCTGCTTCGGTGGCGAGGCGCTTCGCGACTTCGTTCGTGAGCTGGCCTACGCTTGACGCGCCGGAGCACGCAATTACGAGGCAGGTGTCGCCACCACAACAGCGTTTGGCGTTTGACATAGGATGCGTTCCTCACTTGAGCAGTTGCTTGATTTCCGCCACCGGCAGCACCTTGCCAGCGACCTTGACCTCGCCGTTCAAGGCAAGGGCCGGCGTCATCATGACGCCGAATCTCATGATCTCACTGACATCTTTGACCTTCTCGAGCTCGTACTCAATGCCGAGCTCCTGTGCGGCCTGCTCGGCATTGGCGGTCAGTTTCCGGCATTTCGGGCAGCCGGTGCCGAGGATCTGGATCTTCTTCATCTCTATCCCCCCTACGCGAAGATGGCTCCATATGCGAGACCGCAGATAGTGGCCATGATCACGACAAGTGTGACGTAGACCACGGTCTTCTTGATTCCCATGATGCTGCGGATGACGAGCATGTTGGGCAGACTGAGCGCCGGACCGGCAAGCAACAGCGCCAGCGCAGGGCCTTGTCCCATTCCGTTGGCGATCAGGCCCTGGAGGATGGGCACCTCGGTCAGGGTGGCGAAGTACATGAACGCGCCGGCGATGGACGCGAACAGATTGGATAGAATCGAATTGCCGCCGACGGCCCAATGGACCCATTCCGAGGGAATGAGACCTTCACCTCCAGGTCGGCCGAGGAGCGCTCCGGCGATGATCACGCCGACGAAGAGGAGGGGGAGGACCTGCTTAGCAAGCGACCACGAAGAGCTGAACCACTCGCCCGCTTCGCCCCGCCCCGTCGAGGTGATCGCGGACAGCCCGAAGATGCCGGCCGCAAATGCCAGGATGGGCCAGTTCGGAAAGAGCAGAGCCAGCAAGAGGGCCGGAACGGCGGCAGATACGACCTTCCACAACTTGATCCGAAACCACGCGATGAGCATCACGCCGAGGGCAGCGGCACAAACCGAGGTGATGATCCATTTCGACAAATAGATGGCATACCATACGCCTGTCTTGGCCGCCGGCTTGCCCCAGTTGGCGAAGACGAGGATGGCCACCATGGCCGCGAAGAAGAGGGCGTTTTGCCAAAGCGGCCGGGTCGCTTCGGCCTCCGGCATGGCGACCTGCGCATTCGCTTTGTCATGCTCTTCCCGACGAAAGAAGAGGTGCATGAGCAGGCCGATCACGATGCTGAACACGATAGCACCGACGGCGCGCGCGACGCCGAGCTGGATCCCGAGTACGCGGGCCGTCAGGATAATGGCGAGCACGTTGATGGCGGGGCCCGAGTAGAGAAACGCCGTCGCCGGACCAAGCCCGGCGCCCATTCTGTAGATGCCGGCGAAGAGCGGGAGCACGGTGCACGAGCAGACGGTCAGAATGCTGCCGGAGACCGATGCGACGCCGTAGGCGAGCACCTTGTTCGCCTTCGCGCCCAGGTACTTCATCACGGAGGCCTGGCTGACGAAAACGGCGATCGCGCCAGCGATGAAGAACGCGGGCAGCAGGCAGAGTATCACGTGCTCGCGAGCGTACGACTTGACGAGGTGAAGGGCCTCGAGAATCGCGTTGTCGAACCGCGCCTTCCCGATGGGTAGAAAGAAGAAGGCGAGAAAGACCGCCAGAATCAACAGCAGGGGCTTTGTTTCTTTCCTCCAGTCCACGGCGCCCCTCGCCTACTTCGCCAGCTCGATCTGCTCTTCGGCGTTGGCTTTCAGTACGGACTCGACGCACTCGAAGAACTTGAGGACACACGGGCACCGCAGCGTGTAGAAGATCTGCGCGCCGCGGCGCTCGTCCGCGACGATGCCGGCGTTCTTGAGGAGGGAAAGGTGCTTGGAGACGGTGGACGTGTCTGCACCGATCAGTTCGGTCAGCTCGCAGACACACTTCTGCTCTTTCGCCAGCTCGTTCACGATGAACAGGCGCGTGGCATGGGCCATCGCCTTGATGATCCTGGCGTGGGCCTCGAATCGGGCATGTGTTTTGGCATCCACTTGGAGTCTCCCTGTGCTTTTGTATCCGTGGCAATATGGCCAAATCACCAAGGGATGTCAAGCCTTTTACTTTCTCCGTGCTTCACGCGACGCGCAAGGATGGCAGTCAGGCACCTGCCTGATGGAATGTGGGCTTGTACTATGCGGCTTGCCTGAAGGCCACTGTCGAGATGCCGGCTGAAGCCGGCTCAAGAGAGTTTTTTGGTTTGGGTCGCCCACCACCGGCTGAAGCCGGTGGCAAGAGCTATCCCAAATGGTGGGGTCTGGAGAAGCCAGGCTTGCGGGCAAACGAAGCGTGGCACGTTTGTCGGCCGGGCGGGGGCGGGGCCCTTAGGCGCGGGCGGCGAGGTCGCTGCAGCCGGGGGC
>CBDUSE010000195.1:0-5814 GCA_965369835.1 uncultured bacterium
CGACCACAACCGCGCCGACGCCGGTAAGCCGGTCGTCGCCTGCGACGTTACCCAAGCCGGGCCGGGCCAGCTCGTCTTCTACGTCACCGGACGCGAGGCGGCGCTCGCGCTGCCCGAGCCGTTCAATCCGGCGGACGCAACGATTACGGGGATCGTGGACGAGATCAACTTGGAATGACAGCCTGCTCCGGACCTCTGTGAGGCGAGGCCGCTTCCAAAGCCTGAATACCGAGACCCAGCGATGCGTCGGAAACGACGAGACTCGTAAACCCGATGCCCCGGCAAGAAGGAGGCTCGATCATGAAAAAGTACCTGCCAGGCGTTCTCGTGTCGGTAATAGTGCTCGGCATGGCCGCCGCCCTCGCCGGCGAGGAAGCTGAGCTTACGACCGAAGAGATGATGGACGATGCGCAGGCGCGCGGCTACGAAGCCGCCACCGGCGACGACGCCGAAGCCGCGGCCGGCTGGTTTGAGAAGGCGGCCGACTACGCCGACCGGATCGCCTCCTGGGAGGGCCTGATGGATGCGTCGCTGGCGCTCTCGTCAATCGGCGAGGCGGACGCCTCCAAGGCCGTCCTCGACCGCGCGAACGCGCTCAACGCGAAGTTCAAGGACTGGCGCACGAGCCTCGCGATGGGGCATGCCTACGCCGGCCTTCCCGACGAGGCGGAGGCGGATGAGGAGGCCGAAGCCGCCATCAACGACGCGAAAGAGCAGGCCGAGAAACTCGAGAGCTGGCGCGCCATGGTCGAGGTCGGCGCCGCGTACCTCGGCCTCAAGCTCGACGAGGGGAAGAACTACGCCACGGACGCCTACGATGCCGCGCTCGAGATCGCTGCCAAGGCCAAGGACGCCGAGGGGTGCGAGGTGCTGGCAATGCGCTTCGAGGAGCTCGGCGAGGAAGTGAAGGCGGCCGAGGCGCGCGAAATCGTCAAGCAGCTCCCACCGAAGAAGAAAAAGAAGAGGGATCGGCCGCCGCCACCCTCCGACTGGTCGCCGACCGGCAGGTCGCTCGCCGAGCCGCGCGAGATCAGCGAGGAATCGAAAGCGATCCTCGCCGAACGAGCGGCCCGCAAGCATGCCGAGGCGACGGCGATGGCGCTCAAGAAGGGCGACGTGGACGACCAGACCTACTACATCTACGAGTACAACCGCTACTGGGCCTCCCATCCGAACCTGTTCCTGCACCGCGTGTGGGACCGCGAGGGCGGCTTCGACACCGGCGCCTGGGCAAGGCACTACTTCTCCGGCTACCGCCTCGTGAACGGCATCTACGTGAGAATCGGCACCAACTAGAAAAAGCTCGACCTTCCCGGCTCGTGGGCACGACGTCCGCGGGCCTTCTCTTTGCCCCGGGATTCTGCACAGCGGCGAAAAGAGCCCTCATCCGCATCGCCGCTTGCGACGATACCTTGAGTGCGCGACGGCTCGTTTGCTTTCGCCACACCGCCGCCCAGGGCAGGTGGGAAATTCACACATCTGCGGCAAAAACCACGCGCCCTCGACCGGCGCGACGGTAGATGCTGCCGCTCTACGTGGTATATCACCCCAGCAGGGGCGGCCCGGGGCGAGAGCAAAGCCGTTGGCATACATGTTGCTCTCACCTCAACGTGGAATCGGACAGATGGGCAGACTGAGAATGCCGGGACGATCGAAGCGGAGCCGGGCCAAGAAACCGCGCGAACACCGCACGGTCCCGAAGCCGCCGCTCATGACCTACGACCCGTACTTGGTCAAGCTCGCCCGCAGCGTCGAGGCCGCCAAGGACCGGACGAAAGAACGCGACGGACACTAGCTCGGAGGGTGCTGCCTGATGGGACCGATGGGACAGCGCGTGCCACCGAGAGAGCAGAACCAGCTCATCGGCTGGCTGGCGGATTACTTCGATGCGCCGACCGGGGTGTTTCGCAAGATGACGCCGGACAAGCGTTGGACCATCTACCAACGCATCTGCGACAAGATGCTCTATCCGAGCGCCGACGGGAATGCAAGGAAGGTGGTGTACCACTAGCCGCATTCGCACGACACGAGCGTGAACTTATCCCTACCATGCTCGAGTAGGTGAAGCGTTCAGAAGTCAACACAACACGAAGGGGACACCCCGGCGTCAACGCACGCCGCCGCGTCCACCACCTTGAGAGTCGGACTTGTCACGAAGCCTTCACCTGACGGCATCACGGTAGGGATTTTTTTAAGTTATGGTGCGCTTGTCGGGGAATCAATGCGCATCAATGAATGAGATCGGTCATTCACGCCGCGGTACGCTCGGGCCGTTGTTGTGGTGCGCGTGCCGGGGAATCAATGCGCATCAATGAATGAGATCGGTCATTCACGCCAAGGCGCCCTCGGGCCGCTGTTGTCGCACGCGTGCCGGCGAAAAACCTACACCAGTACAAAGAACGCCTATTCGACCCGAAGCACCTCGATCCGAATGTCGCCAAACGCCGCGAGCAGCTCGAACCAGCCATCGCCCTCCGTGTCGAGCGCGATGTGCGTCGCGTCGGCCGGGAACTGCCCAAGCGTCGGATCCACGTCCACCCACGCCCCAATGTAGACCTGCGCCCACCTGTGCATCCCAAAGACGCGCTCGGCCGGACCGGCATAGACAAGGCCGCCCACCTCCCGCGCCGGCAAGCCCGCCGCCCGGCACAGCGCCACGAAGAGCAGCGTGTGCTCCGTGCAGTCACCCTCGAGGTGAATGAGCACGTCGAGCGCGGTCTCGTAGTTGCTGAACTCCTTCCCTTCCACGTGGCGGTACACCCAACGGTTGATCGCACGGGCCTGATCGAGCACGTCACGCTTGCGCCGGACGATCCGTTTTGCCCTCCTCCGAATGCGCTTGTCGCCGACCTGGACCTCGTCCGTGGCTTCGAGGCACTCCGTGAGCCGCTCGCGGTCCTCGTCGCTCACCGAAGGCTCGTCCGGCACGGCCCCCGGCGTGAGCGTCACGACGAGCGCGCCGTCCTCGCGCCGCTCGAGACGCTGCGTCGGCAAGTCGGGAAGGACTCCCTCCGGCATACCGGTAATCGCAAGCGTGAGCTTCCGCACGTCCTCCCCGTCCACGTCGAGCCCTTTGACGGGGATCTCGCGCCGCACCTCGAAGAGCTCGCCCTCGTCGGGCAGCTTGTGTGCCGTCGCCTCGTCCTCGAGCTTCAGCATGATTGCCGGACCAAGAGAAGCCTTGATCATCGTGCCGTCCTCGAGGTAGCGCGTCACGCATGTCGAGTCGGGATCGCGGATCTCCACGACGAACACACGGCGGCTCTTGCTTTGCCACTCCTGGTCAACGATCTCAATGAGTTCGGCGGTCTCCTCGACGTCCGCGAGCTTGTCATCGTCGAATGAAATGTAAGTAACCGAGTCACCCGGCTTCGCGCCGCGCTCGATAAAACGCGAGACCGCAGTGGAGTCATGTAAGGTCTCTTTGGAGGCCGGCACGCGCTTTGTCGTCGTGCGGCCGTGAAGGAGACGCGTCACGAGGAACTCGTCCCCGGCCTTTTCGACGCGCACGCGCGCTGTGCGCTTACTTGTGCGTTCCTCGTTCTCGATACGAATCAGCCGGTAGGGAGGCGCCGCCTCGTAGAGCTTGCGCAGCTCGAACCGGACCGTCACCTTCTCGTCAGCGATTCTCATCAGAAGCCGCATCCGCGCCGTCTCGACGAGGATTGGCGTGCCATCGGGCTCACTGAGCTCCGTGGTCACGCAGGCGTACCCAACCTTCCGCTCGAGGATGTATAGGCCGTACCACTGCGTGCCGACCAGCTCGACGAGGTCGAGCACCTCCTCACCCGTGGCTGCACAAACCGGAGCGCCCGTCAGCACCACCGGCGCAAGGAAAACCACAATCAGTATCAATGTGCGCATCATTCCGAGCCCGTCCTGAGCTACCCCTTGTCCGTGTCCTTCGCGTCGCCCGGGAACAGGGCGATGATTCGGTCAATGAACTGCTCGAACTCCTCGCGGCTCATCTTGCGCGTCGAAGCCTCGATGTAGAAGTCCTGCAGGACGTCGGCGATCTGCTCGCGAACGTTCATCGTACCCTCCGAAACCGTGGGGGATCGTTCCTCGGCAGAATGATACTCCGGAAGGCAGGGGGAGCCAAGGGAGGTCTGGGACTCAGTCCGTCGTTTCTCGGCGGGCGTGTTTCTGGACCTTCTCGACGAGCTCGTCCATCGGGAAGGGTTTTTTGATGAAGTCCACGACGTCGGGGAACTCGGCCATCTCCTCGGCCGAAAGGTCCGCCATCTGCGACATGACGATCACGGGAACCTCGATCCCCTCGGCCCCCATCAGGATGAGCAGCTCGGCCCCGTTGATCTTCGGCAGATTCAACGAGAGCAGCATGAGCTTGCAGCGCGGATCGCGCAGGTGATCGAACGCCTCGACGCCGTCGCTGGCGCGCTCGACGGTGTAGCCGAGCCGTTCGAGGTTGCCGCTGATGGACTCGATCAGCGCATTGCTGTCATCAACCACGAGGATCATGATTCCCCGATCCCTTGCGTCCTCGGCTAAAGAAGCTGCAATATCCGAGCCAAAAAGTCAATCAAAGCAACCGCACCGGTCCGTGAGAGCATCATGGACCTGGAAGGGCTCTCCCTGCGAACTCTGCGGTTCATCCGCTTTCCGCGGCGCTACTCGCCGCCCTCGGGCGTCTCCTGCTCGCCGGGTGCAAGGACCTCAATCCTGTATATGCCGGCCTCGCGGGCGGCGTCGAGGACAGCCTGCACTTCCGACATCGGCACCGTCTCGGCCGCCTGTACGACGAGCTGCATCGCGGGGTTCGCGTTGAGGACCCGCTTGAGCCCCGCCACGAGCTCCTCGCGTTCGACGCCCCGCCCGTCGAGCGTACACTTCCGAGCCGCATCAATCGCCAGCACGATGTCCACAGGCTCGGGGTTGATCACGGTGGGCAGCCCCGCCTCGACGGTGTCTTCGCCATCCGCTGCCGGCCCCATCGAGGGGGCAACGGCGCCGGGGGTGAGCGCCCGGAGCGTCGCCCGGAGCTCGTTGACGCTCGTGTGCAGCTCGCGGATCTCGGCGCCAAGCGACTCGACCGAGCTCCGAAGCTCGTCGAGCTCGCCCTTTTTCGGCGCCCACCCGCGCACGCTCAAGGAGACGATCTGCGCCGCGACAGCGATCACGACCGCCACGACCACCACGTACGTCGCCCATCCCTTCATCGAACACCTCCGACGATTTGCTTTGCACCAATCTTAGCGGCGGACTATCGTTTGTCAACGCGCGTGAATCAGTGTCGTGACGGGAGAGGCGCCATGAAAGCTCTTGGGGGAATACTTGTTCTCGTGATTGTCGTCGCCATCGCGGCGCCGGCTGGGTCGCAGCAGGGCGCGGTCGTCGTCAGGCCGAAGGTGCTCGTGCGCACCGACGTGCGGCCCCCGGGTCAGCCGCCGCCGGAACTCCGGTCATTCGGCGTCACCCTCGTGCTGAACTTCTGGGTCGAGGAGGCGGGGGAAAAGGGCCTCGCGGTCGAGCTCCGGTGCGCGACGCCCGAGTACCGCGCGGTCCTCACGAGAAAGACCGGCGAGTTCTCGCACCACCTCGAGATCGAGGGCGTCATCCAGATGCTGCGCGACCGGGAAATCCTGCTTCTCTTCGAGGCCGAGGTCGGGAGCGGGGGCCAGAAGCTGCACAACATCGCCGAGATCAAAGGCAGCGCCATCATGCGCGAGGGCGAGGAGACAATCCTATTGAGGACCGACGAGACCTCGCTCCACGCCACCTTCACCTTCGAGGCAGCGAACTAACCCGCATTTCTCACACTGCGTGTGCGAAATGCGCCCTCCGGGCTTCGAC
>CBDUSE010000196.1:0-5729 GCA_965369835.1 uncultured bacterium
CCTCGTCGAGAAGTCCACGAGGTCCGCGCCGAGACTCGTCGTGGCCGGCTCAGCCAGCTTCAGCCGGTAGGCATAATCCTCGTCGGCAAAGCACACGCGTGCCCGGCCGTCAAGCAAGCGGCACGGCGAGAGCCGC
This sequence comes from uncultured bacterium, assembly GCA_965369835.1. Taxonomy (GTDB): domain Bacteria; phylum Auribacterota; class JABMQX01; order JAFGEW01; family JAFGEW01; genus CBDUSE01. The sequence goes on from CBDUSE010000196.1 coordinate 137, forward strand.
CGCCGGATATCCACCTCGAGCTCGACGTGCCGGTTGCCTGCGATCAACACGTTGTGAAGGACCGACAGCCGGGCCCCGCCCGTACGGCGCGCCATGGTCACAATCTCCTCGGCAGAATCCGCGCCAAGTCTTTCACACCGCCCACAGTCGGTCAAGGTCATTGCGGCAACGGCTGTTGCTTAGAAGAGCCGTTCCTGCGGCGCCTGCGTCGTCGAGATCCCCTTGAGTTCCGGAAACGTGTCGTGCATCGAGAGCGGGGTCGGCACGCATTCGCCGGCGACGATAAACTTGAGCTGGAGCGCGTTGGCGACCGCCTGGCCCCGGTAGTGGTTGTTGGTGATGACGTAGGTCTCCTTGGCCTGCGCGACCACGGCCTGGATGCGCTCGACCCACGGCTTGAGCTCGTCCATCGAATAGTAGTAGTTGTACCGCTCGTCGCGGCCGGCGTCCTGCTTGAACCAGCTCTCGAGGTTCTGCCCGTGCAGGCGCACGTAGCCGACGGGGCTCGTGGCGAGCTGCGTCGGGCCAAGCTGGCCGCGGAACGCCGGTTGGTCAATGTTGCAGAACCCGACGCCGCGCTCGGCGAGCAGCTCATAGACGACCTCGTTGCCCCACGAGGCGTTGCGCACCTCGAGCACGAGCGGGTAGTCGGCGAACCGCTCGACGAGCCGCTTGAGGTAGAGGGAGTTGTCCGGGAAGTACTTGAACGACCACGGGAACTGCATCAGCACGCAGCCGAGCTTGCCCGCCTCGACGATCGGCTCGATGCCCGCCTTGAACGCGACCTCGTCCGCTTCGGTGATGGCGCGCCGCTCATGCGTGAACTTCTGATTGAGCTTCAGCGTAAACTTGAACCGGGCGTTATCGGCAGTGCGCCGCACCCAGCTCGCGGCCGCACGCGGCGCCGGCGGCCGATAGAACGTGCTGTTGATCTCGATCACGTCGAAGTACCGGGCCAGATAGGCAAGCGGATCGAAGCCCTTCGGCTTCTTGGACGGGTAGACGATCCCCTCCCAGTCGTCGTAGGACCACCCCGCCGGCCCCACACGGAGGTTCGATGCCGTCGCCGGCATAGCCTCCTCCCTTGCGTGCGTCGTACGTCCCGGAAGTCTCGCCCAGTGTAGAGCTTCGTGTCGAAGAAGACAACGAACTCGTTCTCAAACGCGATCCATTCGAGCTCCGTCGCCTTGGCGCTGGTCTTGGTCCGGAGCACCACGTCGCCTCGTCGGAAGTGACGACCCCCGCCCGGTCGCCTGCCTTGAGCTCATCGAGAAACGATGGATGAGGAGGCCGACGGCGACTCCCATCCGTTACTGGGCCCCCTTACTCGAAGGGATCAATCGTGTAATCGCTCGACGAGGGCGTGTCCTCCTCGACGAGCAGGTACTGCACGTGGCCGTCGAGGAACAGGACGTTGAACGACGGATGGCCGGCCGCCGTGTGCCAGAACCGCGCCCACTTCGGCCACGCCGGATTGAGCGTGACGAACCAGCCGGCGTCGCCCGCCAGACAGAGCCGACTCGATCCCGTCGTGATCTCGCCGAGACCGACGTCCGCGAGCATGTCATCGTTGTAAATGTACGACGTGCCGAATCGCTCGTACACAGACACCCCCGGCTCGTCAGCGAACCCGTCGTCGCTCGGGCAGCAAAACACGAGGAACTTCGACGTCGCCGAGCCCGGCTGCACGTACGGGTTCAGGATGCGCTTCGACGCCGGGTACGTCCCGCCGAACGCAGCATCGTGGCCGGTCGCGCCGCCGAACGTGCTGCCGAGCACGGGGTTGACCTCATCGTCAGGGAAGCGTTCCCAGTCGCCGATGTAGAGCGTCCATCCCGTGCCGATCTGCTTCAGGTTCGACAGGCACGACGAGCGCTTCGCCGCCTCGCGCGCCCGCCCAAGTGCCGGCAAAAGCAGCCCGGCAAGGATCGCGAGGATGGCGATCACCACGAGGAGCTCGATCAACGTAAACCCTCGCAGCGCCCATCCGGCGCGATCATCTGTGCGCTGACACACCGTCCTCTTCCTCCGTGCTAATGCGCCTTCCGCCGTTTCATGAGCTACCCGAGCAACGCGACGCCGAACGATCGGTCCATCGTGACCGGCACACAGTCAACAACGCTGCTCGCGCGCTCCTTTCCCAGCCACTGCTCGTGCGCCCCCCGTCAGAGTACCGACGCAATCCCGCGTCCGCTCCCCTGCCCGCTACAGCCGGGACCGCGCCGTGCGCCGGCGACCGTACGTCGCCCTCGCGCCGCGCTGGAGCAGGCTCCCCATGCGGCGCCTCAAAGCGGCGAACTGCCGCACGTGATCGAGAAACCGATCCGCATCGTGCGCCATGAACACCACCGCGATGAGCAACTGCACCTGGAGGGCGTGTGCCAGCGCCGCGGCCTCAAGCAAATGCTCGTTCGATTCCATTGATGCCCCCTTCTCTCCTCCTCGTGGCGCTCGTTACTGCCTACCCGGGGACGGTTCTTCTATCAAGACGATAATCCGCCGCTGCCCCTTGGCCACGCGCCGGATGAACTCCCGAAACACCGGGTACTGCGTCGGTGCGATCTCCGGCACGCCCAGCTCGAAGCGGTTACGGCACACGATCGCTCCATCACCATTGACACTATACGACTCGGAATAGGTTCCAACTTCCGTTTTTAGCTCGACCGGCTTCGGCAGGTTGCGCACCCGGTAGCCCTTCGGGATCGCCAGCGTCAGCTTCCCTTCGCGCCGCATCGTCTGCCCCAGGTGCAGCGGCTGCCGGCGCGCCGGCAACGCGGTCAGGTTGAGCAGCCCGACCCGCTGCAGCGGCGCCGTGAGCACCATCAGGTCGTCGGCAATCGCCGCGTAGCCGGGCGCCGTGTACGCCCGCGTGTACACCACGGTATCCGCCATACCGTTCATGCCTGTGATCGAGTAATCATCGAGCGTGGCGCCGGCGCTGAAGTTGTTGAGCGCGTCGGCGAGCCGGCGCCGCTGGGCCGCTGCGTCCTCATAGCGGTACGTGTGGCGGAACGTTGTGGCGAAGGCGCCGGTGTACTCGATGCGCTCCTCGACGCGCAGCGCGCCGTCGCGCCCGATCGCGGCCGTGCCGACGTTCTTCATACAGTTCTCGTCGGCCGGCTGCACGGGGATGCGCATGAACTCGCCCTGGCGCTTGCCGATGACAAACACGATGCGGTCCTGGTTACTGACGGGGATATCGCCGAAGGCGGTCTCGCCGCCCGTGCTGTCGAGCCAGTAGCGCGTGCCGCCGATTTCCACGGTGGCGATGACGTGGTTGAACTGGTCGAGCGTCGGCATCTCGGTATCCACCTGCGCCATCACGTCAGTGGGCACGAGCACGATGCTACCGTGGAGGCCCGCCACGTCGAGCATTGTCAGGAGCAGCGTCGCCTTGTCCTTGCAGTCGCCGTAGCGGTTCGTGTAGATGCTCGCGGCGCTGTGCGGCTGGTAGCCGTGCGGGCCCAGCTCGAGGCCGACGTAGCGGATCTTCGAGCCAACGTAGCTGTAAATCGCCCGGGCCTTCTCCAGGTCGGTCGTGGCGCCCTCGGTCACCTGCGCCACGGCCTGCTCGATCGCCTTGTCGGGCCGGCGCGCGGTGTCCGAGAGCCGCCGGTACCAGTCCCACACCGTCTCCCACGACGGGATCGAGGTGAAGATCAGCCGCGTGCCGAGCGCGGCCGCCGCCGGCGCATGCGGCTCCTGCACAAGCGGGGCGATGTCGCGCATCGTGAACTCGAGCGTCCGGCTGTACTTCTCCTCGCGCTCGGCGAACTGCACCTCGAACCGGGGCTTCTCGGGCAACAGCTTGTAGCTGACGCGCTTGGTGAGCGGCACGCTCAGCCGGATCTTCACCAGCTCCTGGGGGATCTCCGTCTCGACGTGGAACGTCTTCCAGAACTCCCGGCTCAGGTGCACGTTCTTGCCCGTCTTGACGAAGGTGTAGTCGAGAATGCAGCCGTCCTCGACCGACGGCATGCTGAAGCGCTTGTAGCGCGACTCCGTGTAAAAGAGCGAGGTCGTTGATTTCACGTCGCGGATGTTCGCCGGGTCGAGCGCCACCACCTCGCCCGCCGCCGTGATCGTCTTGGCCTCCTCGATCTTGAGCGTCTCGGACAGCGTGTTGTAGAAAACGATGACTTCCGAGAAGCGATGCCCGCCCTTGTTCAGGATCTTGATCCGACGACGCTCACGGATCCGGTACGTCAGGTCCGAGTTGACCGAGCACTCGATCTCCTTGAGCAGCACGATCGCCGGCGGATTGAGCGTCGCCCACTTCGCGCCCGCGACCCCGCTGACGATCAGCGCGCGGCCGGTTCCCGTGGGCACAGCGGTTTCACGTGAGGCGGCCTCCGGCGGCGCCTCGTCCGCCGCGAAGGCCACCGTGGCGAGCACGCTCGCCGCGGCGAGTATGATCAAACCCGCGAGGGCAATAAACGCTTTCATCGAGGGATCTTTATCTCCGTGGCGGGTAGAATGGGCCCGCCGAGGTTCCACGTCAAGCGGGACGAGACAAACACGAGGAATGGAACCACGCCTGCGTTCCTTTCCCCATGAAGCTCCTCCCCCAGGAGACCACCCGCTTCTAGCATAAGCGGGGGGCCCGAGCAAGCCGAAACACCGTTTCAGGCAAAACGCGGAAGTCGTTGAACAGGAATGGCCGACAGCGCCGGCCTCGACGCAGGTGGGGCAAACGTAAGCGGGGCCTCAACTGCTCGCGGGCTCGGCCTCGCCCGGGCTGGAACTGCGCGTGCCCGGCTCGATCTCGGCCACGGTCAGGCCGTGGAGGAACACGCGCACCTCGCCGGTTGATTCGCTCACCGCGATAGCGATCGAGCCTGGCACCGCCGCGGTGATCGAGGCGGCCGCGTAGTGACGTGCTCCGAGGCCCGGCGGCAGGTCCGTCGGCACGGTGCGCGCTTCGAGGTAGGTGCCCGCTGACTGGACAATGCCCTTAGAGTTGATAATGAAGGCGCCATCAATCGTCGAGAACTCCTTGATCGTGCCGCGCACCGACGGATCGAGGATCTGGCGCTCCTTTTCTGTATAGCCCTTGAACGGGTTGAGCACGAGCTGCCGTACGTGTTCCTTGAGCGTCTTGGTCTCGCCGATGACGAAGATCGTGCCGACCGGCTTGCCCTCGCGCCCTTCGTTCGCGAGCTCCAGCGCCAGCTCGAGCACGGTGTCGAACACGCCCGCCTTCATCTGTCTGGCGAAGTCACCCACCTCCGCCGTGCTCATCACCTCGGTCTCGGTGCCCACCTGCATCACCACGATCGTGTCAAGCATCCCCGCCTCGGGAAGCCCCGAGACACACACCAGGCGGTCGCCTACCTTGAGCAGGTTGCGCGAGGCGGCCATCACCATCGCCACCTTGATCTTGCCGATCCGGCCCACAGGGATGTTCGGCACCTTGAGCAGCTTGCATGCCCGTGTGTTCGGGAGCACGAGGTGCTCGGCATCGGGCGCCACGACGTAGACATCGAAAGGAAGCTTCGAGGCGTCGAGCGAGCGCATCTGTGGTAGCAGGTCGGCTGAGACGAACACCGCCCGTGCGCCGATCTTCTCGGCCATCTCGAGGGCGTGGTCAATC
>CBDUSE010000197.1:0-5714 GCA_965369835.1 uncultured bacterium
GCCATCATATTATATAAGAGGAAACGGGCGAGTTTTTCAGCAGCCTGCTAGTACGCCGCTTCGGTGAATGCGCCGCTGCTGTCTCGCCCGCGCCGGGGCCTCTCGTTGGCGAGCTTGTTGCCGGTGCGCTCCTCGAGGAAGTTGCTGGCGCCCTCGTCGCTCGCTCCGGTCACGAGCGTTGGGGTGATGAAGATCAAAAGGTCCCTTTTCACCGTCGTGGTGCTCTTGTGCCTGAACAGGTTGCCGACGATCGGGATGCTCCCGAGCAGGGGGACGCGCGTGATGCTGACTGCGTCGGCGGTGCTGGTGAGGCCGCCGATCACGAGCGTCTCGGAGCTCTTGACGATCACGCGGGTCGCCGCCTTGCGGGTATCAATGATCGGGATGGTGATCTCAGAGCCACTGATGACGAAGACCTGGTCGCCGTAGTGGGTGCTCAACTCCGGCAGGACGTCAAGCGTGATGTAGTCGTCCTCATTGACCTGCGGGGTGATCTCGAGCTTGATGCCCACCTCCTTGTAGATGAAGTCGCTGATCTCGTACGACCCGGTCTCCTCGTTGTAGGTGTAGCTGGGGATCGGGATGTCGCGTGTGACCTTGATTTCGGCCTTGCGGTTGTCCACCGTGGCCACTTTCGGGCTCGAGATCAGCTCGGTGTTGTCCTCGCGCATCAACGCGCTGAAGACCACGTTGAAGTCGTTGGCCGAGAGGATGATGGTTTTGGTCGTGGCCTTGATGACTTCCTCGAGCGGGATCGTCAGATCCGGGTCGCCCTTGATCCGGTTGCCCGTGAGGTTCGAAATGTAGAGGCCCTTGTTGGGTGTCAACCGCTGGCTGTAGGCCTCGTTGCGGTAGATCAGGTCCCGGTCGGTGCGCGTCTTGGAGTGCAAATAGCCGCGCTCGATCTCGCTGGCGCCGACCTGGTAGTTCTCGAGCGAGGCCCACTTGAAACCGAGGTCCGAGCCGTCCGTCGAGGTCTTCTCCAGGAGCTTGACCTCGATCAGCACTTGGGCGATCTGGCGGTCGAGCTTCTGGATGACCCGCTCGATGTCGGCAAGCTTCGCCGGCACGTCCGAGACGATGAGCTGGTTGCTGTCGGTGTCGAACTGCACGATGCCGCGCTCCTGGCTCAACAGCGGCGTGATGATCGCGGCGGCCTTCTCCGCGTTCGCGTAGCTCAGGCTGTAGATCTCGGTCTTGAGCGGCTCGAGGGCGACCTCCTCCTCGGTGAGCACGGTGTAGATGTTGTTCTCATCAATTGTCAGGACGTAGCCGTGGGTCTCGAGCGCTTTGCGGAGCGCGATCTCCCAAGGGACGTTCTTGAGCGTGATATTCATCGGGCCGTCCACCTTGGGCGAGAGCACGATGTTGATTTCGAGCCGCTCGGAGAACCAGTTGCAGAAGTCGCGCACATTGGCGCCTTGCAGGGCGAAGTTGACCTTGCCCTCCTCGAGGCCGATCGCCTCCATCTCCTCGTCGAACTCGTCGCCGAGCAGGTCCTCTTCCAGCTCGGTGCCGGCGGTCTCGTCCCCGAGGGCACCTTCCAGATCGTCCGGCGTCGCCTCTTCGGCGGTCGCCTCATCGAGCTCGGTGGCCTCGTCGGCCGCATCGAGCGGCACGTCGGCCGCGGCCTCGATGGCGTGGGCCGTGGTCGCGGCCAACGCAACAAGAGCGAGGCCGACAAGCCAAGTGAGCGGCGTGGTCGCGCAGCGCATGGGTGGACCCTCCTTGCGTGTGTTCCCTGATTGCCTATCGTTGCGTGATTTCTTCGACCCTTTCGACCTGACCGGCCTGCTCGCCGGAGGTATAGAGTGTCAGCTTGTAGTACGTTCTCGTCGGCTCGTGGCAGACGAGCAGCGCGCGGTTCGAGTACCTGACGAGCCGCACTTTCTCGTCGAGAAATGGGAGGTGCTCGCCAGCCTCGACCAGCTCAGCCGCCGCGTCCGGCGCCGGCCTGAGCAGCGCCCCCCGGCCGATTGTCCCGTTGAAGCAGATCGCCCCGAGCTTCTCGCGCACCGAGGCGTTCGGATCGGCCCCGCGCATGCCGGGCGGGCAGAAGGGGTTGCGCCTCTCGGGCTTGAAGGTGTCCTCCGACCCGCTCTCCCAGGGATCGTCCCGCCCGTCCTTGAAGCCGACCAGTCGCAGCTCGATCTGCGCGTCCACGCGCCCGTCCGGCTGGTCCGCGTCGTGCGCGCGCACCTCGAGGTCGCTCACGCGTATGCCGGGGTTGGTGGTCTCGATCACCTGAATGAAGCGGACGAGCTGGTAGAAGTCGCACGAGAGCACCGTGAACCGGTTTGACAGCTCGTGGTACTGCCCGGCATTGAGCGGCTCGATTTGCTCGAGGTCGTGCTGGAACCGGAATTGAAAGCCGTGCGTGCGCCGCAGCTCCTCGAAACAGCTCGTGAGCCGACCGGCGAACAGCCCGTGGCGAAGGTGCCCCTCGAGCTCGGCGGTGCGCGCCTCGATCGCCTCGGCGCGGCGCACGGTGTCGAGGTTCTTCTTGAGGATGCGCCGCTGCTTGGCGAGTTCGTCGGTCCACTCCTCGACGCTCTCCTCGTGTTTGGCGGCGCGGCCGAGGTTCGGTTTGATCATACCCATGTAGGAGCCGACGGCGATGGCAAGCCCCACCAGCGCCACCAGCGCCATGGTCTGGGTCTGTTCCTTCGAGTAGCTCATCGGGTGGGCGCCTCATCGGTCGCGTCAACGAGCTCGTCCGTAAACGGCCGGAACAGGCAGGAGATCGCGAAGCTGGTCCGGTCGTCCGGCATAAGGTTCTTTTCGGGAATCACCGCGTCAAACACTTCGGCGAACGTGGCCGATTCCTTGAGGGCGTTGGCGAAGCGCATCTCGAGGCTGCCCGTGCCGCTGTAGACGCCACGGATGACGATCTTGATCGGCCGGTCGGTGCGGCGGTCGAGCTGGAGCTTGAGCGAGGTGATAAGCACCCCGTCCGGGCAGCGCAGGCTGACTACGCGTAGGACGTCGGACCAGCGGACCTTGCCGTCGAGGCGCGAGGCGAGCACGGTGTACTGGGCCGCGAGCGCGGGGAAGTTCACCGTCACCAGCTCGGCCTCGGTCGCCTGGGCCTTGGCGGTCTCGAGCTCGTGCCGGATATGCCTGCTCTTGCGTTCGCCGGCGCCCACCCGCGTGCTCGAAACGAAGATGAGCACCCCCATCAGCAGCGTGAGCGCGCCCAGGGCGAGGGGGAACGCTTTCGGCACCGGCGCGAGCGCCGGCGGCTTCTTCGTGCTTGACCGGCTGCGCGGGCGGAACTGGGCCGGCAACAGGTTGATCTCGATCATGTGCCCTCCACGGCGCGCGCCGCCAGCCCGACGGCCACGTCGAGCGTCGGCGCCACTGACTCGAGTTTCTCGTCATTGGAGAACTCGGCGGTTTCGATCCCCTCGAGCGGGTTCCATTCGTGGGCCCGCACGCCGAGGGCTTCGCTGACGAAGTCGCGCAGGCTGGTGAGCATCGAGGTGCCGCCGCTCACGTACAGCTCGGCGACGCTGCGGCCCGCCAGCCCCTCGAAGTAGTCGAACGAGGTGCGCACCTGGCGCACGATGCTGTTGAGCACCATCCCGAGGTGGGGCTGCACAAGCGGGTCGCCGAAGACCTTGAGCCGCTCGGCCTCCTCGAGCTCGACGCCGAGGCCGCGGGCGATCGCCAGGCTCAGGCCCTCGCCGCCCAGCTCGATACAGCGTGTAAAGGCCGGGATGCCACCGCTGAGGATGCTCACCGTGCTTTGCTTGGCGCCGATGTTCAAGAGGGCCGCCGGCTTGTCCGGGTCGGGCGTCTTTGTCAGCATGAACGCGTTGATCGTGGCGATCGGGTCCACGTCAATGCAACTGGCCGTCAGCCCCGCCGCTTTCAAGATGTTGACGACCCGCTCGCACGCGTTCTTGCGCGCCGCCACCAGCATGACGTCCATTTTACCGTCGCCGTTGGCGGGGGGCCTGAGAATCGTGCAGTCGAGCTCCACTTCCTTGATGTCGAACGGGATATGCTGCCCCGCCTCGTAACGGATCGAGGCGCGCAAGTCCTCGAGCGCCATCTCGGGCATCCGGATGTAGCGCACCACCACCGTGTTGCCGGAGACCGAGGCCCGCACGCGCCTCTCGTCGCCACGCACCACTGAAGCCGCCTTGCGTACGGCCTCGCCGATCGCCTTGTCCGAGAGCGAGGTCGCCACGCCCGGCGTAGCGGCCACGTTGTAGCCCTTGAGCCGGAACTTGCGCCTGGCGCCGCCCGACTCGAGGGCCACCACCTTGATGGCGCGGTTGCCGATATCAATGCCGACCGCAGTCCGTTTCCTCTTTTTGAACATCGAACCCCCGAGTGGGAAGAATTGGACGGGCATGCGGAAAAAAGCATCACTTCCCGCTCGAGCCGTCCCATCACGACGTTCATCTGTCACCGTGTCCTTGAAGGCCCGACACTGACGGGTATAAAGCAGATGCACAGCCGCGTTGCGGGCCGCTCGGACACGCTGGTTGCAGGCGTGGCTCGTGCAAGAAATATGCCAGAGGATTGCGCACCCGCCCGGCGGGCATGCGGAAGGGAAGAACCGAACCGTTGACCTTGACGAAGCGCGGGGTGCGGGTTTTTGCCACCTCGGCCCCCGGAGGCACTCGGCGGTTGGCCCGCGGCCTACTTGGCCGGATGGGGGCTATTGGACGCGGGGATTGATCGAGGTGCTGATGCGTACCTGCATCGCGGACTCAAACGGCTGCACTGTTTGCTGAAGCACCAGCTCGATCTCGATGGTGTCGGCGTGCTGGATGACGGTCAACTGGTGGATCACCGGCTCGGCGTTCAGCTCGATCTCGTCGTCCTCGACGCTGGTGTCGGGGTCGTAGATGATCGTGTTGGACGCGTCGAGATAGATGGCGCAGGCGGTGTCGTCGCTGGTGTCGAACGTGGGCGGATTGTTGCGGTCCACCATGTAGGCAATATGCGGCGTCGGGCCGCCGGTCACCACTACCGTGCCGAAACGGGCCTCGCGCAGCCCGTACTGGCCCGACGGGCCGCGCACGATGCGCTCCATGATCATGTTGCCGGTGCGCTCGAGCATGGCGTCGGCGCTCCCCTCGGCGAAGGTGCGCGCGCTCATCATCTGGATGGCGATCACGGCGGCGAGCACGAGGAAGCCGATGAGCGCGGCGACCATTGTCTCGACCAGTGTGAATCCTGCATTGGACTTCATCGGTACCATCTCCTTCTGTCTTGTCCGCTCCGGCGGACACGTCCGCTTCCGGCGGACACGCCCGCCCCAGGCGGGCAAGCCGGGCGCTGCGCTAGCGCGGCGCCAGCAGCGTTTGAAGTTCCTCGGACACGGTCACGGCCTGGCCCATGTGGCGTTCCTCCCACTCGATCCGCACGTGGATCTCGAGCACGTCGTCGGCATCGTCGTCGGTGATCGTGGTGGTGCGCGTGCCGGCGAGCACCGCGGCGCCGCCGCGCACCGAGTCGATCGGGACGTCCGTCTCGGTGGTGATGGAGCTCATGTTGTTGACGGCGTCGTAGCCGAGCCCTCTGAGGTACTCGATGCGCGCGCGCAACTCGTTGGTCGCCTGGGCGCGGTGCTTGGCCACCTGGGTGACGTATCGTCCCATGATGAACGAGGCGAGCAGCGAGATGAGCAGAAAGGCGATGATCAGCGACGAGACGATCACCTCAACGAACGTGAAACCGGCCGTATTTCGTTTGCG
>CBDUSE010000198.1:0-5714 GCA_965369835.1 uncultured bacterium
TTCTTGGACAAAGACAAGAGCGGGTGATGGGAATCGAACCCACATGGCCAGCTTGGAAGGCTGGAGCTCTGCCATTGAGCTACACCCGCTGCTCAGAACGTTACCTATCACACCGAGCGGTCCGCCGAAAGCAGAAAAAGCACCCCGGGAATTAGGGCCAGTGGGGCTGTTGAAGAACCCTTCGCGTGACATCCGTAGTTGGGCGCGACCGAATCGCGCCCCAGCGGGCGAGCGGTCCCGAGGCCCCATGGTGTCCGCAGCAATGCCCGCAAGACAATCCCGAAGGGATTGAACGTGAATAGCTCCGGGTGCAACCCGGAGGAGCCGAAGCACGAAGAAAAGCCCCACCCCCGGAAGGGGTTGAACAAGGGTCGCCGCCGCGGCCGCTGCACGTGTTCGACCCCTCCGGGGTCGGCGCCTTCTTTCTCGGTCCTCCTTTTCCCGTGGGTTTCACCCACGGCTACTCACCTTGCTCCCCTCCGGGGAGCTCTCGCCGTTGCCGAACGCTTCGAGCCCTGGAACGGGTAGGCGCGACAGAAGATCTCCTCTGGCGGACCTTCGGCGCTCTATGCAAGAGAGAGCCGGTCATGCTCTATAACCGTCGGAACGACAAGAAGCCCAGAGCCCGAACGCTGCTCGAAATGGAGGAGCGCCGCTTCGGGACAAGGAGACGCAGAGCAACAACGGGGTTGTCCGGCAGCCTGCTTGTCGTGTTATCCTGTCCGAAGTCGGTGCCTGAAATGCTCGTGGGCGACGGCACGGCAAGGAAGTTAAGGAGAGCGGGCGATGGGGAGAATTTTCGAGAGCATCACAGACACGGTCGGGAACACGCCGCTTGTGAGGCTGAACCGCGTGACCAAGGAGGAGAAGTGCGTAGCCACAGTCGTGGCCAAGCTCGAGTTCTTCAACCCCGCAAGCAGCGTCAAGGACCGCATCGCGGTCGCCATGATCGAAGCCGCGGAGAAAGCCGGTACCCTCAAGCCGGGCGTGGAGATCGTCGAGCCAACCAGCGGTAACACCGGTATCGGGCTCGCCTTCGTCGCCGCCGCCCGGGGCTACACGTGCAGGCTGTTTATGCCCGACACGATGAGCCTCGAGCGCCGCGCCCTGCTCAAGATGCTCGGTGCTGAGCTTGTCCTCACGCCTGGAAGCGAAGGGATGCCCGGCGCGCTCCGGTGTGCGCAGGAATACACCCGCGAGACGCCAAACGCCTTCATGCCGCAGCAGTTCGTGAACCCAGCCAACCCCGAGGTGCATCGCGCCACCACGGCCGAGGAGATCTGGCGCGATACCGACGGCAGGGTGGACATCTTCGTCGCCGGCGTCGGCACGGGGGGCACGATCACGGGCGTCGCCGAGGTGCTCAAGGCGCGCAAGCCCGAGGTGAAGGCGATCGCGCTCGAGCCCGCGGGCTCGCCCGTTCTTTCGGGAGGCGAGCCGGGTAAGCACCGCATCCAGGGCATCGGCGCCGGCTTTGTGCCCGAGGTTCTCAATACCGACACCATTGATGAGGTAATCAAGGTCGAGGACGACGATGCGTTCGACACCGCGCTGCGCGTGAGCGCCACTGAGGGGATCCTGTGCGGTATCTCATCGGGCGCGGCGGCGTGGGCGGCGCTCGAGGTCGCCAAGCGGCCGGAGAATGCGGGAAGGCTCATCGTCACGATCTTCCCGGACGCGGGCGAGCGTTACCTCAGCTCGTTCAACATCCCGGTCGAGTAGGAGCTGGAACAGCCGTTGCGCTCGAAGTCCCCCATTTGCCGATACTTAGAGACGTTTGTAGCGCCGGCATCTTGCCGGCTGTCCGGCGGGCATCTTACCCGCCGTGGCGCTGTCCGGCGGGCATCCTACCCGCCGTGGCATTGTTCGCGGAAAAAAGGACGCACACTGCCCGACAAGAGGCCTTTGGCTTTGACATGCTCGGGCGTGGGATGCTATGCTGTATGTAGTCCCGATGGGGTGGCATGCCCCTTTGCTAGATGAGATTTTCCGGAGGGACCAAGATGCCCACTGTCGTCAGGATTCCTGAGGCCCTGCGCCGACTCACGGGTGGCGAGAGCGAAGTTATTACCGAAGGGAGCACGATCGCCGAGCTGCTCGACGATCTGGAGGCCCGGTTCCCCGGTATCCGAGGCTGGGCGTGCGACGACGCGGGCGCGCTGAGGCCGTACGTGCACCTGTTCGTCAACCGGCAGGAGGCGCACTCGCTCGGTGGGCTTTCAGCACGTGTCTCTGGCGGCGACTACGTTTCGATAATCCCCGCCATCTGCGGTGCCGCCAAGTCAAGCCGCAAGATCTACCTGACCTTTCCCCAGGAACTCATCAGGGAGCCGATCATCTTTCGCATCGGCCACGAGTTCAACATCGTCACCAACATCAAAGGCGCCAGTGTCTCGAACGAGATTGGCCTGGTCGCGCTCGAGATCGAGGGTGAGCCCGACGAGCTCGACCGCGCCGTCGAGTGGCTCAAGAGCAAGGGCGTCACAGTCGAGCCCCTCGAGGAAGGCGAGGAGTAGCAGCGGCCGGACACACCGCGTGCCTGCTCAGCGACGCCGCCCCAGATGAACCTGCGGCCGGTTCATTTCCATAAGGAAGCTCTACCCGCAAAAGCTCTCCCCTACTCCGCGGGCGCGGTGGGGAGTTTGTATTCGAGGGTCTCTTCGGGGTCGATGATGCGGGCGGAGAAGCCCCAGCCGCCGACGCCTTCGTCCACCTTGATAAGCAAGGCGTTCGTGCCCTTTGTGAGGTGGATCTTGATTCGATCCTGGTCACGTCGCCAGGCACGATGCCGGTGGTTGTCGTGGACGAGCTTGCCGTTGAGCAAGACCTTGACGCCGTCGTCGCTGCCGATCAGGAGCTCGGTGTCGCGCTCCTTCGGCGACACGACCTCGACGTAGGCGTATGAGACCACCCACTCGTTCGGGCTGAAGTGCGTGTCGAGGTTGACGAAGCCATTGGGATGCGCGACGAGCTTCTCCCACTTCGCCTTGCCCTTGGCGACTTCGTATTCGGCGTCGAAGTCGAGCTTCTCCTCGGGCGGGTAGACTCTGTCGTAGCCCTCGTCATTCGCGTTGTCGAACGGGCCGAGGACGAGCCAGTCGGTGATGAAGTTGAGGTATGGCACGATCAGGATGTAATCGAGCGTGATCGCATCGGAACGCTCGGCGGCAAGCTGCACGGTGAAGGCATGCTCGCCCTTTTCCAGGTACACCTTCTTGCCGAGCGGCTTATCCTGGTAGAGAAGCGTGCACGCGTCGTCGAGGATGCGCTCGTTTGGCGCCCTGAAAAGGCCGATGGAGTACACGTCGTCGCGTTCGATCGGGATCGTCAGTTTGAGGGGCCTGGACGCCAGGCTCACAGCCGCGCCGCCGGAGTGTGTGTCGCGGATGCCCATGTGGTTGACGATCATTGCACCTGAGTCGGCGGCGATGACTTGCTCGACCTCGATCGCGCCGGGGACCATGATCTTCGGGCTGGGCAAGCGTGTCTCAGGCGCCGGCAGCTCGGCCGCGAAGAAGTCTTTGCCGCCGGGCATCTGGTACCAGTAAGCGACGGACGCGTATCCGTTCTTGGTCTTGTGGTTGAAGGCCGAGTAGTTCTCGATCGTGATCTTGAACGACTTCGCGAAAGGGACCGAATCGCTGATGTGCCAGCGGTAGACGACCTGCTTGCGCCCCTCGTTTTGGGGGCAGCCGTGGAACGGGTTGACGAACCAGCCGATGCCCCAGGCGTCGCCGTAGTAGTCCTCGCTGCCGGTGCCGAAGGTCGAGGGGAACTTCTCGCCGTCCACGTAGATCTTCTCATCGCCCTCGCCCCACCAGCCGCCGAGCAGGTTGTCAATCGCCAGCAGGTCACCCACGAAGACACCGGCGCTCCCGTCGCATTCGAGGAACGGGTAATCGAACGTTGTGCAGGCCGCCTCGCGGCGCCACTTGGCGTGGAAATAGCACGCGTTTTCGGGCACGGCGCCCGCGGTGTAAACGAGCCGGCACGTGACGGTGATCGGCTCCGTGCCTTGGTTCTCGACGGTGAGCGTGCCGCGCTTGCGGAACGGCATGCGCCAGTAGCAGTAGTCCATATCATCCGTCATGCCGAGCGGCAGCGACCTATACTCGGTCTCGCCAACGGCCTGGCCGAAGAAGTCGCCGAGGGGCGTCAGGATGCTCGGCTCCTTCGCGTCGTCCCAGAACGCGCGCAGCACGGCGTTGCGGTTCGCGTAGGGGTCCTTGGATTCGATCTTCGCGTGGAACTGGCGGATCGTCGCCGGGCCGGCAAGGTCGAAGATCTTGGCCGTCTCGCCCGGCTTGATCTTGAAGGTGGAGTCCTGCGTGCGGGAACGGCGGGTCGGCTGGGGGTCCTCGCCGCAGGCGTTCCACAGCCGGCCGACCTCTTCGAGCGCAGCCTTGTATGCCGGCTTGAGCGGCATCTTAAAGGTCTCGACCTGCCAGTGCTTCGGATAGAGCTTGTAGCCGATGTGGTAGTAGTGGCCCGGCGTGGCCTTGGGCGTGCCGTCCTCGTCAAGGATTACCGAGGTGACCGTGCACGAGCCGGCGAACGGGATCGGCAGATAGCAGTCGGAGGCCGTACTTCCACCGCCAAGGACGACGCCGCGCTGCCAGACAAACGGCCGGACGAAGGGCTCGATCTCGCCGGTAAACAGCGTGTCGAAGTCGAACTCGTACGTCGGCTTCGTATCGCCGTCGAGGTAGAAGCGAATGACCCCTTGCGGGTTGGCGGACCAGATGCGGAAGATGCACCCAGGGCCGTCGAGCTCGGCCATTACGCCTTCCTTAGTCTCTTCATTGATGCGGATGTACTGGCCCGCGTCGCCGTTGGCGGCCCAGTTGACGTACGTATCGGTTTCCGGGTCGTACCTGGACGCGCGGTCGTAGCTCGATGCCTGGGCCGAGATCACCCCCTCTTGGGTCAAGGGGAGGTCGTCGAGGTTGACCAGCTCGTTCAGGAAGTACGTGTAGTCGCGAACCTCGGTGGCGTGCGAAGACGCGACGAGAAGAAGCACAAACAGAAAAGCGCACAGTCGCAGCATGACCGGTTCCTCCTCCAGATCGAAGCTCCTGCGAGATTCTCTCAATAGCACACAGCGCGCCGCGCTGCAAGAGGAAGGATGCGATGCGGGGATGGAGCCGTTACTCGAAGAACCGTATGGTCTCGCCGTCCCGGATGGAGCGCAGGAGGTCGAGGTCCGCCTCGAACGTGCCGAAAACGTTGCACCGGCTGTAGGCGCGTGGGCGCTCGTCGGTGCTTACCGGCGTCGGACCGAAGAAGAGGGCGATCCCGCGCTGTGGTGGCCAGTAGGCGATCTCACCCACCGCCATCAGCTCTCGCGCGTCAGGCTCCTCCTCAAGACTGACCTCGGTCAGGCAGTAGATCTCGTCGCCCCAGCGATGCACGGGGGCCTTGATCGGCAGCGCCTCCCGGATGGCCCGGGCCGTCGGAGTGTCATGGAGCGTGATCTCGAAGTCCCTGTTCTTGATCGAGAACTTCATTCTCCGATCCCTCCGAGCTGATTCATCTGCGCCCGTGACTCGTAGCACAAGCGTTCGGATGCCGCAACGCCGCGTCCCCAAAGCAGCGCGCTGTCTGTCGCTCCTTCGGAGCTCCGGCGGGGGGGGGGGGGGGACCCCCCAAAAAACCCCGAGAGAGAGGACCCCCCACCCCGTTTTGGGGGGGGGGCCCCCCCCCCCCCCCCGACA
>CBDUSE010000199.1:0-5677 GCA_965369835.1 uncultured bacterium
CGGCGATGACGCCGAGCGTCGCCAGGATGATGTAGTCCGACCTATGGCTTTTCGACGGCACGGGCAAGTATCCCCTCAAACATATCATTCATGTGCAGGTAGACGGTGCGATCGCACTTGGACCGGCCGTAGATCGTGCCATCGAACGCCACAGCGAACCGGCGGAACTCGCCGCGGCCGGAACGCTCCCTCGGATACTCGCGCACGTAGTCGCCGTTCGTCTTGCTGCGGTGGAAGGAGAGCAGCTCGGCGCCGTCGAGCCACCGCACGAGGGCGATCATCATCACGCCGACGGCCTTGCGGAACTCGCCGTTGTGGGCGAGCTCGCGCATCATGTCGCAGAGCTCCTTGAACGAGCGCTCGTGGAGACGCTCGAAGTGCGCGTGCTTGTAACCGAGCGGCGCGCCACGGGGGCGCCGAACGAGCAGGGAAAGATGCCAGACGGCATGGCCGATGATGGCCAGGAGCGTCAGGACGCACCAGATAATGATGATCCACCATACGACGCGCCCGACGCCGCCGAGGCCAAGGCTGGGCATCCTGAACCGGCCCAGCTTCTGGAGCAGCCATTGCCAGAATCTGTGCAAGGGTGAGATGCGCGGGGCGAATCGCGGGTGCGAGAGGATGTCTTTCGTTTGGGAGCGAATGGTCTTCGGATTCGGGCGCTCGAAGCGGGATGGGGCTGCGGGCGTGGCCGCGTCCGCGACGTGGACGGCGGCGAGTGGACAAAGCGAGCCGCTCAGCGCGGCGAGGGTCAACGCCACGGAGAGGCGCCTAGCACTGAACGGGCGGCAGGCCATCCTGCGGCGGACCTCCTGAGCCGAGGCTCTGGGCAAGCATCTGCAGGTCGAAGCCTTCCTTGCGAATGCGCAGGTCATAGTAGAGAAGGATAAAGGCGCCAGCGGCGATCGGCATGGCAAGGACCTGGCCGGCCATCGAGAAGAGCTGGTTGATGATGATGGGTGTAGTGAGGTCCCCCGGCGCGGGTGTGCCGGCAACAAGACCGCCGATCTGCTGGAACAACAGGCTGACCACATAGCTGATGATGCCGACGACGAACAATAGGCCGAAGGCCTTGCCAAGGTTGCCCGAGACAAGCGCCTTGCTCCGGCTCATGCCCCTTGTCGCGCCGATGCGTTCGACGACGATCACCTGGGTCGTCAGTATGAACCACAACCAGAAGATGATGCCCGGGACGACACAAAGGACGAAGCCGATCATGGTCACGATGCCGACGAGAATGCCGGCGCCGATGATGGACCCGAGACGGGGCAGCACGGCCCTGTAGGCCTGGCCGACTGTGACCTCGTTGCCGAGATAGGACTCCGAAACGCTCTTGATCAGCGCGGCATTGCAGAGCACCTGCGCCAGGACAAACATAAACGCGGCAACAAGCCCCGTGACGATGAGGGGCACAAACATCGCTGGGTCGAAATGCTCCGGGGCTTCGCCGGCCTCGCCCGCTTCTCGAGCTGACTCGACAAAGTCGGCCACGGTGCCGGTCACCAGCGTCATGGCGACGATGGATATCAACGTGATGGGGACATAGATAACGGCAATGATGGCGATGAATCGGACGAAGTTGCTTCTGTAAAGCCTGAAGGTCCGGTCGAGGATCTGGCCCACGGTCATGGGTTCGAACTGTTGGGCGTACATCCCTAGCTCCTCCTGCAGAAAACGGCCAAGGCATTCCTGACGGCGCACTTGTCTCCGCGCTGGCCTGGATGCACCGCGGGCGAAGTTGTGCAGTATGCTAGTATCCTTCGGAAGGGGTGTCAAGGCCGAGTCCTTATCGAAGGGGCGTCTTGCCAGGCAAAGGCGCTCAGCAGACCGGCTCCGTCTGGCCCGGCCGTTGTTCTTCTGGCGGCTTGACGCGCCTGGAGAGGGGCCGTACCCTCGCGCTCGAATGAAACGGCGGGACCGCGAACGAAGGCGGAGCGGGTGCGTTGCGACTCAAGCTGATCGGATGCGAGGTGCTGACGCGGGAGGTCTGTGCCTGCGTGCCGAGGAGCCCGCACGTGGTTGATCTCGAGTTTACGGAAAAGGGGGCGCACGACGAGAGCGACGCGCTGCGGGCGCTGATCCAGTCGAGGATTGACGAGGCGCAGCGGCGCGGCGCGTGCTACGACGCGATCGTGCTGGGCTACGGCCTGTGCGGCAACGCGACGGTGGGGCTCGAAGCACGGGAGACGCGGCTCGTGATCCCGCGCGCGCACGACTGCTGCACGCTGTTCCTCGGGTCAAAACTCAAGTTCAAGGAGCACTTCGCCGGCAACCCGAGCCAGTCCTTCAGCACCGGGGGGTACATGGAACGGGGCGATTCGTACACGCGGGAGGGCAGCGTGTCAAAGCTGCTCGGGCAGGACAAGACGTACGAGGACTACGTGCGGCTGTATGGCAAGGAGAATGCGCGGCACATTGTCGAGACGATGAACGCCTCGCGGACGATGAGCGACGGCGAACGCGTCGTCTTCATTGACGTGCCGGAGACCCGGAACCCGGAGCACGCGAGAGAATGCCGGGCACGCGCCGAGGCCGAGGGGAAGGAATACGTCGAGTTCGAGGGGAGCGTTCGGCTCGTCCGGAAGCTCTTGGTCGGCGAGTGGGACAGCGAGGATTTCCTGATCGTCGAGCCGGGGCAGCGTACGGCCGGCGTGTACGATTGGGACGAAGTCATACGAGCGGAGAAGTGGAGCGAACCGAACGAAACCGATACGGAATCGTGAAAGGACGTTTGCCATGAATGATCAGCAAGGTCTTCATCCATCGTTCCAGCACGGCTACTACCTGTTCCGAAAGAAGGTGTTCAAGATTTTCGGCGGGGCCTTCCACGTCTATGACGAGAACAAGCAGCTCCTGTTTTACGGCAAGCAGAAGGCGTTCAAGCTGAGGGAGGATTTCCGGGTCTATTCGGACACGAACCAGACGACGGAGCTGCTGGTGATCAAGACGCCGCAAATCCTCGACATTTCGGCCACGTACGGCGTGCAGGACGCCACGACGGGCGAGGTGGTCGGGGCCGTCAAGCGCAAGGGGCTGAAGTCCATTTTCAAGGACGAGTGGCTCTTCCTGAACCTGAACGGCCAGGAGACGGGGCGGCTGAAGGAGAGCAGCACGATGGGCGCGCTGCTGAGCCGGTTCATCAAGATGATCCCGCAGCGCTACGTGATTGTGACGCCGGACGGGCAGGAGGTAGCCACGCTGCACCAGCGGTTCAATCCGTTCGTGCTCAAGTACGACGTGAGGATACCGGAGCCCAATCCGCCCATCGACCGGCGGCTCATCATCGGCGCGGGCATTCTGCTCGCGGGCATCGAGGGCAGACAAGAGTAGGCCGAGAGGGTACGGAGCACAGAAGGCGCGGCAGGCTGCATCAGAAGCTTGACTTGCTGCGTGTGGTACCCCACTGTTCTCGGGTTTCGGGCCGAACAGGACAGCCACCCGGGAACTCATCTCGTGCGTGAAGTTCAGCCGGTGTCCATTCTCTGCCCCGATGGGGCCGACATCGTGGTCCGCTTTGCGGCCGAGGAGCTGCAGCGGTATCTGCATGTAGGCGGCGGGGTCGAGGCATCAGTCGTCACAAGCGTGGGGAGGCAGGGCACTGTTCTTGAGCTGGCTATCGAGGAGGCGTCGGATCCTTTGGCGCGCGACGCTTTCGCGGTCAGATTCGAGGTAGGGCGGATTCGGCTCGTTGGCGGGTCGTCTCGAGCGGTGCTCTATGCCGTGTACGGCTTTCTCGAGGAGTATCTCGGATGCCGATGGTACTACCCGGATGAGGAGATCGTTCCCGAGCAGACGGCCGAGTCATTTTCTGCTCTGCTGAACACCCTGATGGAAGGCGGCACCGAGAAACGGTGGAGGCCGGACTTTCGTGTGCGGATGCTTCGCTACATCGTCTACGAGTTGGGGCCGGCGGGCACGCCGATCGCTGAGGCGGCAATGCGCGCGATGAGGGCCGAAGCGGACTGGATGGCGAAGAACCGGCTGAACGTGTTCCAGCTTGCGCTCGACCATCACGACGATTGCTTTACGCATTGGGCCGCTTACCGGGCTTTGTTTCCCGAGCTGAGGAAGCGGGGCATCCGGGTCGGTGTCGGAGGCCACTGCATGTTTCTGTTCATGCGGCCCGAGGCGTTCGACGCGCACCCGGAGTGGTTTGCGATGATCGAAGGGAGGCGAACGCCCGGGGTGGTGTTCTGCACACGTAACGAGGAAGCGGTCCGCCATTACCTCGACGGGCTCGGCCGTTTCCTCGACGAGAACCCGGAAATCAAATACTTCGCGCCGTGGCCGAGCGACGTGGTCGAGTGGTGCGAGTGCGATGCGTGCAGGGATACGCCGGTGGCCGAGCGGCACATGGAGCTGAGCAGAAGGATATGCGCCTGCGTCAAGGAACGAGCGCCGGACGTCGAGGTGACGCACTTCGCCTACGGCACGCACGTCGAGCCACCGGAGCACGAACGCCCTGAGCGCGGCATGACGGTGACGCTCTGCACGTGGGGGCGCGACTATGCGGTCCCGTTCGACGACAACCGAACGAAGGCCGAATTCCGCCGGGCGCTCGAGCAATGGCGGGCCATCACGGCGAAGGCAGGCGTCCCGCTCATTATGCACGAGAAGTACGCGCGGCACCTGGGTTTCGGCCCACGGTTGTTGCCGGTGCCGGTGCTGTCGGCCGATGTGCGGTTCTTCAAGTCGCTGGGCGTTGACGGCTTCGAGCTGCCGATGGCATTCATGGGGCGCTGGGTGAAGGGCCTCAATTGCTACGTGCTCGCGCGCCTCGTGTGGGACGCCAGCATGACGGTTGACGGTCTCGTGAGCGGCTACTTCCGCGACTACTACGGGCCATACGCGGACGTGGCCCACCGAGCCTGCGAGGCGACCGAGGGCGGAATGACGGACTGGCGCTACTGGCACGTCAACCAGGTGCAAGAGGGCATCACCGTCGAGGTCGGAAGCGAGTTCCCACCGGAGCTTAAGGCGTACGCGCGTTCCGCGCTCGACGGCCTCGAAAGGGCCCGAGCGCTGCTCGAGAGCCGCGCCGGCCCTTTGCGAGATACGGACGAGGAGCACGGGGCCGCGGAATCGAGCGTAGCTGAGGCGCGAGTGCGCAAGATGCTGCACGTGCTCGAGTATGCGGCGCTCGAATGGCGCGGTCTCGCGGCGCTGATCTGCGGGGCAGAGCTGGTTGCCAAGGCCGCTCGTGCGGCGACCCGGGCTGAGGATGCCCAGGTCGTGGTCGAGGCGGTCTCGGCGTTCCGCCAGGCGGCGCGGCTCGATGGGGCCCGCCGGGCGCTGGCCGAAGACCCCAGCCTGCTTCCGCTGCACTGGGACGCCACGGGGGCCGGACCCTACTGCGTTTTCCGCGCGGGCGCACCGGAGGAATGGCTCACGCACACGGAGTCGGTGCGCAAGCCAGCCCAGGGCTAAGGGCGCTCACACGGCGAGCGCGAAGGTATCGTCGCGGACAGGATGCTGCCTGCACCACTGCTGCGATGGCGCTCGAACTGCGACGAGAATCCCAGCTTGACATGGGGCGGGTGACCGCTTAGTGCTCTGCTTCACAAGTTCGGTGACGTATTTTATTGAACCCTGCGAGGGCACAATACTGGGAAGGCGGTAGCCGTGCAGTCACGGTACGCCGTGCAGTCACGGTACGCCGTGCAGTCACGGTACG
>CBDUSE010000200.1:0-5645 GCA_965369835.1 uncultured bacterium
GTGAGGACGGAGGGGATGGCGCTGATCTGTTCGAGGAGCGCGTCGTCGGGGCGGACTCGGGTGGCGGTGCGGACCAGCGCCGAGGCGGTGGCGCCGCCGTCTTCGCTGAAGGCGAGGACGAGGGGGAGCTCGCCGGGGGCCGCCTGCGCCAGGGCGTTGAGCTGCGCGAGCGTCTCCTCGGTGGCGGCCGGGTGGTCAATGGTCACGCGCAGCGCCCGGGGCGCGGCGGCGTTGTTGCGTGCGTTGGGGTCGCTGTTCGAGCGGTAGCGCCTCGGGCCGTTGCCGGGCGAGGCGAACTTCTTGCCGGCGAAGAGGCGGTTGATCTCCTCGATCCCGTCGCGCTCGGCCTGGTCGAGGGGGACGAGGGAGTCCACGATGAGCTTGGGCCGCTCATCACGGCGGTCCACGCTGGCGACGGCGAGCACCGGCAGGTCCTTCTCGATCACGGCGCCGCACTGCTGGTAGGCGCGGGGGAAGACGAGCGCCTCGACGCTTTGGCGGCCGTCGTCGAGCTCGAGCACGGCCATGCGCTCGTTGCTCTTGCGGGTGAGGCGGTTGCGCACCCCGGCGATGATGGCGGCGACCTTGACGCGTGTTTTGTTCTCGACGGCCTCGAGCTCGCCGATGGCGGCGCAGTTGATGCGCTCGATCAGCTCGCGGTAGTCGCTGAGCGGGTGGCCGGTCACATAGAAGCCGAGCAGCTCCTTCTCGCGCGCGAGCCGCTCGCGCAGGGGGAACTCCTCGGTGTCGGGCGGTTGAGTCTGGAATCCTGCGACCTGACCGGCGCCGGCGAGCTGATCGAAGAGGCCGACCTGGCCGCTGAGGCGGTCGGCCTGCCGGCGCGCAGCCGAGTCGAGTACCGGCGGCAGCGCCTGGGCAAGCTGGGCGCGGTTCCAGCCGAGCGAGTCGAAGGCGCCGGCGTGGATGAGGCTCTCGAACGTTTTGCGGTTGACGACGCGCAGGTCCACGTCGCCCGCGCAGTCGTCGAGGCTTATGTAGGGGCCGTGCTCGCGGCGCCGTTCGAGGATGTGCTCGACCGCGCCGGTGCCGACGTTGCGGATGGCGGCGAGGCCGAAGCGGACCCCCTCGTCCACGACGGTGAACTTGGCGTGCGACTCGTTGATGTCGGGCGGCAGGATCGGGATGCCGTGGCTCTCACACTCGGCGATGTAGCGACTGATCTTGTCGGTGTTGCCCATCTCGTTCGAGAGCAGCGCCGCCATGTACGCGCGCGGGTAGTTGGCTTTGAGGAAGGCGGTCTGATAGACGATCATGGCGTAGGCGGCCGCGTGGCTCTTGTTGAAGCCGTAGCCGGCGAAGCGTTCCATCTCCCCAAACACCTTCTCAGCCACCTTCTTGTGGACGCCCTTGTCCTTGGCGCCCTTGAGGAAGCGCTCGCGTTGCGCCTTCATCTCGGCGGGCTTCTTCTTGCCCATGGCCGCGCGCAGGATGTCGGCTTCGCCGAGCGAGTAGTTGGCGAGCACGTTGGCGGCCTGCATCACCTGCTCCTGGTAGACGAAGACGCCGTAGGTCTCCTCGAGCACGGGCTCGAGCAGCGGGTGGGCGTACTTGATCTTCGAGCGGTCCTTCTTGCGGGCGACGTAGTCGGGGATCATCTCCATCGGCCCGGGTCGGAACAGCGCGATCATTGCCACGATGTCCTCGAACCGATCAATGCCGATGTTGCGCGCAAGATCGGTCATACCACTGCTCTCGAGCTGGAAGAGGCCGCTGGTGTCGGCGCGGTTCAGCAGCTCGAGCGTCTTCGGGTCGTCGAGCGGCACGGTGCGGATGTCGAGGCGCTCGTTGCGGGTCGTCTCGATGATCTCGACGGCGTCATGGATCACCGTGAGCGTCTTGAGGCCGAGGAAGTCCATCTTCAGAAGCCCAATCTCCTCGACCGGCTTCATCGCAAACTGGGTGACGACCTCGTCGCCGCCGCCGTGGCAGAGCGGGACGATCTCGATGAGCGGCTCGGACGAGATGACGAGGCCGGCCGCGTGCGTCGAGGCGTTGCGCGCGAGGCCCTCGGCGCGCCGGGCGATGTCAATGATCCGGCGCGTCATCTCGTCGGACTTATAGAGCGCCTCGAGGTCCGGCTCGGCCTTGAGCGCCCTGTCGAGGGTGACGCCCGGACCGCCGGGCACGAGCCTGGCGATCCGGTCCACGTCGCCGTAGGCGTAGCCGAGGACGCGGCCGATGTCGCGGATCGAGGCCTTCGCGCCGAGCGTGCCGAAGGTGATGATCTGGGCGACGTGGTCCTCGCCGTACGTGCGGCGCACGTACTCGATCACCTCGCCCCGGCGCTCCATGCAGAGGTCCACATCAATGTCGGGGAAGCTCGGCCGCTCGAGGTTGGTGAAGCGTTCGAAGACGAGCTTATAGCGGACCGGGTCAATGTCCGTGATTCCGGTGAGGTAGCACACCAGACTGCCGGTAGCCGAGCCGCGCCCGGGGCCGACGGGGATGCCGTGCTCACGCGCGTAGTGGATGAAGTCCCAGACGATGAGGATGTAGCTCGTGAGTCCGCGCTTCTCGATCACATCGAGCTCGTAGTTCATCTGCTTGGCGTACTCGGGCGGCGGCTCGGGGCCGAATCGCTCGCGCAGGCCGCGCTCCGCGAGCTTGCGGAGGTAGTCGGCAAGCTCCACCGGCTCGTCTGGCGTAAACACCGGGTAGTGGCGCGTCTTGAAGTCGAGTTCGACGTGGCAGCGTTCGGCGATGGCACTGGTGACGTCGAGCGCGTCGGTGTCCTCGGGGAAGAGCGCGCGCATCTCGGCCTCGGTTTTGAAGTAAAACTCGGGGCCGTCGAACTTCATCCGGTTCGCGTCGCTCAGCACCGACTGGGTCTGCAGGCACAGCAGGCAATCGTGGACGCGGGCATCGTCGCGGCTGCTGTAGTGGATGTCGTTCGTCACGACGGTGGGCAGGCCGAGCTGTCGGGCGAGCCGGCGCAGCACGGGCATACAGACCGCCTCGCTCTCGATGCCGTGGTTCTGCAGCTCCACGAAGAAGTTCGCCTCGCCGAAGAGTGTTGCGAGGAACTCGAGAGCGGCCTTTGCCTCGTCGTAGCGCTCCTTGAGCACGAGGGAGGGGACCTCACCCTTGAGGCAGGCGGTGAGGCCGATGAGGCCCTCGTGGTGCTCGGCGAGGCATTTTTTGTCGATGCGCGGCTTGTAGTAGAACCCCTCGAGGTGGCCGATCGTGGCGAGCGCGAGCAGGTTGTGGTAGCCGGTGTTGTCGCGCGCGAGCAGCACGAGGTGGTACGCGGCCTCCTTGACGCCGCGAGCACGCTTATCGAAGCGGCTCTCGGGCGCGACGTACGCCTCGAGGCCGATGATCGGCTTCACCTTCGCCTTGCGGCAGGCCTGGTAGAACTCAACGACGCCGTGCAGGTTGCCGTGGTCGGTGAGCGCCACGGCGGGCATCTTTTCGGCCGCGGCGCGCCGAGCAAGCTCGGTGAGGCGGCACGCCCCGTCGAGCAGGCTGTACTCGCTGTGGTTGTGCAGATGGACAAACACGAACGACGCTTCCCCCAGCCGTATCGCAACGCCACATCACTGGCCGCGCAGGCTTCCTGAGGCCGCTGTCGCGGCGCTCCGAGCATAATGGTCCGGCGCGTTCGAGGCCAAGCGGAAACTTGCCCCGACGTGCGATTCCGGTGGTTCATTTCCTCACTCAATGGCTGAAGCCGGATTGTCGAGAAGTCGGCTGAAGCCGGCTCCGGGCGGGGTTGGATGAGCCACGGAACCACCGACTGAAGCCGGTGGCACGACCTACTGGGATGGCGAAACGGCGTGCTCCCAGAAGGCGCCTCTCATGAAGGGCAGGTAGCGGCTGCGGCTACTTGGGTGTTGAGGCCAGAGGTCGGGCGAGCTGTTCGAACACTGTGCATTGCAGGTTTCTGCTCGGGCGAAGGTGGTGCGTCGGTCTGCTCGGCGGCGCTATTCCCACTCGATGGTGGAGGGGGGTTTGGAGGAGATGTCGAAGACGACGCGGTTGATGCCGCGCACCTCGTTGATGATGCGGTTCGAGATGCGCGCCATCAGATCGTACGGCAGGTGGGCCCAGTCGGCGGTCATGAAGTCGGTCGTGGTCACCGCGCGGACGGCGGCGACGTTCTCGTAGGTGCGGCCGTCGCCCATGACGCCGACCGATTTCACCGGCAGGAGCACGACGAACGCCTGGGCGACCTCGCGGTACCAGCCGGCCTTGGTGAGCTCGTCGAGGAATCGCCAGTCGGCCTCGCGCAACAGCTCGAGGCGCTCTTCGGTCACCTCGCCGATGATGCGCACGGCGAGGCCCGGCCCGGGGACCGGGTGGCGCCAGACGGTCTCGTCAGGCAGGCCGAGCTCGATGCCGAGCCGGCGCACCTCGTCCTTGAACAGGTCGCGCAGCGGCTCGATCAGTTCGAAGCCGAGGTCGGCGGGCAGCCCGCCGACGTTGTGGTGCGTCTTGATTGTGGCGGATGGGCCGCCGCGCGGCGAGCGGCTCTCGATCCGGTCCGGGTAGAGCGTGCCCTGGGCGAGGAACTTCGCGTCGCCGACCTCCTTGCACGCGCGCTCGAAGGCGCGGATGAACTGTTCGCCGATGATGCGGCGCTTCGTTTCCGGATCCTCGACGCCGGCGAGCGCATCGAGAAACGCCGTGCTCGCGTCCTCGACGTGCAGGTGGATGCCGAAGTGGCGGGCGAACCGCTCCTTGACGTCCTCGCGCTCGCCCTTCCGGAGCAGGCCGCTGTCAACGAAGATGCAGGTGAGCTGGTCGCCGATCGCCTCGTGAAGCAGCATCGCGGCGACCGACGAGTCCACTCCGCCGCTCAGGCCGAGCACGACGTTGTCAGTGCCGACGCGCTCACGGATGGCGGTCTTTTCCGCGTCGAGGAATGAGCCGATCGTCCAGTCGCCGGTGCAGCCGCAGACTTTGAAAAGGAAATTGCGGAGGATCGTGTTGCCGTGCGGCGTGTGGACCACCTCGGGATGGAACTGCAGCCCGAAGAGCTTTCCAGACGCATCGCACGCGGCGGCATGCGGCGCGTTGGCCGTCTCGCCGATCGCGGAAAAGCCGCGCGGCAGGCGCGTGACGCGGTCGCCGTGGCTCATCCAGACTGTCTCGGTCGGGTGCAGGCCGGCGAAGATCGAGTTCTCCTCGACGACGCTCAGCTCGGCCCGGCCGTACTCGCGGTGGTCGCTTTGCTCGACGGTGCCGCCGAGCTCGAGCGCCATGAGCTGCATGCCGTAGCAGATGCCGAGCAGCGGCACGCCGAGGTCGAAGATGGCCGCGTCGCACCGGGGCGCACCCTCGTCGTGTACGCTCGATGGGCCGCCGGAGAGAATGACGCCGCGCACGCCCTTCGCTTCGAGCTCGGCCGCCGCGATGTCGTGGCGCACGATCTCGGAATGGACGTTGTTCTCGCGCACACGCCGCGCGATGAGCCGGCTGTACTGGCTGCCGAAGTCCAGCACGGCCACGGTCTCGAATTGCCGGGCCACTGTCCGGTTCCTCCTCAATAGATTCATATGGTAGCGCGAGGGCTGCGCGGCGTCAATCGCGGGCGGCGCGCTCGCGCGTGTTCTATCGCCTCTGCGAGGCTTCGGCGGGCCGAGGGCGACCCGCCCTACAAGGCTGTCGCCCGATTAACGGGC
>CBDUSE010000201.1:0-5541 GCA_965369835.1 uncultured bacterium
TCTCGAGCGTGGCCCAGGAGACCGAGGCGGGCGCGCGCCAGGCGCTCGAGGCGACGCAGGATCTCTCCAAGCAGGCCCAGAGCCTCGACGAGCTCGCTGCCTCGCTGACGAAGTAGAAGAGCAATACCAGACCCCACACTGCGAAACGGGGAATGAATACCGGTGGCGCTTCGGCTCCGTGGCCGAAGCGCCATTGGTCCATTTGGCCGGCGGACGACGAAAGGCAGCAGTGAGCTACCGGAACGAAGGAGCCCCGTGGAAACGAGTCTGGCGCCGGTCCGGAGCGCCTGGTGTCCTTTGCCGAAAATGCGCAACGAGGTACCGGCAAGAATTGCCGTTGGGTGGTTGGAAGGGGCTCGACGACGCGCCATTGCTGATGATCCCGGAGGCGTGAACGATGGGAGTGTATTGCTGCCGTTGCCTTGAACTGTGGCGTTTTGCGGCATTGGCGGCCTCGTTCGGACACGACGGGTGCGTGTCCTCCTTCGCGCGAAGGATTTGGGCCCGGATTGGCAGCAAACTTGCGCCGCTGCGCGTTGCATGAATCAGGTTCGGGCGCGGCCGCGCCTCGGGAGGTATGGGAGCCGTCATGGCAGACAAGATCAGAGTTCTTGTGGTTGACGATTCGTCATTCATGCGAAAGGCGCTTTCGACCATTCTTTCGCAGGATCCGCAGATCGAGGTGATCGGCACCGCTCCTGATGGGCGTTTCGCGCTCAAGAAGCTGGCGCAGATGCGCCCGGACGTGGTCACTCTGGACGTCGAGATGCCCGGCATGGACGGCATCACGACGCTGAAGGAGATCATGGGCAACAACCCAATTCCCGTGCTCATGGTCAGCTCGCTGACGCAGGACGGCGCCGCTGTGACAATGGAGGCGCTGAGTCTCGGCGCGGTTGATTTTGTCGCAAAGCCGTCCGGGCAGATATCGCTTGATATTGACACGCTCAGCGCTCCGATCATCTCGAAGGTCAAAGCAGCGGCCCGGGCCGATGTAAAAAAACTTGCCCGCAGGACCGCCCGCGCTGCCGCAGTCGCGGAACCGCCACCCACGCCCGCTTCCAAGCAGGAGCCGGTCGCAGAGGGGCCACCGCGCCTCGTTGGTCCGGTCATCCGGGTGGTGGCCATCGGCGTCTCGACCGGGGGCCCGCAGACGCTGATGAGCATTTTCCCGAAGATCCCGGCGGACCTGGGCGCCTCGGTCATGGTGGTGCAGCACATGCCCGAGGGATTCACGCACACCTTCGCCGAGCGGCTCGACCAAATCAGTTCGATTTCCGTCAAGGAGGCCGAGGACGGGGACCGCCTCCGTAACGGGTGTGCTTTTCTGGCGCCGGGCGGCAGCCATATGACGGTGACGAAAGGCCAGAGCATGCGGATCGGCAAGGAGCCGTACGACACGCTGCACAAGCCGTCGGTGGACGTGATGATGGAGTCGGTCATCACCGCGTTCGGCTCGAACGCGATGGGCGTGCTGCTCACGGGCATGGGCAAGGACGGCGCGGCGTCCATGGCGAAGCTGCGCCAGATGGGCGCACACACGATCGCGGAATCGGAGGAGACGGCCATTGTCTACGGCATGCCGCGCGAGGCGGCCGAGCGCGGCGGGGCGGAGTTCGTGCTGCCGGCCGACCGCGTTGCGGAGAAGGTCATCGAGCTCATAGGCAACTAGAACGCGGACCACGAGTGCGGGAGACACATAATGCATGTGGTCAAGAAACGCGAGGACGTGGCGATTGTCACGGTGGATCCGGCGCTGTCGCGAGGCGACCGCGACGAGCTCGAGACGCTCAAGCAGCTCTGCGCCGATCTGCAGAACGAGGGGTATGTTCACATCGTGCTGGACATGGCGGAGGTCGAGCATGCGCCGAGCCTGGTGCTCGGGAGCATCATCGTGCTGCAGAAGCGCATCAAGACACAGGACGGCGAGCTGGCGATCCTGCGTCCCACCGAGCGGCTCAAGCGGATCTTCGAGATCACCAAG
Source organism: uncultured bacterium (assembly GCA_965369835.1). GTDB lineage: Bacteria > Auribacterota > JABMQX01 > JAFGEW01 > JAFGEW01 > CBDUSE01. Next base: position 1,985 of record CBDUSE010000201.1, read on the forward strand.
ATGAACAAGATCATCCGGATCTATACCGACGAGGAGGAAGCGGTCAAGGCGCTCGTGGGCAGCTCATGAGTGCCTGCGCCCGGGTCGGGATCTCCGTGACGGTGGCGCTCCACTCGAGGTTTTGGAGGGTCGGACGATGAAAGAAAAGCTCCTGGAGCAACTTGTCTCTCCGGACGAGACAGAACGGCGCTACGCGGCCGAGGACCTCGCCGAGTTTAAGGACGAGGGTGTGATCGGCGCGCTGATCAAGGCGGTCGAGGATCCCGTGCGGGCCGTGTGCGAGGCGGCCGTCGAGTCGCTCATCGCCATCGGCGGCGCCGAGGTGTGTCGCTCGGCGATCCCGCTTCTGCCTTCGGAGGATGCCCGCGTGCGGAACTACGCGATCGAGATCCTCGAGAAGGTCGGTGACACAGACCTCGAGGCGATCATCATGCTCCTGAAGGACGACGACCACGACGTGCGGAAGTTCGCCTCGGACATCCTCGGCTTCCTTGTCGAGATTGGCGGTGAGGATGCTTTCCTGCCGCTGGCCAAGACGCTCGAGGACGAGAGCCTCAACGTGGCGGCCGCGGCCGCCGAGGCGCTTGGCCGGCTCGGCAACCCCAAGGCGATCCCATTCCTGTTGCGCCAGCTCCAGCGGGAGAGCTGGATGCAGTGCAATGTCATTGGGGCCATCGCCGAGATCGGCGGTCCAGGCGCCATCGAGGCATTGAGCAATATCAGCCGTGCTGAGCTGACGGAAGAAGCCCTGTACTACTTGGAAACCGCACTGCAGATGCTGCATGTGGAGGCCGAACATGGATCTGCTTAAGGGACAGACACTTGATCTGGCGCCCTCGCAGTTCCGTCAGCTCCGCGAGGTCGTGCATCGGCATTCGGGCCTCTTTTTCGAGGACAACAAGAAGTATTTCGTCGAGAAGCGGCTCGAGCGGCGGATGGAGGTGCTGGGCATTGAAAGCGTCGAGGAGTATCTTCGGCGCCTCGATACCGATCTGGGCCGGTCCGAGATGCACAGCCTCATCGAAGAGCTGACGGTCAACGAGACGTACTTCTTCCGCAACCTGCCGCAGTTGGACGGGTTCTCCAAGAAAGTGCTGCCGCGGGTGATCGAGGCGAAGCGCCGCGCAAAGAACCAGACTTTGCGGTTGTGGAGTGCCGCGTGCTCGACCGGCGAGGAAGCCTATACACTAGGCATTATCGTGCGCGAGGCGCTCGCCGACATCGAGGAGTGGCGTGTGGAGGTGCAGGCCACAGACATAGACCGCCACGCGCTGCGCACCGCGCACCGGGCCACCTACGGGGAGCGTCCGATCAAGGACGTGCCGCCGCCGCTGCTTTCCAGGTACTTCACCCACGCCGACGGGACGTGGCAGGTGGTGCCGGAGGTGACGAAGCTGGTGCGCTTTCACCAGGTTAACCTGGTGGACAAGCACGGGATGCGCAAGATGCGCGATTTCGATGTGATCTTCTGCCGCAACGTGCTGATCTACTTCGATGATTCGTCGCGCAAGCGCACGCTCAGCTACTTCTTCGATGCGCTCACCTCGGGCGGCTTCATCTTTCTTGGGCATTCCGAGTCGGTCGGTCGCATCACGGCGGCGTTTCGGATCGAGCGGCTCGATAATTTCTTGTGCTACTCCAAGTAGCACGGGTACGCGGCCGTCTGCATGAGGCGAACGGAACAGGCAAGCATGAACCGCGAGCAGAGGGCGGACTGATGGCGAAGAGAATCCTGATTGTTGACGACTCCAAGATCGTCCTGAGCCTCCACAGCTACATCCTCGAGAATGGGGGGTACGAGTGTCGGGGCGCGCCGAACGGCTACGTGGCGCTCGAGATGCTCTTTACCGGTCACTTCGATCTCGTGGTCACCGATGTGAACATGCCCCGTATGGATGGGTACGCGCTCATCGAGAAGATCCGCGAGCAGGAGGACTACCGGACGATTCCCATCGTCATCATCAGCACCGAGGAGGAAGCGAAGGACAAGCAGAAGGGCTTCGAGGCGGGTGCCAACGTTTACATTGTCAAGCCCGCCAAGCCGCACGAACTTGTGATGAACGTGAGAATGCTGCTCGGGGACAGGACCGAGGCTCCGGCATGATCGCGGGGAACCGCGATGGAGAACGGGTGCGTTTTCGCACCGAATCTCACGGAGGTTGATGCGTGGCACACAACGACTTGGGATTCTTTAGCGATCCAACCCTCCTGCTGGAGTTTATCGCTGAATCGCAGGAGCACCTGCAGACGGTTGATCAGAAGCTGCTCGAGTACGAGCAGTGCCCGACCGACGAGGAACTAATCAACACCATCTTCCGGGCCATCCATAGCATCAAGGGCGCCGCAGGCTTCTTCAACCTGAAGAACATCTCCGAGTTGAGCCATAAGCTCGAGGCGATCCTCAACGATCTGCGCAACCGGAAACGTGAGGCGACACCGCAGGTCATTGATGTCCTCTTTGGCGGGACCGACGTGCTCAAGAGGCTCGTCGAGCGGCTCTCGTCGGATACCGATGCCCAGATCGACTCGCTCGTCGGGGGTGAGAAGAATGAGTACGAGCAGATCCTGGGCAAGCTCGAAGGTGTGCTGGCGGGCGAATCGGCCGAGCCTGCGCCCGCCAAGCAGCCTGCACGTGAGCCCGAGCCGGCACCGGCTGCCGAGCCGGCGCCCGCTCTCGAAGCGACCATGCCGGCCGCTGAAGCCGGGAGCGTCGTGGCCGCCTCGCCCAAGCTCGTCGAGGAATTCAAGGTCGAGGCGGCGGAAAACCTCGAGGCTTCCGAGCAGGCGCTCGTCGAGTTCGAGCGGGACCGCGGGCGCTGCGACCTCGTGAACGACATCTTTCGCGGGATCCACACGATCAAGGGCACTTCGGACTACCTTGGCTTCGGCGCGATCCGGGATTTCGCGCACCTGTACGAGAGCTTGCTCGACCTGCTGCGCCGAGACGAGTCGGCCGAGGTGGCGGATGCAACGTTTGACTTGATGTTCGAGAGCACCGACTACCTCAAGACGGCGTGCGCCGATCCGCTGGGAGCGCCGGCGGCCGAGGTCGGCCTCGTCGAGCGCCTGCGGCGTCAAGTTGCCGCGCTCGGTGGCGAAGCTGTTGCCCAGCCGGCGGCGATCGAGAAAGCGCCAGAGCAAGGGGCCGCCGCCGAAGCGCCGGAGCAGCCGCCGGCGCCGGATGTCGCTGAGGCGCCCGAAACAGGCGTGGCGGAGGCGACTGTTGCCGAGCCCTCGGTGCTCGATGTGGGCTCGGCAGACCCGAAGTCTATCGCTGTGTTCCTCACGTCGGCAGGACAGCAGATGGGGGCGATGCAGGTCTGCCTGCAGAAGATCATCGCCGGCGATCAGAGCAAGAAAGTGGTTGAGGCTTACCTGCGCGCCGCCGCGTCCATAAAGACCGCGGCCAGATTTGTCGGGAGCGCTGCCATTGCGGAAGCGGCCGGAAAGAGCGAGGAGATCCTCAAGATCGTTCTGAGCGGCGCGCTTGGTTTCGAGAAGGAGTTCCTCGAGCTGCTCGAGGAGCATCTTGGAACGATTGTCACCGAGCTCGAGCG
>CBDUSE010000202.1:0-5502 GCA_965369835.1 uncultured bacterium
AGCCGCGCTTCGAAGCCTCAACCTGCATAAAGGTGCTTAAGTGAACGGTATTGCGGCTAGCCGGCAGCATCAACTGCCCTGTGGCGCTACTCGACCGCGATCTCGCGGATGATAAGCCAATAGACCTGGCTCTTGGTCATGCGGATGCGGATGGCCTTGATGGTCTTGCCACCGAGGCGCACGTCCACCGCTCCCTCCTCGAACGTCGCCGCTTCCTCGAACGTGTCGGCGTCCTTCGAGACTTCGAGAATCCCCTCGTGCACGTAGTCCTCCGCATGCTCCTCATGACCCGTCACGATCTTGATTGACTCGACGGCGGCCGCTTCGTCGAGGAAGTAGGTGAACGTATCGCCCTTCTGTGCGCTGCGTGCGCTCCAGAAAAACGTTTCATCTTTTCCGTCAAACGCCCGGCCGGGCGCGTTCTCGCGATATGTGGGAAGGGAGGAGATGATCTTTCCGCCGGTCACCTCGACTGCCTTGCGCACGGGCATGAGCATCGTCCCGTCCTCGGCGTGCGCGAGCCCGGGCCAATCCACCTTGTCCAGCCGCCTGATGCGCGAGAGCAGGTCTTCCACTTTGGTCTTACCACCAGTCCACGCGCGTTCCGCCACGATCTGCAGCCGTGGCGCGGGCACCGCATACCCATCAAGCTGCTCCCCCTCGCCGAAGAACAGCCCCATCTCGGACGCCTCACTGTTCTCCCACGAGCACATGCACGTGCCGATGATCTGCGGGGTCGGGTCGAATCGGAACATGTCCTCGGCCCGCTGCATCGTTACCCCTCTGCCGAAGCAGAGCGGATTCCACTCGGCGAGAATCTCCGGCGGGTTCACCGCACTATGCACGAGATACAGCGGCGCCCACGACGCGTTGATGATCGCGTGCCCGGCCTTCATCGTGGCCTCGGGCTGCACGTATCCGTTCCACCACTGCTCGACGATCACGTCCTTGTCAACGGCCGGCCGGCGCTCCGGCCGGAACCCCTCCCAGACGATCATCGTGCGACCCTCGCTCTTTACGAACTCGTGGATCCGGTTGATGAAGTAATTGTACAGCGCGTGGCCGTCCTCCAGGTCGTGCTTCCTGATCGTGGCCTCACAGTCCGGACAACCCGACCACACGCCGACGTTCACCTCGTCCGCGCCAATGTGGAAATACGGCCCTGGGAATATCGCCATTGCCTCGCCGATCAACGCCTCGAGCGCCGCATAGCTTCTCTCACTCCCGGCGCACACGACGTTGCTCCGCTTCTTCCCCTCGCACACCACGTCTGGCACGGCCGCGCAGATCGCGCTCGAATGCCCGGGCATGTCAATCTCGGGTACGATCGTGACGTGGTATTTCGCCGCGAACTCGACGAGCCCCTCGAGCTGTTTCCTCGTGTAGTGCCGGCCCTTTGTCGGGAGCCCGGGAAACTTCTCGCTCGGCAGCGTCCAGCTCTGATCGTCCGTGAAGTGGATGTGGTACACGTTCAGCTTGTACCGCGCCAGCTTCTTGACCATCTCACGGTGAAACTCGATCGAATGGAACTGCCGCGCCACATCCACCATCGCCGCGCGATACGTATACTCCGGCGCATCAACGATCTGGAGGAACGATACGGTCGAACCCGGACCGCCCTCAACGAGCTGCAACGCCGTCCGCGTGCCCAAGAACAAGCCACGTTCCGTGTTCGCTTGAACTTGGATCCCGTCGGTGACGTGGAGGCGATATCCTTCCGGGCCAAGCGCTTCGTCAGGCCGGATGGCCAGTTCGAAGGACACGCCATATGGCCGGGCCGTGATGCGGCGCACCGTTGGCTTGAACCCGAGCTGTTGCAGGTCGCCGGCAAGCGTGTTGGCGACCCGCAGTCCCGCTTCCCTCTGCTCCGGCGAAGTCCACTCGATGACGGTCTTTTGCGGCACGGTGTAGTGGCCCGGCCGGATCGTGACCTTCGTCGGCCACGGGACAAGCGCGGGGTTTTTCATCTTCGCCCTTTCCACCCCCTGCGATACGCCGGCAAGCCCGCCCGCGAGGGCCATGACAAGAATGAACGCGGTCCATTTCATCAGCGGCAACTCTTGGTCGGCTGACTTGGCGCAGGCGCGAGCGGCCTCGGTTAAGCGCCTTGCCCCGGTACCGGCAGGACCACCGTAAACGTGCTGCCCTTGCCGACCGTGCTTTCGATCTCGATCGTCCCGCCGAGGTCCTTTGCGATCTTGTGGGCAATGGGTAGTCCAAGGCCGGTGCCGACGCGCTCGCGCAACCGCGCGTTGGCTGCGCGGTAGAACTCCCCAAAGATCTTCTCGCGATCCTCGGGCGGGACGCCGATGCCGGTGTCCTCGACCGCGACACGAACCTGACCGTCGTCGCACGTCGCGCGCACTTGCACTGTGCCGCCCTGCGGCGTGTACTTCACGGCGTTCTCGACGAGCACCGCGAAAAGCTGCGCTACGTGGTTACGAACAGCGGAAATGCCCGGCAGCTCGGAATCAATATCGGCCGTAAGTGTAACGCCCTTCCCTTGGGCCGCGTTCTGCGCCGCCTCGGCCACGTCGGCGATCAGCGGTCCCAGGGCCACGACCTCACGGTCCTTGGCCTCGTGCGCCGCCTTGACCCGCGTCAGGCTCAGCATGTCGTTGATGAGCGCGAGCATTTGCTGCGACTGGCGCTCGGCCCGGCCGACGAGTTCCGCCACCTTGTCGTGCTCTTCAGCGTAGCCCGAGGTCACCAGCCGGAGCACAGTCTGAATCGAGGCGAGTGGCGAGCGGATCTGGTGGCTCACGAGGCGGAAGAACGCGCTCCGCTCGCGATCGAGCTTCTCGAGTTGCACGTGCGCCGTCTCGATTTGCTTCGAGTGACGCTCGAGTTCCTGTCGCGCCTCATCCAGCTCGAGCTCGCGCCGTCGGAGGCGCTTGGCGATCCCTCCCACTACGACCGCGATCGTTAGAAACGTCACTGCCGTCACAAGTCCCACCGCGAGGAGGTAGCTTACGCTCTCGATCGGCCGCGTGGCTCCTTGCTCGAGCGGCGAGCAATGGGGAAGCCATCCACGCGCCTCGGCGAACCCGATCGCGACGAGCGCCGCCAGTACCCAGCCGGCGTGGACGAGCATCATGCGTGGGCTCACGAGCAGGCCGCAGAGCACAAGGTGAAAAACGAAGAACGGCAGAAACGGACTCGCCGGCCCACCAGTGTAGTGGACCCACGCGAGCAGCGCGAGGAAGTCCGCCCCAATCTGTATGTTAATGAAGCGGTATACCCGCCGCAATTCCACCGGCCTTACCACCGCCCAGCGCGCCGTCGCGGCGAAGAGCACGTTATAGAGGGCGACGAAGGCCGCGACCAGGAGCAGCGGCCTGACGGGGTAGGCGAGGCGGAGCAGAAAAGAAACCAGCGCTCCCGCGCCCATCAGAAGCGCCACGAGCCACCGGACACGCACCAGCCAGCGGGTCCTGTATATGAGCTCCTCTTCCCGCGGGATCATGGCTTTCCCCTTCTCCCACTATTCCATACGCTTTTCGGATGCCGATTCACAAGTGAAATGTGCAAAGTCGTTCCGGCAGAAGCACTCGGCACAGGCGCGTTCACGGCAGCAAATGAACGCCACCGGCAACGTATCAAGACCGGTTCGGAACGGAGCCGCAGGGCGTCAGTGACAGCGTTCGTATGTCCGGTATCCCCGAGCCGATGGAGGAGCCAACCAACTGAGATTCGGTCTCGAAAAGCGTACAGATTCCCGGTTTTTTCAAAAATTGCTGTTGACCTGCCACGCGGATATGAGATGATAGCTGTGAAAAGAATCACGCTCGCTCCGTCCAGACAGTCTCTACACCGTCAGGACAGCAGCAGATCGAACCGCGGGCACGCCGCTCGCGGACTCTGGTGGAGCACCATAGTAGGAGATCGCGCATGTATGCTCCTGCCATAGACGAAGGCTTCCTCGCCGAGATTTCTTCACTGCCCGGAGGCGACCGGCTCGCCTTGTGCATCCAGTGCGGTTCCTGCACCGGAAGTTGTCCGACCGCGCCCTGGATGGACCACTCACCCCGGCAGCTTTTCGCCTTGATCCGTTGCGGCATGCGCGACGAGGTCCTCAGCTCCAACACGCCGTGGACCTGTGCCTCGTGCTACACCTGCTACGTCCGGTGTCCCAAGGAGATCAAGATCACCGACGTGATGTACGCGCTCAAGCGTCTCTCCATCAAGGAAGGCAGAGCCAAGCCGGAAACGAAAGCGGCCCGCGTCATGGCGGAGGCTTTTGAGAGGCTCGTCAAGCGAGACGGGCACAGCTCCGAGACCAGGCTCATGCAGCAGATCTACCTGAAGGCTGCGCTGTTCAGCAAGGCGTTCCGCGATATGCCGGTCGGCATGAAACTGATGCGCCTCGGGCGGATGCCTCTCGGCCGGAAGCGCTTGAGCAAGAACGGACTCAAGCAGATGCATCAGATTCTCGAGGCCGTTGATAAGATGGCCGGTTCACAAACACCCTGAGTGCGTCGCCGAAGGCGAGTCACCCAGCTATCGAGGTGAGCAGGTCAGGATCACGGGTCGGCACAAGCAGTAGTCCGGTTTCCAAGACACGGCAGGAGGCTTTCCGATGGCACTAGCCTACACGTACTATCCGGGATGTTCAGTCGGCGGAACGAGCCTCTGGTACGACCGCTCGCTCCGCGCGGTCGCCGAAGCGCTCGACGTTGATCTGATCGAGCTCGAAGACTGGAACTGCTGCGGCGCAACCCTCTACATGAGCGTGCGCGACTTGGAGAGCTTCTGCATCCCTGCGCGCAACCTCGCTTTGGCCGAGGCGCTGGGCCGCGACCTGGTTACCCCCTGCAATGCCTGCTTCACGGTGCTGCACAGAACGAATCGCTATTTCCAGGAAGACGCCGGCGTCCGTGAGAAGATCAGCCAAGCACTCGCTGCCGCGGGACTCGCCTACAAGGGCACCGTCAGGGTTCGGCACGTGCTCGACCCGTTTGTCAACGACGTCGGCCTCGACGTGATCAGCGAGCGCGTCAAACGTTCGCTCGGCGGGCTCAAGGTGGCCGCCTACTACGGCTGCCAGCTCGTCCGGCCCGACACCGGGCTCGACAGCGCCGACTACCCGGTCATCCTCGACCAGCTCCTCGCCTCGCTCGGAGCCGAACCGGTGGAGTGGGCCATGAAGACCGGCTGTTGCGGCGCCTCGCTCGTTGTGAGCAAGGAGGACACCGCGCTTCGCATGATCGCCGACGTGCTCAAATCGGTCTCAGATTCAGGCGCCGAGGCGATCGCCAACCTCTGCCCGATGTGCCATATCAACCTCGAGACACAGATGAGCCGGATCAATTCCCGGTTCAATTACGATTTCAACTTCCCAACGCTGTTCTTCACGCAACTGATGGGTGTTGCGCTCGGCGTGGACGAAGCGGAGCTCGGGCTCAGCAAGGGGTTCATTGACCCGCGGCCCTTGCTCGAGCAGCGAATGGCCGGAGTGCGCGCTAAAGAGAGAGGAGCCGCGCAATGAGTGACAAACCGGCG
>CBDUSE010000203.1:0-5498 GCA_965369835.1 uncultured bacterium
CAAAAAACGGGGCAATATCCAACTTCATCTGCCCTTTTTCAGCAACCTGCTAGGGAATCGCCTACTGCTGTGCTCGAGGCCTTTCGCCCCCTTCAGGACCTCTCGATCGAAGGAGAGTGGGCTAATGTAGAGCCCGATCCACGCATCAACAGAGAAATGGGTAGGAAGTTCTTTAGGGACCTCAAACGGCTGCAAGGCACATTGAAGTCTCTAAAGAAATGTCCTGGGGAAGGATCCCTGCACGAGAAGACGTTTACCTACGTCGCCCAGTGTAGGGGATATGTCTACGAGGTGCGCTGCAACATCTTCCACGGAAGCAAAATCTGGACGGAGGTTTGGGACCCACACCAAGAGAAGCGGATCAAGCTGTACGGTGTGTTTCTCGAAGCCCTGCTCTCTCTTTTCTTCTCGGTAGTGGGCGCGAAGTCGAGAGGGTAGGGCGCCGACGGCTACACTCCCCCCTCGCGAGCTGACCGAGGTGGCATCACGGCCGCCCGAAGGATCTCATCCCCACGCGGCAATGGCGCTTTCAAAGCTGTTGTCGGGTGCCCCTTGCCCGTCCAGTGTTCCCTTACCCCATCACCGCCTTCGCCTTGCCGGCGCAGCCGAGGGCCTGCATCTTGCGCGCGACGATCGCTCTGACCGCCTCGCGGCCCGGGCCGAGGTAGTTGCGCGGGTCAAAGGGGAACTTCGGCCGGCTGCCCTTGCTCCCCGCCTGGATCCAGGCCCAGAGCGCGTCGTTCGACTCGCCCCACGCCTTGAGGATCGAGGCGGTCATGGCGAGCCGCAGGTCGGTGTCAATGTTCACCTTGCACACCGCCATCTTGGCGGCGCGCGCGATGGCGTCCTCGGGCACGCCCATCGTCTTGGGCATCTGCTCCCAGTTCGTCTCGCCCGCTGTGCGGCACAGCTCCACGTCGTTCTGGTCGAGCACGGCGTACTTGTTGATTGCCGCGATGAACTCGGCGGGCACCGACGACGAGCCGTGCATCACCAGCGGCGTGCCCGGGACCTTTTGGGCGATCTCCTCGATCCGGTCGAAGGCGAGCTTCGGCTCGGTCTTGAACTTGTAGGCGCCGTGGCTCGTGCCAATCGCCACGGCGAGCGAGTCGCACCCGGTTTCTTTGCAGAACTGCTCCGCCTCGTTGGGGTCGGTGAGGAATTCTTCTATGTCCTCTTCCTTGACGCCCACCACGTCCTCCTCGATCCCGCCAAGCATCCCGAGCTCGGCTTCGACCGAGACATACGGCTCCTTGCTGTGGGCGTAGTCGGCCACCTTCTTTGACTTGGCGATGTTCTCCTCGAACGGCAGCTTCGAGCCGTCAAACATCACCGAGGTATAGCCCTCGTCAATGCACGTCATCGCCGTGTCGTAGTCGCCGTGGTCGAGGTGGATGGCGATCGGGATCTCGGGCGCTTCCTCGGCCGCCACGTCTATAAGCGCGCGCAGGTACTTCATGTTCGCGTACTTGCGTGCGCCGCGCGAGATCTGCAGGATCAGCGGCGCTTGCTCGGCTTTTGCCGCCCAGATGATCCCCTGCAGCAGCTCCATATTGTTGACGTTGAACGCCCCGATGGCGAACCCGCCCGCGTACGCCTCCTCGAGCATCTTGACAGTGTTGACGATCGCCATGGTCCGCTCCTCTCAATTCGTGGTTTCAGCCGTCTCTCATCCCTTCGGGCCCCCCTTACCGCAGATACTCGGAGTCTGTCGGAGAACCCCCTCAAGCAGGAAGGTATGTAGGCGATTTTCTTCGAGCTAGGGTATGCTGTGTTTATGAAAGCTTCAACACGTTTTCGGCCCTACCTGCCGGATCAAGTGTTCCTTCTCCCGCCCGATATGAGGGAATGGCTGGACAAGGATAATCACGATTGCGGAATTCCGCAGACGCCATCTGCGGAGTTCCGCAGGCGCCATCTGCGGAGTTCCGCAGACGCCATCTCAAAGCGATGTCCGGTCTTTTTGTGGAGGTGTTGAGGCTGTGTCAGAAAGTGGGTCTTGTCAAGCTCGGGCACGTGGCTCTGGACGGGACGAAGGTGCGCGCCAACGCCTCGAAGCACAAGGCGATGAAGGAGCTTGAGGACGAGGCCAAAGCCAAGGCCGAGGAGAAGCGCGAGGAGATCCGAGTTCAGGAAGAGGCCCTTGCCAAGGCGGGCAACCAGCACCGAGGCAACAAGCCCAAAGAGCCCGATGACAAACCCGAGGCCAAGGCGCAGCGCAACTTCACCGATCCCGACTCGCGTATCATGAAAGACGGCGCCGCCTCAATTCATGCAGGTTGCTCCCGGGAGCCGATACTGCGGGCCGCCCCTCGACGAGGCTCGGGAGAGCGCTGCGCCCATCGAGAGCCTCAGGGTCGAACGACTTGCCCTGGGACGGCCTCCTCCGCCCTTGTGCCGCAAGGGTGCTCGGTTCTGGGTCTTTCAGCAACCTGCTGGAATGGAGGAGCAAACGAACCCTAAGCCCCGCGAAGGGGCAATTGAGGATGATTGCCGAGCGGAGGCGTTTTTGGCGCTCTGCCAACGTCAGGCCGCAGAAAAATCGTACGTTCTCTTGCGAAATCTCTTGACGAATCGCGAGGGAATTGCTACGTGCGAGGGGCGCGGTGCGGGTGCAGCCGCCCGCGAGGCCGGAACCGGCCTGGTCAAAGTTCGCTCACGCGTGTCCTAAACAGGTGATGATTACGGGGTGCCGTCGCACCTGCGTGAGCCGACTTTAGCCGGAGCCCTGCGGCCCCGAGACCTGAAGCCGTTTTCTTCATTTTTGCCCTGCACGCCGGCGTCGTGTCCTCTTATCCAGGGGCGCCGGACGGTGGGGAAGGAGGCGCTTATGTCTCCCGGGGAGGCGCTGTCCGAAGTCGTCGAGGAAAACGTTGTTCTCCGCTCCGTTCTGCGCGAGCAGCGAAAGCTCCAGACTACCCTTCGCCTTATGAACGGCCGATTGCGCTCGTTCCTCGCCACGGTTCCCGGAATCCTCTACAGCTTCCATCCCGACGGCCGGCTCGAGTACATGAGCCCATCGGTCGAGCGCCTTCTGGGAAAGCCCGACACATGGTACCTGGCTGACGCGAGCCGGTACCTCGACCAGGTCCACCCCGACGACCTCGGCCGTGTCTACCACTGGCGGCTCCAGCTCCTTTACGCCGACGCACCGTGCGAGTCCGAGCTTCGGTACCGCATTGTGCGCGACAACGGGCCCGAGGTCGAAGTGCTCGATCGTGCCAGCGTCGTGTTCGAGGACGGCGAGCTTGCCCGCGTTGACGGCCTCATCGTCATCCAGTCCGGGGCCAACACGAGTCAAATGCTGAAAGCCACCCACTCACACACCCGCTGAGCCTTGGCAATCGCGGGATGATGAACCGCGGAACGCAGAGGGACTTTGCCTCCGTGAGCTCCGTGGTGATTCCCCTTTACTCGGCACGCCGAAACCGGTTGCGCCCCGTCCCTGGCCCTGCTAGTGTGCGGTCTCGACGAGACTTTCTTGGTGGGCGCGCCGTTCGTGGACGTTTCCGTTGTCATCCGCACGCTGGACGCCGGGCCGGAGTTCCGCTGGACGCTCGACGCCATCCGGCGCCAGCGTTTCGACGGCGCGACGGAAATCCTCGTCCTCGACTCCGGCTCGACCGACGGCACGCGCGACCTGGCCGCGAGCTATGACGGCGTGACCGTTCACTCGATCACAAACTTCGGCCACGGCCGCACGCGCAACGAAGGCGCCCGGCTCGCTCGAGGCGAGTTCGTCATCTACATCACCCAGGACGCCGTACCGGTGGGCGATCGGTGGCTTGCCGACCTCCTCGCGCCGTTCGACGACGTACGCGTGGCCGCCACCTTCTCGCGCCAGCTTCCCTACACGAGCGCCACGCCGATGGAGCGCTTCTTCCTGGCCAAGAGGTTCCCCGACGTGCGCATCGTTCGGCCCGAACCGGTTCGCCACCGGCTCGGCCTCTACACCGTCTTTTTCTCGAACGTCAGTTCCGCCATCCGCCGCGCCGTCCTGCTCGAGCACCCGTTCGACGAGACGCTCATCATGAGCGAGGACCAGCAGTTCGCACGCGACATCATCGCCGCCGGCTGGCGCACCGTGTACGAGCCCGCCTCCGCCGTCCGCCACTCGCATCGCTACACACTCTGGCAGGTTTTCACCCGCTACTTCGACTCGCTCTACTCGCTCGTCGAGATTTTCGACGACTCGACCGGCGACGTCTCGATCGAGGGCCTCAAGTACACCTTCGAGGAGTTCTGGCACGTCCTGACGCGCCACCCGCACTGGCTGCCGTATTTGATGATCTACGACGCCTTCAAAGCCGCCGGTACCCTCGCCGGCCACCTCGGCCACCGCCTCCCCATCTCCGTCCGCCGCACCCTCTCGATGCACAAGTACTACTGGACCAGCGTCCAGAATCCCTTCGCCACAGCGTGCGCTCGGCGCGACAAAGCCGGGAAGTGAGCAAGAGCCATCTCGCTTCTCGGTACCACGGGCGAGGCAGGGGGTTGGAGACGCTCAATAGTGGATCGATGTCGGCCAAGCTTCGTCAGCAGCGCATTCCAGTGCGAGGCCAGCGCGGGTGCGCTTGCCTTACAGAATACTTCTTGACTTCCACGCCGGTATGAATACGGTTCTGTAGTGAACATGCCCGGCGGCGAGAAGGCGTCGATGGATGTCCATGGTGACGCGTTGCTAGGCGGCGTCCAAGGATGCGAAAGCCACGATGGTCCACACCTGTGTGCTGAAGCGGGGCCCGGCAGCAGTTCCGAGCCTGATGGACGACCTACCCGCCGCTGATTCCGTGACTGACGCAGAGATGCGGCATGCACCCGACAAGGCTGGCCGCCGCCGTGTTGTGTGCGCATGCATCGTTTTCTCTAAGCCAGTAGGTGCTACTTATGGCTCTCTTTGTCATTGGTGCTGGAGTGACTCGGGGATGCAGCTTCGTCGATCCCCGAAAGGATCCTTGTCTGCCTCCGCTCGACAGCGATTTCTTCACACAACTCCAACGGGTCAGGAACAAGAAGCACCATGATCTCATTCGCAAGGTGATGGGAGACGTCGTCGATCTTTTCGGCCCAAATTTCGACGTCACAATGGAGACAGTGTTTACGACCCTTGAGCACACGATTCGTATGCTCAAGACCACGGGCGAGAACAGGGCCTTCAAGAAGGCTGACCTACGGGAGAAGAGAGACCGTCTTGAGCAGGCCATAGCAGTTGTTCTCGAGGATTCACTGGCCAAGAAGGATGACAGGGGACACTCCAGTGTTTCCCCCCGGGAGTGCGAGCATCACGCGAGACTTGTCAAATCCATCCTCTCCCCTGGCGACGACCTCATCACTTTCAACTACGACTGCGTTTTGGACTATGCTCTGAAATCACACGGCTCTGGGAAATGGAACGCTCGGTACGGGTATGGGTTCAAGCTGGGTAGCCGTGGCAGTCGACTGACAGGGGATGGTTTCTGGCAACCGACGACGCCTGCAAAGACAGATAGGACGGTGCA
>CBDUSE010000204.1:0-5466 GCA_965369835.1 uncultured bacterium
GTCCGCGCAGGCAGACGCCGGGGAAGAGCTGCGCGGCCGGCTCGGTCCCCCGATCGAGAATCCGACGGGCACCTACCTCGTCTGGGGGGACTACAAGGTCGAGATCAACCAGTACGGCGGGCTCGGCCGCGACTGGCCTGAGGAGATCGTGTGGGAGCAGTACGAGGTCCTGAAGAAGAAGGCTGAGGCGAACGCCGAGCCGCCCAACACGATCAAGGCCGTGCTGCTGGTCTGCCCGATTGTCGAGGCGACCGCGTACAAGAAGGAGGGCGGCCGAGAGGTCGCCGTCGGCACGAAGCTCTCGACGATGCGATCCGACGAGGTGAAGTGGGCGCTCGAGCAGTGGCGCCAGTTCGCCGAGATGATCTACGTCTATTCCGAAGGCAACGCCTGGCTGCGCACGGACATCAAGATCGTGGACAAGCCGCTCAAGGTCAGGACCAACGAGAACTACGGGTTCTGGTCGGGGCCGAAGCGCGAGTGGCTCGACACCTACATCCCCTTCGAGCGGGGCGAGTACCAGAGCTACAACTCGATCTACAGCGACCGCGGCCTTGCGGCGGGCCCGTGGGGCGGCACGCTCGGCGCGGTCGCCGGCGTCAAGGGCTGTGGCACCTCGGACAACCTGTGGATCGCCCGGGGCAAGGAGGTGGACGGGCGGCACGGCTTCATCTACCTGCACGAGTGGCTCAACCAGCAGGCGTCGGCCACGAGCAACATGATGCCGTATCCCGACAAGGAGGCGCTCTGGAATCTCTATATCCTCGAGAAGATGGGCTACCGGAATGACAAGAAGCTCCGCGACTGGCCCTGGCTCATCAGCCACCGCGACGTGATGCGCTTCGCCATCCGGCCGGGCATGTGGCGGCGTTGGACGCCGATTGATCCGTACAAGTCGCTCGCGATCGGCGAGTGGGTCATGTTCGGGCCGACAGACAAGCCTGGCCTGGCGCGGGAAGCGTCCGTCAGCCCGGCGTCGCGGGGGATGATTGTCCGGATGAAAATGGAGACGTACACGCACTTCGACATTACCAAGGCCTCGGCCCGCGAGAAGCCGGTCATCACCGACGGGACGTATTACTTTCGCACGTACGTCGAGTCGGACGAAGCGAAAGAGGTCCGGCTCTGGGCGGCGGCCGATGAGCGGTTCCAGCTCTGGCTCAACGGCGTCATGGTGCGCGACGGCTGGGGGTGGAACTACTCGCAGGACGACGGCCAGCTCTTCGAGAAGGTCACCTACGCTGCGGTCCAAAAGGGCGTCAACACGCTCGTCCTCGTCCTGCCGAACGTGAGCGAGAAGTCGAGCGACAAGGTCGAGTTCCGCGTGCGGTTCTGCAAGACGGACGGCTCGGGCGAGCAGCCCGAGGGCGTCACGGCCCTCGCGACCCTTGACGGCGGCAAGGAGCCGCTGGGGCTCAAGGAGCTCGTCGTGCACGACTTCAAGCGGCCGACGCTCTACACGTGGGCCGACGTCGGCGACGACCCGTGGCTCTCGCTGCCGCGCCTCGACGAGGCGGCGCTGCGCGAGTTGACAGGCGTTTCCGGGCTAAAGATTGTGACGGACGGCGCGCCGCGCGAGGACGAGAAGGGCAAGTGGCAGCCGAAACAGCACCTGTTCCTCGACGTGCCGAAGGGCGCCGTGGCGTCGCCGTGGATGGCCGAGCCGGCCGAGAACAACGCGAAACTCAATAACGATTTGGACTACAACTGGAAGTCGGTCGCCTGGCTGCGCGTGCCGGGCCGCGCGGGGCCGGAGAAGGATGTGCTCTTCTTGCGCTTCGACGTGGCCGAGCCGCTCATGCATCTTTTGCGGACCAAGGGCCGCCCGGCCAACGAGAGCATCGTCGGCTGGGTTCTCGTCGAGCGCAAGCTCGCCTACGTCGTGCTGGTCAACCTGGACATTGACAAAGCGCCCGAGAGCGAATTGGGGCTTCTGAGCAAAGAACCGGAGTAAGACACCTCACGCAGAGACGCAAAGCCGCCCGTACAGGGCTTCCTCCTTCGCCGAGGCTTCGGAGGACGAATCGGCGGGCCGAGGGCGACCCGCCCTACATCCCTACGACGGCGCGCAGGCGGCCGATGCTGCCACTCGTCTTGCGTTGCGCGGCACAATGCGAGCCCGCAAATGCAGGGCGGGTCGCCTAAGCTGACCGAAGGTCAGCCGACCGCCGCAACGTCCTGCCCACGGCTGTCTACGGCACGGCTTACTGGAATCGGGGAACACTACCCTCGTTCCGAGCAGTGCTGGGGCCTCCTGCCTCGCGTCTTATTTCTTGCGCAACACGAGGACGGTCGCTCCTCCTCAGTCTGTTGATTGGTGGAAAGGCCCCTCTCACAACGGGCCACCGGCATGGTGTCCCGCGATCAGGATCACGCGGAAAAACAGTTACGTGGCCGGAAAAACGATTGCAGAACGGGGGTTTGCAGGAAAAACCGTTACTCCCTTGGCTTTCGTGACCTACCAGCGCCCCTCCTATGGGTCGTGATGCATCTCGCGCAACGGCGGAGGATCGGCCCGGCGAAGGCGCCGCGGAAAGCCACCGCGGCGTAGGCGCCGCAGAGGATTCGCGCGGCGAAGGCACCGCTTAGCGACGGCACCGCCGTCGCCGTCCTTCTTGCCGACAGCCGAGACTCCGCTGCATCGGAAAGAAGGGACCTAAGAGACGGCTTTCGTCGGGGGATTTTTGTTCCCCCTCAACCCCAGGGCGCGGGGCCGCAAGGCCCCGCGTCTTTTTTCACGGGAAACGAGGACCGCCTCCCTTTCCGCCATCTGTCGATCTGCCGAAGCTCAGAGTCCCTCTCTCAGCGAGGGGAGATACGTATGGTGTTCCTCGATCTCAAGCACCGTCGTAAAATCTGCGTGGTTCCTTATCGGGGGATGCTATGCGCCGGAGATCCTGATGAAGTCGGCCGGCAGTTGGATCGCGAGGTCTCCGACTTCAAAAGCCTCGACCTCTGGCTCATTGTTGCGCCACAGATTGAGCATCAGGAAATCGCCCTCGGCCCACGAGTCGAAGATGCGCTTGAGCATGCCCTTCTGCCGCAGTTCCTCGTCGGTAAGCACGAGCTTGTAGTCCGCCTTGTCCTCGTCTGCCCTCACGGGCAAGTTAGGTCCCGGCTTGTAACAGAAGTAGAGCACTCCGCTCGCCTGCAGTTTGCCATCGGCAGTGAGTACTTCCACCGCATTGCGAGCTTCCATGTGGTTCGCGTGGAAGCCATATTCGCGACCGCTGTGTGCGAAGACCAGGTCATACTCGTGGTCTGCGAACGCCTCGACGGCGTCCATCATCCTTCGAACCTGATCAGGGTCCGTTCTTTCTTCTCCCTGGCGCAGGTACTGATAGTCCGTAAGTTCCTTAGCATCCCACTTCGCCACACCAAGCTTCCTGCATGACTCTTCGAATGTCGCCCTCTTCGGCTCAAACCAGTCGTTATGGGAGTTGCATAGCGAGAGAACGTGCCATGTCCAATTGCTGAACCGTAGGATCACCCCGCCCATCCACAGAACGTGGTCATCAGGATGTGCCATCACGCATAGTGCTTTCATCTTCACTTCTCCATTGAGGGTCAGTGTTCATGCCAAGGCCGCGTGACCTGCATGTCTAGCCACATGAGAACGCGTGTCTTGCTCCCTAGAAGAACGTGCAAGTTTCCACGGAATCGGGGGACACCATATCTATTTCATCTCATGAATGGGCTTTTGGCCCGGTTTTTCGGGAGACCAGAGGGTCGTCGACCATCCATCGCCGTGTCGCCTCACTCAACGTGCGGAGCGCGGGAGCCACGATGCGCGCCGGCCTCGGCATGTGCTGAGTCTAGCCCTGATCGTCCCGTCGGGCGAGCAGAGAATCGCGTCCCGTGCGGCGCGTCCCGCCGACTCCGCCTCCATCGTGTGAAGTAGCTATGGTGTGCCCGGATTTCTGCCTTTTCGGTGGGCCGCGCTCGCGGCTCATCGCCGAGCTACCTATTCCCTGATCTATCTCTCATATCGAGAGTGAAGTAAGGCTGTCCGGTGTCAGTGAGGGCCGGTCGAAAATCGTATATCCATGCACACAACGTAGAGCGGTCAGGCATGCTAACTGAGACACGAAGATCCAGTCCGTAGGGATCGACGCGAATAACCTTGCCCTCCTGTGGCGAACTCTTGGGCCGCGCGCCTTTCAAGGACATCGTGTAGCCTAGCACCAGGACACGCGCGCCCTTTGTCGGCAAGCACACCTGCCTGCGGTCTGACTCGCTCATCCCACGCAGGGCTGCCCGGATGGCGCTGAGGTGTTCTTCGACTGCACCTGACTTGATTACCCCCGCCACAATCGCCTGGACAGCCGCAGCACGCTCAGCTTTCGGCAAGCGCCCGGCTGCTTTTCGCGCCAAGGACCTTGCGATGTCCTTAACGCGCGTCTTCTCGCCGCTAACCTGACGGAAGGCGTCGGAGAACCAGGAAAGAAACACCCCGGCCGCTGCACTGCTGATCAAGGCAAGCAGGCCCGTAAGGGTTCCTGCGACTGTTGCGGCGACGGACTTGGGGACGTCACCCTTGGCGTCGAGGGCCGTGCCACTTCCGTCGCCGAGAGTGAATGGTATCGTGTTCTCGGGTTTCGCGAGCCAGTCAAGAAGGGCTGCACCGAAGAACTCGGCTTCGGCATCGTCGCACTCCCCTCCCGCCACGAGTTGTCCCACGTGGCGCGGAAACACCTGCATTGTGAGTGCCTCCGCACGCTCTCTGTCCCCTAAGAGCGAGTGGCCCGCCACTGTCCAACCCGTCATGGCTGACTCGAGAGGAGTTCCCGCCTCGAGCAAGGGGTCAAGCACCATCTTCTTAGCCTGCTTGAAGATTGCACGGACCGTTCCTGTCGAAAGACCGCAGGCAACTGCCGTGCCTCGAATCACGTCGCGATGCGTGACGGTCCTGCGACCAGGTTCCCCTGTAGCAGCCGCTACGTCCCACTGCCCCAGAGCGAGCCACCAGACCACGAATCTCCGCGCGACGCTCTCGTCAGCCTTGTCCGCGAGGCGGTCACGGACAGCCTGCAGACCTGCTCTGACGAACTGCTCGAAGTTGTTCACCGTGACACCTCCGCTCAGGGGTTGCGTTTGCCTTTGCCCTGCGGCTGCGCCTTAGCAGCCGCTTTCGCCTTCTTCAACTTCTGCATTTAGCCCAATCGAGGGACACCATACCCGTTTAACCTCAAGCATCGGCCTTCGGCCGCGTTTTCGCGCGAGCAAGGGCAGGTCGAGCATGCACTCGGGCACTCGATGAGCCGCGTGTGGATACACCCTACGATGCGCACACCCATGAGCCACCATCCGCGCCAGCCTGTGTCTGCCTGTGTCTGTGGGCAGTGTAGCTCACATCGGGGAGCGGGGCAAGTTGGCAGAGGCTGGTCGGGCGGTGTTTTTGATGTTGCCTGCAGAATCGGGTAGAGTCGAGACGTGGCGCGGTGGCGACAGGATCGGGGAGTAGCC
>CBDUSE010000205.1:0-5322 GCA_965369835.1 uncultured bacterium
TCCCCGACGGTCATGTCAACGACTTTCTATAGTTATTTGTGAAACAGAACACTAGGATCGCCTATCGCCACGACGAAGTGCCAAGAGGGGCGCGTGCTAGTTTGCCTCCCGGCCAGCGACGACGAGCTTCGATGCCTGCACCTTGACGGAGACCTCGGGGCTGGTCATCTCGCCGAGGACGCGGGCAAGCTCTCTCGAGACCGCGGCGCAGACAAGGACGATCAGCACCAGCAGCAGCTTCACGACGGAGCTTCTTGCGCGCGGCAGCGCTCGTTGACCGCCTGCGCGAGTTGGGCGAATCTGTCGGCGTGGGCGTCGAGTCCGGCGGCATGCGGCAGGTTTGCCAGGACCGGTACCCTCCCCCACTCCTCGAGGACGGCAGGATTCGTCTCGATCGCCATCGAGGGATCTGTTGGCTCGACTCGCCCTTCGACAGGCTCAGGACGCCGCTGCGCGGCGTTGATCACGAGGCCGATGACGTTGACGCCGTGTTCGCGAGCGTAACGGACGGTGAGCAGCGTCTGGTTGATCGTGCCGAGCGTGGGCCGAGTCACGACGAGCGCGGGGAGTCGGAACATGGCGATGAGGTCGAGGACCGTCGCGCCTTCATCAATCGGCACGAGCAGGCCGCCGATGCCCTCGACGACGAGGAACTCGTGCCGGGCGGCAAGCGTCTCGTACGCGCGCCACACCGCGCCGAGGTCCACGCACCTCCCCTCGAGCCGCGCGGCGACGAGCGGCGCGAGCGGCGCTTCGAGACAAACCGGGTTGACAAGCGAAAGCTCGTCCATCGCTTCAACCGCTTCAGCGAGTTGAAGCGCGTCGTCGGAAACGATGCCAAGCTCAGTCTTACGACCGCCCGAGGCGACCGGCTTCATCACGCCGACGTCGAGACCGAGGTCTTTGAGCGCCCTCGCAAGACCCGCCGCCACGAAGGTCTTACCGATCTCGGTATCGGTCGCCGTGACGAATACGCCGCGTGCGCCGCTCATTTGTCGAGCGCTTCGATTGCCGCCCGCGTCGCGCGCATCATGTGGGCGAGCTGCTCCTCGCCGATGCAATAGGGCGGCATGAAGTAGACGATGTTGCCGAGGGGGCGCAGCAGGATGCCGGCCTTGCGCACGGCGTGACAGACCTTCCGGCCGACCGGCTCGCCGTACGTGTAGCCGCCCAAAGAACCCTTGAGCTCGACGACGCCGATGAAGCCGCACTGCCGCACGTCGGCGACGCGCTCGAGCGGGCGGAACTCGTTGAGCAGCTCGCGCATGAGGCGGATCTTCGGCTGGAGGTTTTCGATCACGCGCTCACGCTCGAAGATCTCGAGCGTCGCGAGCGCCGCAGCGCAGCCGAGCTGATTGCCGCTGTACGAGTGGCCGTGGAAAAAGACGCGCCGTTCACCGCTCCCACCCATCGGGTGGGCCCCGCCTGCAGGGCCATCCTCGCCGAGGAACGCGTCGAATATTTTTTGAGCCACCATGGTCACTGCGAGCGGCATCGTACCGTTCGTCAGGCCTTTCGAGAGCGCCATGATGTCCGGCTCGACATCTTCCTGCTCGCAGGCAAACATCGTGCCGGTACGGCCGAAGCCGGTCGCAACCTCGTCGAGGATAAGCAACAGATCGTACTTCTTGCACAGCTCCGCGACGCCGGCGAGGTAGCCCTTCGGATGGACGATGAAGCCGCCGGCGCACTGGATCAGCGGCTCGAGAACGACGGCGGCGGCTTCGTGCGCATGCTCGCTGAAGACGTTGTCCGCCGCTTCGAGCGCCGGGCTTGGATCATCGCCCGTCGGCGCAGGAATCCGGACCGACTCGAACATGAGCTGCGAGAAAACCTTGTTGAACTCGGGCACATGGCCGAGCGACATGGCGCCCACGGTGTCGCCGTGGTAGCCGTGCTCGAGCGAGATGAACGTGTTGCGTTTCGCGCCGGGCTCGACGAGGCGCCAATACTGAAACGCGAGCTTGAGCGCCACCTCCATCGCCGTCGAGCCGTCGTCGGAATAGAACGTTTTTTGGAGTTTGGGCGGCGTAATCTCGACGAGTTTTTTTGCCAATTGCGCCGACGGCACGTTCGCGAGGCCGAGCATCGTCGTGTGGGCCGCCTTGTCGAGCTGCTCGACGAGCGCCTGCTTGATTTCGGCCCGGCCGTGGCCCAGAACGTTGACCCACATCGAGGAGAACCCGTCGAGGTACTCGGCGCCGTTCACGTCGCGCAGGACGCAGCCACGCGCCGACTCGATGACGATCGGCTCGGCGTCGAGCCAGTCGCGCATCGGCGTAAACGGCTGCCAGACGTAGCGCTTGTTGAGTTCGATAATCTCGTCGCGTTTCATGATTTCTCGATGAGCTTTCTCGTATCCGGGTCCACGAGCGGAACGCCCTGCTTGCACAGCGGGCAATCGGCCGGCGCCCAGGTGCTCATTTTCACGGTGGCGAGTGAGACGAATGGCACGTCGAAGCTAACGGCGCCGCCGCTCCGGTCAACGATGAGGCCCGCGGCGACGACGTGGCCGCCGGCGTCGCGCGCGGCGGCCATCGCCTGGCGCACCGAATCGCCCGTGGTGCTCACGTCGTCCACGACAACGACCGGCTCGCCCGGCTCGATGCGGAACCCCCGCCCGAGCCGGTGCACGCCGCTTCGCTTCCCGGGGCCCTCGTGCTTCTCTGTATAGAGCGCGCGGACGCCGAGCGCGTGGCCGACCGCATACGCCATGAGGATGCCGCCGACGGCCGGGCCGACGACGACGCGCCCGCCGTACGGCTCGAGCTTCTCGGCGAGTTCGGCGCACAGCGCACTCGCCTTGTCGGGGTACTGAAACGCCTGGGCCATCTGGATGAACTGATCGCTGTGCCGGCCCGAGTGCAGCAGGAAGTGCCCCTCGAGCCACGCGCCCGTTTCCTTGAGCGCCGCGTGAACGTCAACCGCCATTGGTGCCTCCGTTTTTGGACTTTGCCGCCTGTTTCTGCCGTGCGCGCTCGACGAGGTGGACCGCGTCGAGCACTTCGCGCTGGTTGACCATGCCGATGAGGTGGGTATGGTCGCCGGTGTCGAGGACCGGAAGGTTCGCCAGTTCGCCGGGCTGGGTGGCGAATTTATTGAGGACCTCGCCCAGCGAGTCCTCCTCGTAGACGACGGGAAAGTTGAACGACGCGATGTCGCGCGCGATCACGAGATTGACCATCGCAGGATCGAACACGACGGTGCGAATGTCCGAGAGGTAGATGCCGCCGAGGAGCCGGTCCTCGTCGTCCACGACGGGAAAGAGGTCGTACCCCGAGTGGGCCATGGCGCGAAGCATCTCGGGCATGAGCGCCGTCTGTGCCAGCGTCTCGACGTGGGTGCGCATCACGTGGCGCGCGGTCACGTCCTCGAACGGCAGCTTGCGGTAACCTGGAATGCCGAGCGCGCGGCGCACCTGGGCGATCGCGGCCCTGAGCGCCTGCAGCGCGCCGTGCTCAGCGACGAGGCTGATCAACTTGACCTCGCCCGTGCGAACGATTGCGAACTTGACTGCGAGCGGCCCGAGCAGCTCGAAGAACGCCACCGAGGCGAGCGTCAGCGCCACAACCGAGCCACCAAGCTCGGACGATCCAACGACGTGCGCCAGGCCGATCGCCACGCCGCCCGTCGGCAGCAGCGCCCAGCCGAGATACAAGCGCACGTTGCGCTGCTGGTGCGCCAGCCGGGCGCCGAGCATGGCGCCGAGGACGACGCCGACGATGCGCGCGCCAATGAGCGGCGCCACCAGCAAGCTCACGGTCCGAATGATGCGAAGATTGATCTCGGCGCCGACCAGGACGAAGAACAGGCAGTAGAACAACATGTCCACCCGCTTGAGCCGGTCGAAAAGCTGCGCGTTCTTCGTCGAGGCATTGGCGTATGTGGCGCCGAAGATGATCGTGATAATGAGCGGATCGAAGCCGCGCAGGCCGGCCAGCTCGCCCAGGCCGATCCCGACCAGCAGCATGGCAAAAGTCACCGCGATCAGCTCGCCCGAGGAAGCCGATACCCGCTCGGTGGCGCCCAGCAACAGGCCAAGCAACGCGCCAAGAAGCACGGAGCCGACGACCCCGCTCACCACGACGACCGCGCCAAGATGCTCGCCCGTACAAAAGGGAAACGTCAGGTCGAACAGGACAAGACCAATGACGCTGCCGAGCGCAACGACGGCGAGCAGCATGTCGGTCAGCGGGCCTTCCGAGTCGTAGTCCCGCACGACGAGGAGGACGGCCGCGGGCGAGGTGGTCACGGCGATCACGGCGAGCAGGTAGGCGAGCTTGGTTTGGACGCCGACGGCGAGCATCGCGGCGAGCGTCACCGCAAATGTGACCACGACGACGCAGCACGTTGTCACCACCACACGTCGGCCGAGCTTGCGGAACGTGCTCGCCCGGAACTCGCGGCCGAGGCTGAACATAATGAGGCCGAGCGCGAGCCGCTTGATGAGCTCGAGCCCCTCGAGGTCCTGCTCCGCCAGCAGCCCGACGATCGAGGGTCCAAGGATAACGCCCGCTACAATGTAGCCGGTGACCTTGGGCAGATGGAGCTTCTTGACGGCCGCGCCAACAAGCAGGGCCGCCAGCAGCGCACCGCCGGTTTCGAGAAACACGCCCAATTCCATTGCTCGTCTCCGCCCGCAACGTGCCGACCAGCGCCAAGTATACGCTCGACGGGGGAAGGGACAATTATTTTGTTGACACTACGGCCCCGGCTCCCTACTTTCTTGTGCAAGGATGCACCATAATGGCGTGACCACCATGACGCGCACGGCTTTGCAATCCGAAGGAGTAGCTGTGCAGCTTGGCAGCGTGCTTGAGTTCCACTGTGTGGCGGAGGGCTGCCGCCACGCAATCAAGTTTTCGATTCTCGACGTGACAGCCGATCATCGGCTCTCGTGCTCGGCGTGCGGGCAGCGCTACTACTTCAACCCGGAGCTCGTGGGCGCGCTCGCCAAGTTCGACAAACTCTGCCGCGCGATCCACGAGTCCGAGGAGATCCTCAGCGACACCAACGTGGCGGTCAACGTCGCCGGTCATGAGGTCAAGATCCCGTTCCGCCTCCTGCTCACACGGCTCAACACGAGCCTGACGCTCCGCATCACACAGGAGCACGAAGGCAAGGACGTCGAACGGCCGATTGATATCCAGTTCCGGCTCCAGCCGCTCACGGACATCACCTAGCAGGCTGCTGAAAAAGACCGACGTCCGGTTGAATCGTTGAGCCCTCAAGGGCGTTTGGTAGGAGCCTATCAGCGAACGGCAGGGTTCCGAAGCCCCGCAGGGGCGGATGGTAGTAGCCTCGGGCGCTCGCCCGTGGAAC
>CBDUSE010000206.1:0-5197 GCA_965369835.1 uncultured bacterium
GCCGCCTTTCTCGCTAAAGACGTCGCCGACCGTCCTGATGACGCGCGTCTCGAACTTTTTGGAGGGGAAGCGCTGCTGGAGGCGCTCGATCACCCAGGCGGTCTGTGCCAGGGCAAGGGCGCTGCCGCGGGTTGCAACAGGAAGCACCTTTGTGTCCATTGGTCCCTCCCGACCTTCTTCTGGCCTTGACTGCGCGCCTCAAGGAGTTGATAATAGAATTGTTGATGGCCTGCCGGTCGCTGGTCCGAGGGTGCGATGATGGCAGGCCATTGTGCCGATGACAAGCGGTTCTGCGCCGCGCTGGGCAGCGACGTGGGGCCGCAGGCAGAGAGGAACCGGCGATGCCGAAGTTTGACGACACCATCGTCGTGGCGTCGTTCACCGACCCGAGGACGACGCCGCTGGACGCCTCGAGGGAGAAGTACATCCGCGAGCAGCACGCGAGGCTGGTCGAGCAGCTCGGCGAGCGCTTCCACGTGCTCGATCCACAGGCCACGATGCGCCAGGGCTGGGACGGCCCGTCGAACCACGGCATCTCGACGGACGCGGACACCGCCACATCCGTCGCGCGGACAGCAAAGCGGTCAGCGACGGCCGATCTGTCGGACGCGGCGGCGCCGAAGGCGCTGGTGATCCAGTCGGCGCAGTGGACCGAGCCGTTCTACCCGCTGAGCCTGGCGAGACAGCTCAATCTGCCGGTCGCGGTCTATAGCCCCGATGACCCCGACTGGGCCGGCAATGTGAGCATTGCGGCGATCGGCGCCTCGATGCTCGAGCAGGAGGGCCGGTTTTTCCGCGCGCACCTGCGGACGCGCAAGGTCGAGACGCTCGCAAAGTTCCTGCGCGCGGCGGTCGCCTACAGCGTGGCGCGAGAGAGCACGGTGCTTTTCTGGGGCGACAGTGACTGCCTGCGCATGAAGCACCTGCAGGGCGACGTGAATCAGGCCGAGTCGCTCTTTGTCCGCCGCGTGGCGCAGGAGGGACAGTACCGGCTCATCCGGCGCGCGGAGACGATGCTCGAGGCGGGCGACAAGCGCGTCGGCGAGCTCGTGGATCTGTTCGAGGCGAAGTGCAAGGTCCGTTACAAGGCGGGCACAAAGCTCGACGGGCGCACGGTGCTCGAGAAGCAGACGGCCCTCTACCTGGCGGCGCGCGACCGGCTCGCCGAGATGACGGGCGAGAACGTGATTGCCGTCTCGCTCAAGTGCCAACCGGAGCTGAGCGAGGACTGGGGCTTCACGGGCTGCCTCATCCCGTCGTTCCTGCCGTTCGCGCTGCGCGAGGGCGACGAGCCGGTGCCGACGACGTGCGAGGGCGACTTCAACGGCACGCTGAGCGTGGCGCTCTTGCAGGCGCTCAACCCGGCAGTGCCGCCGCTGTTCGGCGACTTCAAGTACGCCAAGGGCGGCACGATCTACATCTCGAACTGCGGCGGCTCGTCGGTCTATTACGCGGCCAACTCGATGGACCCCGAAAAGGTGCTGCCGGAATTGACGTTCGAGGGCCAGTGCCAAGGCGCAATGGGGTCGGCGGTCGGCTACTGGGGCAAGGCGACGACGCTCACCGTGCTGCGGCTCTACCGGATCGCGGGCGCGTACCGGGTGCAGCTCGCGCTGGGCAAGGGGATCACGATCACGGAAAATCCCACAAGCTGGGGCGCGATGTGGCCGACGATTGGAATAGAACTCGGCGTGGACGACGAGAAGCTCGTGCGCGTCGCCGCGGGCAACCATTTCGCGGCGACCGAGGGCGACTTCGTCGAGGAGGCCGGGTACCTGTTCCGGTTCTACGGCATCCCGGTCGAGCGGATTGACTCGGACGAGGCGCTCGATGCGGCGTTCGCGTCCCGGACAACGAGGTGATCAATGGATACGCCGATTTGGAAATTCAAGGACTACGTTGAACGGACGCGGCATCCGTCCGCGCTCGTGCGGCGCTGGGCCGTCGAGCGGCTCGTGGACCTGTACGGCCACCGGGCAAAGCACGCCGTGTGCGACCTCGTGCACGACGACGACGTGTACGTCGCCACGACGGCCATTGACTTCATCGCCACGCATGGCTACACGAACTGGGCTTTCCCGTTGCTGGCGAAGTTCCGTGAGTCCGAGGGCGTGATCGCGGGCAACTGCGCCGTGGCGCTCGCACGGCTCGGGTTCAACGAGGCGGTCCCGTTCTTCGCCGAGAAGTTTGACAACATCGGCAACCTCGAGATTGACGAGCTCGTCGGCATTCTGCGTGCGCTCGAGCAAATCCCCACGCTCGAGGCGAGCCGGTTGGTTCTGCGCATCGCGCACCTCTTCGAAGAGAATACCAACGGGGTCTTTGCAGCGATCCTGGTGCGTTCGATGCTGGTACGGAACAAGCGCGACCTGCTCGAGTGGGCGCTCAACTACAGCCTGCGGCGCTCGTTCGGGCTCGATGACAAAGGCGCCCGGATTTTCGAGACGCTGATGCAGGGGGCCGGCGTCGTCGAGCGCGTGCGCCGCGTGCAGTCGGCGGGGCGCTTTTCGGCAGGCACGATCGTTGCCGACATCGAGCGAGCGCTCGGGCGGCTTGTGCCATCGGATTTCCTCTCGCGGCTCACCAAGGATATCGGCCGCAAGGTGCGGCGGCGCCAGACGACGATGCTCTTCAGCGATCTGGCCGAGGCGGCGCGCGTGGTGCTCGTCGAGAAGAACATCATCCCAAGCGGCGAGCAGTTCGACCTCGATGGGCTGCCGAACACGATCCGGTGCCGCGAGATGTTCAACTTCCACCTGCTGCGCACCCTGGCGCGCGATCGCCGGCTGATGGAGACGCTCGCCGCCGAGCAGCTCGACGACATCGTGCTGCTCGGCGTGTATGCGCTCGTCGAGATGGCGGGCGAGATGCGCCGGCCCGAGCGGATCGAGCACGAGGGCGCGCACCCGAACGAGGTGCTGAGCCTGTATCTGCACACGCCGTCGCCAATCATCAACGAGCGCGAGGTTTTTGTGGCGATCCTCCAGAACGGCGTGATCGGCGACGTCGAGCGCATGTGCGTCCGCGTCTTGGAGGACCGCACGAACGAGCGGGCGATGGTGCGCGCGGCGACGCTGCTTGGCGCGATCAAGGGGCCGCCGCCGGTCAAGGTGCTCTGGGAGTGCCTGACGCTGGACGTGCCCGACGACGTGTGCGCGGCGGCCGAGGCGGCGCTCGGGGCAATCGGCACGTCCGCCGTGCGCCATATCGAGCGGTACTTCGACGACGGCGACGCGGGTCAGAAGATGTATGCGCTTGGCGTGCTTGCGCGGGTGCCGACGCGCCGCTCGGTCGAGACGGTGCTCCGCCACCTCGACGCACTGTGGGAGAACTACGGCGATTTCCTCGTCGCCGCGATGCGCGACATCGCAAGCGAGGACTTCATCGCGCCCCTCGAGGCGCGCATGATGCCCGACAGCGACGTCGAGGAAGCCTTCCTGACGCTGTGCGAGGTGAACGGCGTCGAGGACACATCGCTCGAGCCGATCCGCAAGCGGGTGGACCGCCGGGAGGAAGCTGCCCGCATGAACGGTGGCTCACTTGCCGCATGCAACGACCCCTGCGCGCTCGCCGGTCGTCACTGCCACCTGCGGCTGATCTGCCGCCACTGCGCGCTCAACAGCAGCGGTCCGTCCCAGACCGGTCTGCTCTTCGCCTCATCCCGCCGCTTGGAAGAGTAGCAACCAGCCACAGATCTCACAGATCCGCACAGATGCATTTCTCGGTTCTTCCCCTTGCCTTTTCCCGTCGAGCCAACACATGGCTTTGCGGATTGCAGCCGGTCCCCATAGGCGACACGAGTCCCAGCGCGGAAGGCGCGGCAGTATGTAGCCTGGAGCACAAGGGGCTGTTGAAAAACCCTTCGCGCGACATTCGTACTTGGGCGCGACCGAATCACGCTCCAACGGGCGAGCGCTCCTGAGGCTCCGTGGTGTCCGCAGCAATGCCCGCAAGGCAATCCCGAAGGGATTGAAAGCGAATAGCTCCGGGTGCAACCCGGCGTCGAGGCGTCTTGACCCGGTTTCGGGCGGGTGCTATAGATAGGCGTGTTGAGGCCGGGATAGCTCAATCGGCAGAGCAGCTGATTTGTAATCAGCAGGTTAGGGGTTCGAGTCCCCTCCCCGGCTCTTATCTTTTACCCGGGGTCGGAGTCTTGCGGCGGCATTGTAAGGCGGGCCGCCCCCGCACATCCTGAGCTTGCCGAAGGGGCCCGCCGCCTCGTTTTTTTTCACGGCCTGCAGAGCAGCTCGGCGTTCTCTACCCACATCACAAAGAACGGCCGCTCCGCCCCCTGCTTCTTCATCACGATCAGGAACGGCCGGTCGAAGATGAAACGCCGTGGTTCTGCTTTCGCAGACTCCTCTTCTTGCACTCTCGCTCGCGATTTGAGCTCGGCTCCGCTGCGATCGAGTTTGAACTCGATGATCTGGAGGGTGTAGTCGATCCATCGCGGGCTGTGAGCGTGGCCTTCGTTAAGGAGGCGTTTGTCCGCTCCTTCGACCTCTTTGAAGCGGTGTTCGATCTTCCAGGACAAGTTCGGCACGAGGAGGACATCCTCGTCCTGGAGACCGTCGCCGTACCACGGGGTTTCCCATCCAGCGATCTTCTCGTCGAGCTCAGCGAGTGTCTCGGCGAGGGTTGGCTTGGGTGCAATGCGCGCGAGGATGATCTGGCTGGGCGACGTGTTTCGGCACGGGTCGATTACAAACTCGGCGCTCCACGGCCACGGTTTGTCCGACTTGCTCGAGCAATAGAGGACCTTCACCTGCCGTCTGAGCCTCCATGGCGCGTCCCGGTCCTCAGGACCTATGCCGAAGGCGCTGACAGGAGTAGGATGGAAAACGAAATCCTCGCCCTTGTCGTAGAACGGAGTCGTGAACCTAACGCTTGCTGCCAAGTACGCATACGCCACGGCGACCGGTTCACCCGTGAGCACAAATTGGGGAGTTGGGACGCGTGGGAACTTCCGAGCCATATCCCCTTGTATTCCCCGGACAATGTCATCCTGGATATATCCGGCCTTGGCATAGTATGAGCCTGCCGGCAGATCACCCTTCGAGCTCGTCGCATTGTTGAGGCGGTCGGCGATCTCCTGCGCGCCCTCGATCTTGACCGGTTCACCGATCACGTCGTCGCGGAACTCGTTCCAGGCGATCTGGAAGGACGCGCTGCGTGTCGTCGACGGTATCCGCGTCGG
>CBDUSE010000207.1:0-5169 GCA_965369835.1 uncultured bacterium
CCGTCTGGCGATGTCGCCTTTCCTATGAGGTTAATGGTTTAGAGTCGTGTGCTCTAGAGAAGACAGTCGGAAATCGTCGCGTATTAGTAGAGATATTCTGTGTCGTCGGCCTGCACCACGCTCAGGTCCGTGATTTCCTTGTATTCCCATTGGCCCTCGGGCTCGATGGCGAGCACGGGGTTGTGTTGCATGTCGAGTTCCCACGAAACACCGTCATCGCTCGTGGCGCGCGAGACGCCCTGGAACGTCTTGCCGCCCCGGCGATACGTGCCGCCGAAGAACGCCACATAGCCCGTCTTGGTGCGCCGCACGGCCAGCGACGTGATCTTGGCGCGGTCGGCCTGCTTCGAGATGTCCTCCTCGACCTTGACGGGCGTGAACGCGGTGCTGTGTCGCCGCCAGTGCACGCCATCGTCGCTCGTCGCCCGCAGCACGCGGTCGCCGACCCGGCTGCCGTGGCCGACATAGAACATCGTGTATGAGCCGTCCGGCTCGCGCACCACGGCCGGATGGCTCAGCCCGCGCCAATCGTCGCTGCTGAACATGCTGCGCGCCAGCAGCGGGTTGGCCGAATGCTTCGTCCAGGACGCCGCATCCTCGCTCTCGGCCAGGCCGATGCCGCTGAACGACTCGCTCGCGCCTTTGCGCGACCGGACACCCGTGTAGTAGAGCTGGTAGCCGCTCTCGGCGGCAACGAGGCACGGGTCGCCCGTCCGGATGTTGTCGAAATCGCCGCCGATGAAGGGCGGCAGCAGGAACTCGAGGAAGTAGTACAGGCCGACGACGAACGTGGCGACGATGGCGATCTTCTTTTTCATGGGCCTGTATCTATTGGTAGCGTTTCAGCAGCTCCATGACCGGGCTGTTTTCCAGCACGGACCAGTGCGATGAGAGGACCAACAGCCCGAGGATGATGAGGACCAACAGCAGCAGCTTGAACCGGTCCTGCGCCACAAGACTGCCTTTGATCGTCGGGTCGTCACTGACGTAGGCGCTCGCGGCGAACAGCTCCTCGCCGATAATGACGTAGTCGCACGAGGCGATGAAGAACGGCATCTGGAACACGCCCGTGTCGCCCGCGATCTGAATCACGCCGCGCCGCGCGCCTGGTTCCGTCATCAGCAGGCTCTGATAGCCGAACAGACCGAGGAAGAACGCGGCAGCCGCCTCCTCGTTCTCAATGATGGCGGCCGTCATCATCGCGTGCACGGCGACGTGATCGGAGAGAAAGCGCACGTCTTCTTCACGGAACTCGTCGAGCCGCTCGGCGCCACGGAAGGCGTCGCGCAGCGTCTCCTCGACCATCGGGTAGGTCTCGGGTCGCTGGACCGTGGCGATGATCTTGGCGCCTAGCCGGGCCGCGCGACCGGCAATGTAGGAGAGAATGCCGAGCGAGGCGTACAGCTCCATGTTCTGCACGCCCGTCTCGCCCGAGGTGTAGACGATCGGGCGCCCCATCTCGGTGGCGCGGCCGACGGCGTTGTTGATCGCGTCAATGCCCGGGATGCGGCGCACGTACAGCGCTTTGCCCAGACGCGCCCTGCGGATGCTGGAGAAGATCCAGTAGAAGAGCAGGGCGATCAGACCAATGAGGAACCAGTCCGCGTGTTGCATTTTCCTCCTCCGGACGGCGCGGATGATACGCCGGGCCGGGCGGCGCGTCAATACTGATGACGGCCCGCGAGAAAGCGCTATGCAACGGGCAACCCGTGCGGTATAGAGGTCGGATGCTGGTCTGAACTGACAAGTATGCCGGGTGACGCCGATGAAAGTTGAGTTCGAGAATCACGTCCTCGAGAACGGTCTGCGCGTTGTCCTCTCGCGCGACACCACGTCGCCGTGTGTGGCCGTGGCCGTTTATTACGACGTTGGCTCGCGCAACGAGACGCCGGGCCGCTCGGGCTTCGCCCATCTGTTCGAGCACATGATGTTCGAGGGCTCCGAGAACGTCGGCAAGACCGGGCACATGAAGTACATCTCGAACGCCGGCGGCCAGATGAACGGCTCGACGAGCGAGGAGCGCACCAACTACTTCGAGGCGCTGCCGTCGAACCAGCTCGGGCTTGCGCTCTGGCTCGAGGCCGACCGGATGCGCTCGCTCCGGGTGACCCGGGAGAACTTCGAGAACCAGCGCGCCACGGTCAAAGAGGAACGCCGGCAGGTCATTGACAATCAGCCCTACGGCCCGGCGAGCCTCCGGATCAAGGAGCTGGCGCTCGACAACTGGGCCTTCGGCCACCCGGTCATCGGCGACATGGCGGACCTCGATGCCGCCGGCGTCGAGGAGGCGCAGGCCTTTTTCACGCTGTATTACGCGCCCAGCAACGCCGTGCTCACGATCGCGGGCGACATCGAGTACGGCGACGCGCTCGTTCAGGCGCGCCGGTACTTCGAGGCGATCCCGCGCAACGAGCCGCCGCCCGCGCCGGACACCAGCGAGCCGCCGCAGACCGCCGAGAAGCGCGACGTGCTCACCGATCCCCTCGCCGCGATGCCGGGCTTTTGGCTTGCCTACCACGTGCCACCGAGGCGCACGCCGGATTCGTACCCGCTCCAGCTTCTGCAGCGGATCCTGCTCCACGGCCGGAGCTCGCGCCTGTACAAGTCGCTGATCAAAGAGCACGAGGCGGCCATCGAGTGCATCGGGTTTGCCGAGTTCGCCCGCGGCCCGAGCTTGTTCGTGATCTGGACGATCTCCAAGGGCAAGGACAACGAGCAGTGTAAAGCGTTCATCGCCGACGAGCTCAAGCGGCTCGCCGAGGACGGCGTGAGCGAGCACGAGGTGCAGAAGGCGAAGAACCTCATCAAGGCGCAGTACCTCGATCGGCTCCAGACGAACCTCGGCCGCGCCACGGTGCTGGCCGAGTTCACGCTCTACGATGGCGAGCCGGCCCTGGCGAACACGGAGCTCGAGCGTTACCTGGCCGTGAAAGCCGAGGACGTTCAGCGCGTCGCGCAGGAGTATTTCGCCGCGCCTAACCGGACGACGGTCGAGGCGATGCCAAGCGCACCGGCGGCAGAGGGGGGTGCAGCATCATGAACGAGAAGAGCGCAACCGCGTTCCCCACGAGACCGCCGGCGCCCGGACCGGCGGGCGAGTTCCGCTTCCCCGCGTTCACCGAAGATCGGCTCGACAACGGCCTGCGCGTCGTGGTGTGCGAGGACCGGCGCGTCGCCCGCGTCTGCGCCACGATCCTCATCGCCACCGGCCTGACGCATGACGAGCAGGGGCTGCCCGGGCTGGCCGCGTTTCTCGCCGAGATGCTCAAAGAGGGCGCCGGCACGCGCACGGCCGACGAGATCGCCGAGGCCGTGGACTTCATGGGCGCCGAGCTTGAGACTGCGGGCAGCCAGGACATGCTCCAGGTCTTCATCTCGATGCTCGAGGAGTATTTCGCCGACGGGCTCGGCCTGCTCGCTGACCTTGTCCTCGACCCGACGCTGCCCAACGAGGAGCTCGAGCGGCTTCGCCGACGCGAGCTGGCCTCGCTCGCCAACAAGCACGCCCAGCCCAGCTACCTCGGTCGCAAAGCCTGCTACCGGGCGCTCTACGGCGACCACCCGTACGCCGCCTTCGACGCGACCGAGGAGTCGCTCACGGCGATCTCCCCCAAAGATCTCGTCGGGTTCCGCGAAGCGCATTTCGATCCCTCGAAGGCGTATCTCGTCGTGGTCGGGAGCGTCACCCGCAGACAGGCCCTGCGCGCGGCGGAGCTGGTGTTCGGCACGTGGCCTGCCGCCAAGGCGGCGGAGCCGCCGACCGCCGACGTGTCGCCGATTGCCGAGCGCCGCGCCCTCGTCGTGGACTTCCCGAACGCGGTCCAGTCGAACATCTTCATCGCCAACCACGCCCTGCCGTTCGGCCACCCGGACTTCGTCCCCTTCAAGGTGATGAACCAGGTCCTCGGCGGCAGCTTCGCCAGCCGGCTCTTCATGAACCTGCGCGAGGAGAAGGGCTACACGTACGGCGCCTACTCGCGCCCGGACGCCCGCGTCGAGGCCGGCTGCCTCGTCGCGTCGGCCGCGGTGCGCAACGAGGTGACCGAGGACGCCGTCCGCGAGTTTATAGCGGAGCTCAACCGGATCCGCGACGAGCTCGTCGGCCAGGACGAACTCGGGAACGCCAAATCGTTTCTCACCGGCGTCTTCCCGATCGCCCTCGAGCGCATCGAGGAGATCGCCGCCCACATCGTGTCATTGAAACTCTACGGTCTCCCCGACGACCACTGGGACACCTACCGCGACCGCATCAACGCCACGACCCCCGAACAGGTCCAGGCAATGGCGCGACAGTACGTCCGGCTCGACCGGTCCGTCATCGTCGTCGTCGGCCGCGCCGCCGAGCTCCGCCCCGCCCTCGAACCCTACGGCCCCGTTACCGTCCTCGACAAGGCCGGCAACCCCGTCTAAGGACCGGAGCCCACAAAGGTAGCAACGGGATTTGCCTGAGGCGGTTCATGCTGCTATGCTATCCAGCGCCCACACTGAGGTGTCTCTGGATTCACGGAATAATGGCGCTCTCTGAGCTTCTCCGTAGTCGGCAGCGACTGGTCGCCTGAGATGAGGGCAAAAACAAGGCGGCGGCATGAAGGAATACGGTCGCTCTCTTGTCCTTTTGCTTCTTGGGTACCATGGATCTGGTAGGTGGGAACATCAATGGACGACTCCGAATTGAACTCGTTGCTGGATGAACTGATATCGCTGTCCAAGGAGACGGAGTGGGTCGAGTTCAAGCTCAACAGGGCGGATCCAGAGGAGATCGGCGAGTATCTATCCGCCCTCTCAAACTCGGCAGCTCTCCACAAGAAGGAGGCGGGGTACATAGTGTGGGGCATCCAGGACGCGCCCGGCACGTTCGTTGGCACTACCTTCCGGCCCAGAGACGCCAAAGTTGGGAACGAAGAGCTTGAGAATTGGTTGGCGCGATTGCTTTCGCCGCGTGTGGATTTCAGGATACACGAGTTCACGTGCGGCGGTGCACGCGCAGTCATCATCGAGATCCAGCCTGCTCTCAGTGCTCCAGTCAGCTTCAAGGGCGTGGAGTTCATCCGCATTGGGAGCTACAAGAAGAAGCTACGGGATTTCCCCGAGAAAGAGCGTGCGCTCTGGTCTCTCTTCACGAAGATGCCGTTTGAGCGAGGGCTTGCTCAGAGGAATGTCACATCTGAC
>CBDUSE010000208.1:0-5169 GCA_965369835.1 uncultured bacterium
CATACTGGAGGCGAGCAGCATAATCAACCACACTTACGAAACACTACACTAGCAGTCGCCCTAACAGGGCTCCATGATTCACCCGGACATCAGCCTTTTCTCGGCAGGCTGCTAAGGGTGTGTAGGGAAATCAAGACGAGGCGAATTCCTTGTGAATGGGCTTGATAAGCCTAAGAGGGCCCGCCATTATTGCGATAGTATCTCAATGAGGTCGCTCATGCCCTGAACGGGAGCCTCCGATCGACCGCAGCGGCTGTGGCGGCCAGGGGGCGGCTTGCGAGGGAACACGTCGAGATGGCGGTGGTTTCGGCGGCACAGCGGAAGCGCGTGACAGCGCTGCTGGCCTGGCGCGGCATACGGGCCACAGGGCAACAACAAGAGGACCGTGGGGAGAGGAAGCACAAAAGGTCTTGACGGGAGGGTGCTTTTGCTGTAGCACGTTCTACCAAATCGTATGTGCTCGGCTTGCTGGCCTGAACCGCCGGCTCTGGCAAGCGTATCGCTGCCGGGGGAGGCTTAGCCGGGTGCGCGCGCGAGGATACGCGGGGCCGTGAACGGCCGGAAGAGAAAGCTTGGGCAAACTATACCAAAGAGGGACCCTGAACGAGGGAGAGGGGAAAATGAAACAACGTGTGGCGTACGTGTGGGTCGTAGCTGCTGTGGTCGTGGCGCTCAGCCCGGGTCTGTGCTCGGCGTTCACGACCGACGCGCTCGAGGAGGCCGGGCTGAGTTTCAGCGGCTGCCTTGAGGTCGAACTATCCTATCTTGACGGTGACGAGGAAGACGGGGCCGATGTCGCCGTCTCGACAGTTGAGCTCGGTGTTGAGTACTCGCCGGTCGAGTGGCTCTCTCTGGGCATCCTGTTTCTTTACGAGGACGGCTCGGACGGTGTCGAGGTGGATGAAGCCTACGGCAGCATTGGGGGTTCCGCAGCGATGCCCGTGGTCTTCACGGTGGGGCGGCTATACCTGCCTGTCGGGGCGTACCCCACCGTGTTGTGCACGGATCCGCTGACGCAGACGCTGGGCGAAGCGCAGGAGGAGGTGCTCCAAGTCTCCTACGATTTCGGCTTGGGCGCGGTGACAGCGGGCATAGCGAACGGCGACGTCGAGGAGATCGGCGAGGACGACACGATCAACCTGTACTACGCGGCGGTCGAGGTGAGCCCGATCGAAGCGTTGACCGCCGGGGTGGCGTTCACGTCGAACCTTGCCGACAGCAACGAGCTCACTGAGTTGATGCCTGAGGAGGGCGTGACGGATCAGGTCTCGGGCATCGCGGTGTACGTGGTCTACGAGTCGGGCCCGTTTTACGGGTCGGTCGAATACGTGACAGCGCTCGACGGCTTCGAGGCGGCGGACCTCGACACCGACGAGGACGGCTCGGGCGACGAGCCTGAGGCGCTCAACATCGAGGTCGGCTATGAGGTGATGGCCGACGTACAGCTCGGCGCGCGCTACGGCACGACAAATGCTTTTGCCGATTTCCCCGAAGACCAGTATGGAGTCGTCGTGAACTACACGGTGTTCGAGGGGGCCGTAATCTCTCTTGAGTACCTCCACAACGAGTTCGCCGGAGGCGCCGAAGAGGACAGCATCACAGGCCGCCTGGCGATCGAGTTCTGAGGCGCCTGCCGCAGAGGGAGGCGGGCGATTTTTTCATAAAAGGGCTTGACAACGAAAGCCGGATATCTTACTTCAGGGCTATTGAGATTTTATCTCAATAGCAGGTGAAAACGGCTTTGGTTTCCCAGATCGGTCTTGCCGTTGCTTCATCTTTCTAATCGGTGCCACTAAGCCAACGAGATTTGATGCGAGAGAAGAGGAGCAAGTTTCATTGAGACAGAATCGCAGTTGGTTCGCCTGCGCCGCCGCAGCACTGCACGTAGGGCTCCGATCGCCGCGGGATGCAAGTCGCCATGACCGCCACGAACGAGACAGTCAAGGGGAAGCTTCTGGAGCTTTATGACGAACTGTTTGCCCACGAGGGCTACGGCGATCTGAGGGTTGAGGTCCGCATCCTCAGGCGTGGGCAGAAGGAAGTGATCCTGTTCTGCGGCAAGCAATATCGCTTTGTCGTGGACTATCAACCGGGAATCTCGAAATACGTGAGGAGGTGATCCACAGGGGGATTCGAGCTCTGGATTGTCCCTGTCGCGGCAAGGCGCCGGAAAGGAGCGAGTTACGGGCAACGATAGAGACTGAGGCGCAACGGGCCTTGAGGCTGGGCCGTTTCGCTCGACGACAGAGGGACAAGACGATGAAGTACGCCTCATCTTTTTTGTGCGGTGCTCTTGCACTGCTCCTCACAGGAACCGTCGCCTCGGCGGACTATTCCAATCCGCCCGACTGGAGCGACAACCTGTATTACACGCACCAGAGCTGGGAGTTCAACGCCGTCAATGTGGCCGAGCTCCACTGCCCACCGGAGGGGGGAGACCCGGACCCGATCGCCCCTACCCTGCCGCTGGCGCCGGATGCGCTTGGCGCCGGCGCCGGATGGGTCAATCCCTATGGGACGCCGCTTTTGATCGGGGCTTTCCCGTCGGATCCGCCCTATGGGGGGTGGAGCCACTACTCGATGGGCGGCCCGTGGACCCGCTGCGGGGTGTACGGCGGCATGGGGGACACGGCGTTGGTCTTCGAGATCCCCAACTCCGAGCAGTCGGGCCTGCAAAAGGAGATGTGGATCCAGTGGACCTACTTCGCCAGCGACCCGCTCGAGGGCACGGGCTGGGCCATCGAGGTCGGAAGGGGCTACGAGGAGTATCCTGACGCTCCTGATCCGCTGGACCGCATGATCATTACGGGCACGGAGGGGATTACGATGACCGGCTTCGAGCTCGAAGCGGACGTCGGTGGTGGCGGCGGTACGGGCCTTTGGTACCGCGCTACCGCGTGGTTCCACTTCGAGGACCAGCCGGCCCTGGAGTACGTAAAGGTCTATGCCCTGACAGAGGGTGCCTCGACCATGATTGACCAGGTGGACATCAACACTCGGTGCATTCCCGAGCCGGGAGCTCTCGCGTTCTTGAGCGGCGGGATCCTGGCTTTAGTCATGTTCAGGCACCGCAGTCGTCACGCGAGCTCATGACCTGCGGCTAACGCAGCCTCTCGCTTCGACTGCGGCCGTTCCGGGTACTGCCGCCCGTTGAGGGCGGCAGTACCTACGGTTTTCCTCGGGATTGAGCACCATCGAAGGGACTGGCTCGAGCAAGAAAATAATCAACTTGGCATTTCCGAGAAATTCGTTCGATGCGATTCAGAACTTGCTTGGTCCCCAAGGCGCCCGTGGCAAGGCTGTCTTGTGCGCGTGGAAATGGTTTCACGCTGATCGAATTGCTCGTCGTGATCGCGATAATAGCGATCCTAGCGGCGCTCTTACTGCCCGCGATCCAAGGCGCAAGAGACCGCGCGAGACGGGCGTTCTGCGCGAATAACATGCATCAGGTTGGATTGGCCTTTACTATGTATTCGAATGAGCACGACGGGTGGATCCTGATCCAGCGCAACAGGCTCCCTATCCCGATCACCACTGCCTGGTTCTATAAAGTAGCGCCGTATCTTGACGTGTACATTGATCCTGATGCTCCCGACATCCACCAAGAGATCAAAGATCACGATATATGGATATGCCCGGTTGATAAGGACCCATTCCCGAGCCAAATAGCGGGGCACGCTCCTGTAACAAGCTACATGCTCAATGGAGTTCAAAGCAATGATGGAATGGGGGCAGTCGGCCCATGCGGTGGATATCGCCTAACCGATGTCGAGGCGCCAAGCGACACCATGCTCGTGCTCGAAACCTGTTACATGCACTTTGTGATAGATCATGACCATCCAGCAGCCGCAGGCTTCCCCGCCATGTACGACCACCGAAAAAACGTCGGCTTTTACCATAGCGGCGGTGTGAACGTCTTGTGTGTTGATGGTCATGTGACATGGAAGAAGGGGATCGCGTGCGACTCGGTCGAGCCACCGAGCAGCATTCGAAACGCGGGACATACGTTCTTCCCCGACCTGAGACTCCCCTCGGCAGGAGAAGATCCCCACTTATGGGGACCTGGGTATGAATAGCGCGTAACCGCCGCCCAGCGCGGATCGCAAGTTGCACCGAAAACTGTGCAGAGAAAAAGGAGGAAACATGAGAACATTTTGCAGATGGCCGTTTCTTGCCTTTGCCCTGGCGGCTGCTTTATCGGTCGTCATTGTGGCTACCGGACAGGGCCGCAGCGCAGAGAAACAGCCGCCACAGGAATCGGCTACCACCCCAAAGGCGGGCCTTCTGATTATCGCGCACGGCGCGCCGTGGCCGGCCTGGAACAAGCCGGTTATAGACCTCGAACCGCAGGTGCGCGAGGCTCTGGGCAAAGAGAGCCCGTTCACCAAGGTCAAGGTCGTCATGATGGAGTTCACGAGGCCATCGGTTGCCGACGGGATAACCGAGATGATTGAAGCCGGTTGCGACCGGATCGTTGCCGTGCCTCTGCTTATCGCGCCGTCGTCGCACTCCCATTGGGACATTCCTGCCCTCCTTGGCATTTACAGCGACCAGCGCATCAAGGAGGGATTGAACGAGCAGGGAGTCGAGCTGGTGAGGAGCTCGATCCCGATCACAGTCACTCCGACACTGGACCAGAGCGAGGTACTTCTGACTTCGATGCTGAAGCGGGTTGAGGAACTTTCCAAGGATGCGGAGGAAGAGGCGCTCGTCGTCATAGCGCATGGCGACGAAGGCCTTCGCGAACATTGGGATGCTCTCATGAAGCGCATCACGAGCTACGTCTGCGGCAAGACAGGCATCACGTACGCCGATTGGGCATACGTTCACATGGGACAGACGTACGGGACTGATGCGGTCCCGGTCATCGCCAGGGCCGCAGATCATCGGAAACGGGTGATCGTTGTTGGGTGCTACGTGGCTTTCGGCGCCTCTCGAATGCATGCGCAGTTCATGAAGCGCCCGAGCCGGATTCCGGGAATAGGATCGCTGCCAAACCCACTGAAGGGAAAGGAGGTCGCCGTGTCCAGCCGCGGGCTCCTGCCCGATCCTGGCGTAGCCGAGTGGATTGCTCAGGCCGCCAAGGTTGCATTGAGCGACTGAATAGCGGAGGCTGCCGGCCTCAGTGCCGCGCACGCCTTCTACTTCGAGGAGCCAGAGCATGGGCAA
>CBDUSE010000209.1:0-5100 GCA_965369835.1 uncultured bacterium
AGGCAGTTCCATCGCATCGAGCGCCCTCGCGCGCTCGGCGTATGAGAAATGCGGGATAGGAACCTCACGCAAAGGCGCAAAGACGCAGAGAGACAGGAAAAAGAATCGACGGGTTACTGAGAATACCCGATGCTGTTTAGCGTACCACCCCGGTTGCTTCGGCGCCGGGCGCGAAGCCGCCCTCCGGGCGGCTTCTGCTTTTTCTGGCGTCTTCGCGCCTTTGCGCGAGGGTTCTTTTGCTCATTGGGCGGTGAGGGCCTCACCTGGCGGTGAGGGCCTCACCTGGCGGTGAGGTAGTTGCCGATGAGGTAGCCGTCGCGGACGACCCAGAAGAGGACGTCGGTGCCTTTGTCGGCGCGGTCGAGCAGCCTGCCGAGGTGCTCGACGTTCGGGACGCTGTAGCGGCCGACGCGGACGATGACGTCGCCCTTGCGCAGGCGCTTCTCGGCGGCGGGGCTGCGCGCTTCGACGCCGGTGATGAGCACGCCGCCGTCGAGGTTCAGGTCGAGTTTGGCGGCGTCCTCCTTGGTGAAGTCGCGCACTTCGAGACCGAAGAGCGTGCGTGCGAGCTCCGTGCCCGAGGGCTTCGGTGCCGCGACGAGCGTGAGCGTGAGTCGCTTCCGCTCGCCGTCCCTCTCAACAGCAAGGTCAATAGTGTCGCCGATACTTTTTTTGAGCACGTAGAGGTCGTAGTCGTAGGCGCCGCGGATGGGCCGATCGTCCACGGTGAGGATCACGTCGCCCGGTTTGACGTCGGCTTTCTCGGCGGGGCTCTTCTCGTCCACGGAGACTACCACGCACAGGTCCTGCTCATCGGGCTCGAGCACGAGGCCGACCCAGATCTGCTTGAGCTGGCGCGGGTCGAGCAGCATTTCGAGCGACTGCTTGACCTTGTTGACCGGGATGGCGAAGCCGATGTTCTCGGCCCCGTAGCGCATGGCGGTGTTGATCCCGATGAGGCGGCCGTGGATGTCCACGAGCGCGCCGCCGCTGTTGCCGGGATTGATGGCGGCATCGGTCTGGATGAAGTCCTCGAAGATCACCCGGCCGCGCGCGGTGATCGAGCGGCGGGTGGCGCTCACGACGCCGGTGGTGACGGTGTTCTCGAGGCCGTAGGAGTTGCCGATGGCGATGGCGATTTCGCCGATCATGAGCTTGTCGCTGTCGGCGAACTCGACGTGCGGCAGCGGGCGCTCGGGGTTGATCTTGATGACGGCGATATCGTGCTCGGGATGCGAGGCGATCAGTTGCGCCTTGTAGGTCTTCTCGTCGTTGGCGATGGAGACGTGGATGCCTGAGGCGCGCCGAATCACGTGCTCGTTGGTGACGATGTAACCGTCGGGATCAATGATGACGCCGGAACCGAGGCTGGTGATCTTGTAGCGCCGGGCGCCGAAGGGGCTTTCGGGCACGAGGTCGCCGAAGAGCTCCCAGAACGGGTCGCGCCGCACGACGATAATCCGTTCGGTGCCGATGTTGACCACGGCGGGGCCGGCGATCTCGACCGCCTTGACGACGGCGGTGCGTCTGAGTTCGTCGGTAACCGGCGCCGAGCCGGGCGCGCCGATCGTAGCGAGCGCCGCCAGGGCGGCCGCGCCCGCGAGAATCATCCGTTTCACTCATGACCTCCATACTGCGGCGGGCGTGTCCGCCTCTGCGCGGACATTTGGCGGCCCTCCTTCGCCAAGGCTCCGGGGGCAAGCCCGCCCTACAAAGCTACGAGGCGTTGCACGAGCCTCCAGGGCATCCCGAGGTCTTGGCCGGGCATTTCTTGCCGGACTTCGGCCCCGGTTTCGAGTCGGACGCCGACTTTGACTCCGTTTTCGAGGCCGATTTCGGCGCGTCGGCCTTAGCGCCCTGGGTGTAGCTCTTGCTCCGGTAGTCGGTCGCGTAGAAGCCGGAGCCCTTGAAGATGATGCCCGCGCCGGCGCCGATGAGGCGGCGCACCGGGCCGCCGCATTCGGGGCAGGTGCGCAGCGGCTTGTCGGTCATGCTCTGGAACGCTTCGAAGGTGTGGCCACAGCGCTCGCATTCATACTCGTAGGTTGGCACGGCCGATCACCTCACTCGGTTTCGCTTTTGCTCTCGGTGCTCTGCCACGGTCTTGTTGCG
Organism: uncultured bacterium; assembly: GCA_965369835.1. Lineage (GTDB taxonomy): Bacteria > Auribacterota > JABMQX01 > JAFGEW01 > JAFGEW01 > CBDUSE01. Next base: position 2,113 of record CBDUSE010000209.1, read on the forward strand.
TTGCTGTCTTTCGGCTCCGCCCGAAGGAGGCCGGCGGCAAACTCCTCGAGCACGATGGCGGTCGGGTGGTTTGCTTCGGTCTCGAGCATGGGCCGCGAGCCGCGCATCAGTTGGCGCGCCCGCTCTGCCCCGGCGATGGCGAGCTCGAACGGATTGAGATTGGTCTGATCGCTGACGACGGCCCCAAGCTTCATGTTTGGCTCGCTTCTTTTGTGGGTGGAAGTGATCGGTGGCCCCGCGGCCCGCTCGGCCACGGGGCTCACCGGTTTCCGACGTTTCTGACCTGCGCCCGGTTCCGGCGCGACGCAGTCGCTTCCGCGATGCGGTCCGCGGGGCGGCGGCGGTCCGCGGGGCTGCGGTTAGTACATGTCACCGCCGTAGCCGCCCGGGGGCATCGGCGGGCCGGCCTTTTCCTTCTCGGGGATCTCGGTCACGAGCGCCTCGGTGGTGAGCAGGAGTCCTGCGATCGAGGCGGCATTCTGCAGGGCGATGCGAGTGACCTTCTTCGGATCAATCACGCCCGCCTTGACCAAGTCCTCGTACTTGTCGGTGGCGACGTTATAGCCGAAGTCCTTGCTGCCGGAGCGGACTTTCTCGACCACGATCGAGCCGTCCTCGCCGGCGTTGACGGCGAGCTGGCGGATCGGCTCGGCCAGCGTTCGCTGGACGATCTCGGCGCCGGTCTTCTCGTCGCCCTTGAGCTTGATGTCCTTGAGCGTGTCGGCGCAGCGCAGGAACGCCACGCCCCCGCCGGCGACGATGCCTTCCTCGACGGCGGCGCGGGTGGCGTGAAGCGCGTCCTCGACGCGGGCCTTTTTCTCCTTCATCTCGGTCTCGGTGGCGGCACCGACTTTGACGACGGCCACCCCGCCGGCGAGCTTGGCGAGCCGCTCGGCGAGCTTTTCGCGGTCATAGTCGCTGGTGATGGTTTCGATCTCGTTCTTGATCTGCTCGACGCGGCCCTGGATATCGGCCTTCTGACCGCCGCCCTCGATGATGGTAGTGGTCTCCTTGTCAATGACGACGCGCTTGGCCTTGCCGAGGTCCTCGAGCGTGACGCCTTCGAGCTTGATGCCGAGGTCCTCGGTGATGAACTGGCCGCCGGTGAGCACGGCGATGTCCTGGAGCATCGCCTTGCGCCGATCGCCGAAGCCCGGGGCCTTGACGGCGGCGCACTTAAGGACGCCGCGGATCTTGTTGACGACGAGGGTGGCCAGCGCTTCGCCCTCGATGTCCTCGGCGATGATCAGTAGCGGCTTGCCGGTCTGCGCCACTTTCTCGAGCAGCGGCAGCATGTCCTTGAGGTTGGAGATCTTCTTTTCGTGCAGCAGGATGAGGCACTCCTCGAGCTCGGCCTCCATGCTGTCGGGGTTGGTGATGAAATAGGGCGAGAGGTAGCCCTTGTCGAACTGCATCCCCTCGACGACATCGAGCGTGGTCTCGATCCCCTTGGCCTCGTCCACGGTGATGGTGCCGTCCTTGCCGACCTTGTCCATGGCGTCGGCGATGATGTTACCGATCTCGGTGTCGCAGTTGGCGCTGATGGCGGCGATCGCGGAGATCTCTGCGCGGTCCTTGACCTTCTTGCTCATCGAGTCGAGCGCCTTGACGACTGCGGCGACCGCCTTTTCTATGCCGCGCTTGAGCGCCATCGGGTTGGCGCCGGCCACCACGTTCTTGAGACCCTCGCGGTAGATCGCCTCGGCCAGGATGGTGGCGGTCGTGGTGCCGTCGCCGGCGACGTCCGAGGTCTTGGACGCCACCTCGCGTACGAGCTGGGCGCCCAGGTTCTCGTTCGGGTCCTTGAGCTCGATCTCCTTGGCCACGGTCACCCCGTCCTTGGTGATGGTGGGGGAGCCGAACTTTTTGTCGAGCACGACGTTGCGCCCTTTCGGGCCGAGGGTGGCCTTGACGGCCTTGCTCAACTGCTCGATGCCCGAGAGCACGGCGCGTCGGGCGTCATCGTCAAATGCGAACTGTTTAGCTGCCATAGTGGCTCCTAATCCTCCCTTGTGCGATTCCAGATCCTTTCCGTTCCGCTTTTTCGTACCAGGCTAGCCGATGACGCCGAGGATGTCGTCCTCACTCATGATAAGGTATTCCTCGTCGGCGACCGTGACTTCCGCTCCCGCGTACGAGGTGAAGAGCACCCGGTCGCCCACCTTCACGTTGAAGGCGATTTTCTTACCGTCCTTGTTAAGCTTGCCGGTGCCGAGCGTGACGACCTTGCCCTCTTTCGGCTTCTCCTTGGCGCTGTCGGGGATGATGATCCCCCCCTTGCTCGTCGCAGTTTCCTCCAGCCGCTTGACCAGTACGCGGCCGCCCAGTGGCCTGACCTTCGTTTTCAATTCTTCGTCCCTCCTTTAGCAGATATCCTTCCGGGTTCTCCTTGCGTGAGAATATGCTTCACCGTGGACGTCGATTATGCAAGCGCGGTGCCAACAGCCGATGCATTATGCTAAAAGCTTGGCGTACTGCACGTTACGCGCGAAAGCAGAATCGCTGACCTCCCACGGAAGCTCTCGATACGGGACAAGGTGACACACTATGCTAATGTCGCCGGCGCCAACGTGTCACACCACCAGGACTGCACTGCGCGGGTTTGGTACGCTTTTTGTTCTATCAGTAGGTGTAAGTCAAGGATAATCGAGGTAGCCGTCAATGTCATCTACTGAAAAAGGGGCTCCTGCGCCGCTGGTTTGCTATACTGACTTTGGAGGTGTACAACCGATCATGACCGCTCTGAGCACGAAGTCGGGAGATTCCTCCAAGGGGGGCCGATCTCAGACCAAGGCAACATCGAGGGAGGAGTCTCGCGCGAAGAGACGCACGTCGAAGTCAGGCGAGACGGCAGCCATGAAGGGGCCGTCGAAAGGGGGCGCCAAGCTCCGTTCGAAGCGACGTCCGTCGCTGGATGATGGCTTCCTGTCGAACATGGTGATTGACCACGCCCTCCAGGTTTAGCTTCTTGTAAGCCCACAACTGGTC
>CBDUSE010000210.1:0-5088 GCA_965369835.1 uncultured bacterium
CAGGTTCGGTTCGGCCGACGACCGCGCCGTTGATTACCCTCGGGGATGGGAACGGCGCTGACCTGGAAACGATTCCTCCGACGCCGATTCTCGGGATCCCCGAAGGGGAGCAACATGAATAGCCGTGGGTGCTAACCCACGGAAACGAATAGCGCGACACGACCGACCCCGAAGGGGTCGCATGTGAATAGCCGTGGGTGCTAACCCACGGGACGCAACGACGCAAGACGTGCCCACGACCCCGAAGGGGTCGGACGTGCAAGGCGCACCCACGCGGATGTTGTCCAACCCCTTCGGGGTTGGGCGGGGTGGTGTGTCGCGGCTGTCTCTCCGGGTTTCACCCGGAGCTATTCACGTTCGATCCCTTCGGGATCGCCGACCCTCATCCCATCCACCGGCCGTGAACAGGTCCGACACGGTCCTCGATTGCCCTTGCCGTGCACGTCCCTGGAGCGTAGCATCAAGCTCCAGACCGTTAACGGTAGGCGAGCGGTGAACGACACGACATCTGCGAGGCCATTCCAGCTCCTGATCAAGCCCGCTTCGGCCGACTGCAACGCGCGGTGCGAATACTGCTTCTATCTGCGTGTCGGCAAGGAGATGTACACCGACCGCCGCAACCGGATGACGCGCCACAGGATGGCGGGCGAGGTGCTCGAGCGGCTCGTCTCCTCCTTCCTCGAGCTGCGGCTGCCGCTGTCGGTCTTTTCGTGGCAGGGCGGCGAGCCGACGTTGATGGGGCTGCCGTTCTTCGAACGGGTCGTCGAGCTGCAGAAGAAGTACGGCAAGAGCGGCCAGCTCGTCGGCAACGCCTTGCAGACGAACGGCTTTTTGATTGATGACACGTGGGCGCGGTTCCTCGCGGAGTACCGGTTCCTCGTCGGACTGAGCCTCGATGGGCCACGCGACGTGCACGAGCGGTACCGCGGCAAGTCGTTCCACAAAGTGATGCGCGCCGCCCGGCTGCTGCGCGAGCACCGCGTCGCCTTCAGCGTCCTGTGCTGCGTGAGCCCCGCCAACGCCGACCGCGGCCGTGAGGTGTACCGCTGGTTCATCGAGCACGGCTTCTTCGCGCTTCAGTTCATCCCGATCGTCGAGACAGATCCCGCGACGGGGCGCCTCGCCGACTTCTCCGTCACCGGCGAGCAGTACGGCCGGTTCCTTTGCGATGTGTTTGACGAGTGGGCGAAGCACGGCTGGGGGAAAGTCTCCGTGCGCATTTTCGACGCGATGCTGAGCCGGGCCGTGGGCGCGCCGATCCACTTCTGCCCGCTCGGCGAGCGGTGCGACTCGTACCTCGTCGTCGAGCACAACGGCGACGTGTATCCGTGCGACTTTTTCGTCCGGCCGGAGCTGAAGCTCGGCAATATCATGGAGAAGGAACTTCCGGCCTTCTTCAATGTTGTGAAGGCAAAAGAATTCAGTGACGCCAAGAAAGCCTACGGCGACGCCTGTGCCTCGTGCGAGTACCTCGACATGTGCTACGGCGGCTGCCAGAAGGACCGTCTGGTTCGCCAGAAGGACCGCCTCGACGGCAAGCGGTCCTGGCTCTGCGAGGGTTACAGGATGTTCTTCGAGCACACGGCCGGGGAATTCGCCAAACTCTCCGAGCAATTGAGAGCACAAGAGCCTGCGAGGTGCTGAAATGAGGACTGTCTGCAAAATCGGGGCATTGCTTTGTCTCGCGGCAGGAATGACCTGCCCTGCCGCCGGCGAGGCCGTGTCGAATGACAGAGACCTCGAGTTGCTGCTCGACGGCGTGAGCGAAATCGGCGCACCGGGCGTGCCAGGCCCCCTATGCGTATTCGGAAACAAGGCGTTTCCGGTTGTGACCGGAGGCGCGGCCAAGGACGTCCGCGCGCCTGTCGTTGCCGCGGCACGAGCAGGACGTGGCCGCATTGTCGCCTTCGGCCACGGCGGCTATTTCGGGGCTGAGACACTCGCGACTGCGGACACGGGACGGCTCATGGCAAATGCGGTGCGCTGGGTCACCGGGCCGAATATGGGTAAGGATGGCCCGCGCGTGGGCGTGCGCAACCAAGGGGGACTACTTGATTTCCTCAGCAAGCAGAGCTTCAGAACGGAGGCGCTGAACGACAATGGTTGGGAGAAGAGACTGAGTTCGTTCAACGTTGTCTGTGTTGATACTCACGGTCTGAACGAGGAGGAGATCGTGGCGCTCAGGCAGTTCGTGAGCAAGGGTGGCGGTCTCATCACTGCCGGACTCGGCTGGGGCTGGCAGCAGCTCAACCCCAAGAAGAACCTCCTGACCGACCATCCAGGGAATCGCTTGCTAGCGCCTGCCGGGATCGTATGGGCTGACGGTTACTTCAGCCGGACCTCGGACCTTGGGTACGAAGTCAAGGGCCCGCCGACAAGGCTCACCCACGCCGCCGTGGTGCTCAAGGCGTTGGTCGCTCACGCCGACGGCAAGGTCGAGCTGAGCAACGAGGAGATGGCCCAGGCGGTCTGGATCGCTACGCATGCGGTCCGCTCACTGCCGCCGTACGACAAGGCGTTGCGCCCGAAGTTCCACGAGATCGCGCGTACACGGAGCACCGACGCCATCCCCACCCCCGACAAGCCGCTCAAGATGGAACAGCCGCTTGCTCGCGTGATTGTCGCGATGCAGCTCGAAGCAATCAAGGACCTGCCGCCCGAGAAGGTGAAAGCGCATCCGGCCGGGGCGGCGTTTCCCGGAGCAGTGCCTGCCGATGCGAAGAGGGGTTTCGAGATCATCCAAGTGGACACCTCGGTCCCGCGCTGGCACAGCACCGGCCTGTACACGCCGCCCGGCGAGATGATCAAAGTCGGCGTCAACGAGGAAGCAGCAGGGAGAGGGCTCGTCGTCCGAATCGGCTGTCACGCCGACCACATCTGGCATCATGATCAGTGGCGCCGTTGCCCCGAGATCACGCGGCAGTTCCCGATCGAAGAGATGACGACGAACGCGGCAAACGCCTTCGGCGGCCTCGTCTACATCGAGGTACCCGAGAACTGCCCGCTCGGCACCATTGCCGTCAAGATCGGCAACGTGGTCCAGGCGCCGCATTATATTCTCGGCAAGACCGACCTGAAGGAGTGGCGCACGGAGATTCGCAACAGGCCTGTGCCGTGGGCGGAGCTCGAGACGAGTAAGGTGATCCTCACCGTGCCCTCGGAGCAGATCCGCGACCTCGACGATCCGAACGAACTGATGGATTTCTGGGACCGGGTGATGGACGCTTGTGCCGATCTTGCCGCCAGGCCACGCGAGCGCAAACGGCCCGAGCGGTACGTGACGGACACGCAGATCAGCGTCGGATACATGCACGCCGGCTGCCCGATCATGACGCATCTCGACGCTGCGGAGCGAATGGTCAACCTGAAGACGATGAAGGATGGCGACTGGGGCATGTTCCACGAGATGGGCCACAATCACCAGTCCGGCGACTGGACATTCGACGGCACGGTCGAGGTGACCGTTAACCTCTTTACGCTCTACGTGTTTGAGAAGGTGTGCGGCAAGATGACAGATCAGCACCCCAGTTTTACCGCCGAGGAACGCGCGAAGAGGACTGGGGAGTACCTTGCCGGCGGGGCCGACTTCGAGGAGTGGAAGAGGAAGCCGTTCCTTGCGCTGATCATGTACATTCAGATGCAGGAGGCGTTCGGCTGGGACGCCTTTAAGAACGTCTTTACCGAATATCGCGACCTGCCTGACAATGAGCGGCCGAAGAACGACGACGAGAAGCGTGACCAGTGGTTGGTGCGTTTCTCCCGTGAGGTCGGAAAGGACCTTGGCCCGTTCTTCGTGGCATGGGGTGTTCCCACGTCGGAGGAGGCGCGCGCTTCGATCGCCGACCTGCCCGACTGGATGCCCGAGGGCTTCCCGCCAACAAGTGAAGGCGACAGTCAATGAAGGCGTTCATCCTCGACGGACCGCGCAAGCTGCGACCCGTCGAGATTCCTGTGCCCGAGCCCGGCCCGTGCGAGGTCCGCGTGCGGATCGCCTACTGCGGCATCTGCGGCTCCGATGTCGAGGCGTACCTTGGCCACCGGCCCATCGAGGCGTTGAGCGATCCGCCCATGCTCGGCCACGAACCGTCCGGCATTGTTGACAAGGTCGGTGAGCATGTCAGTGGCCTCAAGGTCGGCGACCGCGTGGCGACGCTGGGTCCTTGGGGATCTTTTGCCGAGTACACGACCTGCAAGCCCACCCACGTGCTCAAGCTCGCTCATGAAATCCCGCTCATCGACGGTAGCCTAGTTGAGGTATTGCCGGGCGTCGTCGAGGCAGCCACGCGGACCGGCATCGCGCGCGCACACAACGTCCTTGTGGTGGGCCAGGGCCTGAGCGGCTTACTGCTAACGCGCGTCCTGGCGCTCCACGGCTGCCGCAATCTCATTGTCTCCGATCTTTTCGATGAAAAGCTCGCAATCTCGCGCGAGTTCGGAGCGACGCACACGATCAACGTCCAGACTGAAGACGTGAAACAGCGCATCAACGAGATCGCGCCGGGCGGCGTGGACTACGCGATCATGGCCACGCTCGACGGCAACGACGTGCCGAAGACGCTCGAGCTGCTGCGGCCTGGCGGGCGCATCATCCTCTACGGCAGCATCGGCCCCTGCGACGGCCTCGATTTCTTCGGCGTGCACAACAAGATCGCGTCGATCGTCAAGGAGTTCAACACCGACCACGGGATGCTCGAACGGCGACGCGTCTGGCGCGAGGGCATGCAGCTCGTCGCTGACGGCCTCCTCAACGTCGAGCGCCTGCGCACGCACATTGTCCCGCTCGACAAGCTGCCCGAAGCGATGGAGCTGCGCGCCACACCGCGCCCCGACGTCATCCACGTCCTGATCGAAAACGACTGGGCCCGCGAGAACCGCCTCGAAGGGGAACAACTCTAGTACCCGTTCGCGTGTGTCCAGGCAAAGCCTGCGCAGCAGGCGACATGATGTAGCCTCGGGCGTGAGCCCGTGGGCACCGAGCGATCGAGAAGTATCCGAACCCCCGCAGGGGGTGACATCCGCAACACACACCGATGACGTATGTCACCCCCTGCGGGGGTTCGGCCCGTCGTGTTCATCCCCGACCACGGG
>CBDUSE010000211.1:0-5066 GCA_965369835.1 uncultured bacterium
CCAAAAAACGGGGCAATATCCAACTTCATCTGCCCTTTTTCAGCAACCTGCTAGAACGACTTCACGACTTGGGCGATGGCGGTGATGTGGGCGGGGGTGGTGCCGCAGCAGCCGCCGATGATGCGGACGGCGAGGGTAAGGAGGTCGGAGACGTTTTTTGTGAACTGCTCGGGGGTCTCGGGGTAGACGGTTTTGTCGGCGACGATCTCGGGGCGACCCGCGTTGGCCTGGATGATGATCGGCCCGGGCGTGATGGCGCGGATCGTGCCGGCGACGGCGACCATGTCGCGCATGTTGACGCCGCCACAATTGGCGCCGACGACGTCGGCGCCGGCATCGAGCGCGGCTTGGGTCATCTCCTCGACGGTGACGCCCATCATGGTGCGGAAGGTGCTGCCGTCGGGGGTGGGATCATAGGCAGCGCTGGCGATCACGGGGAGCTCGCGCCCCGCTTCCGCGGCGCGTTTGGCTGCTTCCTTGGCGGCCCGGACGGCGCCGCGCATCTCCTCGACGGCGGTGATTGTCTCGATGATGAACGCATCCACGCCCGCGGCCCGGAGCGCCTCGGCCTGCTCGAGCAGCACGTCGCGAAACTCGTCCTCGCCGCAGCCGCCGAGCGATGCGGGCAGGGCGCCGGTGGGGCCGATGTCGCCGAGGATGAATGTCTCCGGGCCTGCCGCAGCACGGGCGTTGTTGACGGCGGCGGTATTGAAGGCTTCCAGTTGCGCCTCGAGTCCGTGTCGGCCGAGGGCGATGCGGTTGCCGCCGAAGGTGTTGGTGATGAGAAGGTCCGAGCCGGCCTCGACGTAGCCGCGCTGGATGCGCCGGACCTCGTCGGCGTGACTTACGTTCCACTCCTCGGCGCAGTCGCCCGCGGAAAAGCCGGCCTCAATGAGCTGGGTGCCCATCGCTCCGTCGCCGACGAGGGTCCGTTCCTTGAGTACGTCGAGCAAGTCGGGCATCGCCGTTTCTCCTCGGGTTAGCGGGTGGCGTAGCCGTCCGGGTGGCTCGAGTGCCACGCCCAGGCGGAGCTGATGATCTCCTCGATGTTCGAGCACTCGGGCTCCCAGCCGAGCTCGCGCGTGATGCGCTCGTGATCGGCCACGAGCGAGGGCGGATCGCCAGGTCGGCGCGCCACGATCTCGTGCGGGATCGGCCGGCCGATGATTTTTTGCGCGGCCTCGAGCACTTCTTTGACAGAGTTGCCGGTCGTGGTGCCGAGGTTGTAGGCGCCGTGGGCGCGCTCATCGAGCGCCATGACGTGCGCGCGGACGAGGTCGCGGATGTGGATGTAGTCGCGCACGCACGTGCCGTCGGGCGTCGGGTAGTCGTCGCCGAAGACCTTGAACAGGGTGCGCTTGCCGAGCGCGGTCAGCAGCAGCAGCGGGATCAGGTGCGTCTCGGGGTCGTGGTCCTCGCCGCAGTCCTCGAGCGCGCCGCACGCGTTGAAGTAGCGGAGCGCCACCCAACGGATGCGGTGGATGTCGTGGTACCAGCGCAGGACCTTTTCGATCATGAGCTTGGATTCGCCGTAGGGGTTGGTCGGCACGGTCGGGGTCTCCTCGGTGATCGGCATCGTCTCGGGCTCGCCGTAGGTAGCCGCCGTCGAGGAGAAGATGATGACGCGCGCGCCGACCTCGCGCATCGCTTCAAGGAGATTCACGGCGCCGCCCACGTTGTTGCGGAAGTACTTGCCGGGGTCCTGCATGGACTCGCCGACGAGGCTCGACGCGGCAAAATGCAGCACGCCCTCGGGCTTGTGTCTTCGAAAAGCGTCGCGCACCGTCGGCTCATCGAGCATGTCAGCCTCGACGAAGTCGGTGCCGTCGGGCACCGCCTCGCAGTGGCCCATGCTCAGGTTATCGAGCACCACGACGTCGTGGCCGGCCTCGAGCAAGAGCTGCGCCGTCGCACTCCCGATATACCCCGCACCGCCTGTAACCAGCAGCTTCATCCCGCCTCCAATCTGTTCGGTCGAACAAGGCCATCACGTGTAGCCGAAGTGGACTACGCGGTCAACAAAAATAAGGACAGTCACCTATTTTTCTTCGGTTCCTACTTCTTGGTGGCCCTTGTGCCTGTTCTCATGCCACCGCCTCACAAGCGGAAATCACCTGGTCGAGTCAGAAAAATAGGTGACTGTCCCTATTTTTGCGTGGTAGCCTTTGCGCATGCCACGCGTTGCGAGGATAGTACTTCCTGGGTTCCCGCATCACGTCACACAGCGGGGCAACAACGGCCAGGATGTGTTCTTCGTGGACGACGACCGGCGCACGTACCTCAGATTCCTGCGGCAGCGGGCAAACGACTGCGGCCTGCGCATCATTGGCTATTGCCTCATGGCCAATCACGTTCATCTCATCGTCGTCCCGTCAGCAGAGGAGTCCCTGGCAAAGGCGATCGGCCGGACGCACTTCCTCTACACGCAGTACATCAACCGCCTCCACAATCGCACGGGGCACCTGTGGCAAAATCGGTTTTACTCGTGCCCCATGGACGAATCGCACGCCTGGACCGCCTTGTGCTATGTCGAGCGCAACCCGGTGCGCGTCGGCCTCGTCACACAGCCCTGGCAGTACCGGTGGTCGAGTGCTGCGGCGCATACGGGCAATGGCTCGGCGGACACACGCTGGCTTGATCTCGAAGCGTGGTCGCGGATATGGACCCCGCGGCAGTGGCGTGATGTAGTCCGCCAAGCACAAGATGAGAAGCTGGACCAGAAGGTGCGTCGGAGCACTCACACGGGCCGCCCGCTGGTCAGCGACGCGTTCCTCAGCAAACTCGAACACGCCTTGGGTCGCCGGCTGCGACCCTTGCGCCTCGGCCGCCCAAAGGGCATAAGAACCCCGTGGAGACGAATGAATAGGTGACTGTCCCTGTTTTTTATGAGTCACATTGGCTGGATTGACTCTCGAGTGTTACGTAAGATGCCAAAGCAGGAGGGCTGGAACAGCAAGCCACCAGATACCACACACCGCGTAGGTTGCCTCTCGACCAGAGCTTATGCCCTGTCTACATAGGGATCGAACGTTGGGCCTGCCCAGTTGGCTGGTCGCCGGAACGCTCGATGCGTTCTATAGTACTCGGAGAATGTGCGAGGAGTCGCCATGCAAGTTCCGGGGACACCTCGGTCCCGCATCGCAAGAAGCTGCAGCCGAAACGGCCTGCCGGGGCGGAATTCAGTGTGGTGTCCCCGAATTGGGTGCGATTTAGCTGGGCAGCTCCGGTTCGGGAGGTCGGGGCCGGAGGCGAAGAGGTCGAGGTGGAGGTGGGCGCCGAGGGCGGCGAGGCGCTGGAGGGTGCGTGTGTCGGCGGCCCAGCCGCCAAAGCACTCGGGGCATCCTTGATAGCAGATGGCGACGGTGGTGTGGTGCGCTGTGGCGCGCTCGGCGATGCAGGGCGGATTCAGACCTTGATGTTGAGGAAGGTCTTGATGCGGCGGACGGCCTCGACGAGGCGGTCCTCTTCCTCGACCAGTGCGAAGCGGACGAAGCCCTCGCCGTACTCGCCGAAGCCGGTGCCGGGCGCGGTGGCGACGCCGATCTCCTCGATCATAAGCTTCGAGAACTCGAGCGAGCTGAGCGCACTGTACTTGAGCGGGATGTGGGCCCAGACGTAGAAGGTCGCCTTGGGCATCGGGACCTCCCAGCCCGCCTCGGCCAGACCGCCGACGAAGACCTCGAGCCGGCGGCGGTAGGTCTCGACGAGCTCGCGCACGCAGTCCTGTGGCCCGGTGAGCGCGGCGATCGCCGCGTGCTGCACGGCGCGGAAGATGCCGAAGTCAATGTAGCTCTTGGTCTTTGCGAGCGCGGCGAGGATCTCGGCGTTGCCGACCGCGTAGCCGATGCGCCAGCCGGCCATCGAGTAGGACTTCGAGAGCGTGTGGAACTCGACGCCGACGTCGCGCCCGCACTTGGCCTGCAGGAAGCTCGGGGCTTTGAAGTCGCCGTAGACGATGTCGCTGTAGGCGTTGTCGCTTCCGACGAGGATGTTGTGCTTGCGGGCCCAGCGCGCCACCTTTTCGTAGAAATCGAGGTCGGCGATCGCGGTCGTGGGGTTGTGCGGGTAGCTGATGAACATCATCTTCGAGCGGCTCACGACGTGGCTATCGAGGCCCTCGATGTCGGGCAAGTAGTCGTTTTCCTGCGTAAGCGGGAGGTTGTACAGGATGCCGCCCGCCATGATCACGCCGTTGAAATGCACCGGGTAGGCTGGTGAGGGCACCAGCGCGATGTCGTCGTTGTTCAGGAACGCCAGCGACAGGTGGGCGATCCCTTCCTTCGAGCCGATGAGCGGTAGCACCTCGGTCTCGGGGTTGAGCGTGACGCTGAAGCGGTCGAGGTACCAGTCGGCAATTGCCTGGCGGAAGCGGCGTTCGACCTTGCCGTCGCGCTTGGCGTAGCGGTGGTATTCCGGGTCCTCCTGGGTAGCCCGGGCGAGCGCCTCGGCCACGTGCGGCGGGGTAAGCAGGTCGGGATTGCCCATGCCGAGGTCAACCAGGTCAGCCCCGCGCTCGCTCACCTTGCGCTTCAGGTCGTCAATAATCGTGAACAGATACGGCGGCAGCCGCTTGAGGCGGTTCGCCTCGTGAAATATGGTGGCTTCGCCGACGGTGTTTTCTGTCGAGTTGGTTCGCAGGTACATGGCTTGACTTGGGGTCGGGTGCTTGCACAGAGAGTTCAGCGACTAGGAGTCCTCGTCGTCTCCGAAGTCCTCGACCTTATGATGCTCCTTTTTGTTTTCTTCATCCTCGTCTGCGTTGTCGAGCTCCTCGAGCCCGTCGTCAATGGTGGCGATAACGTCGCCGATCTCCACCTCCTCACCTTGCTCGAAGAAGCGCTCGCGCAGGATGCCGCCTACCGGGGCGGCCATGACAAGCAAGCCGCCGTCCTCGGTGCGGAGCTCGACCAGGTCGTCCCCTTCTTCGACGGCGTCTCCCTCGTCAATGTGCCAGTAGTCCACCGAGGCGGTCGAGACGTCGTCGCTCGTTTAGTCGAAAATCACCTGTCTCACGGTACTGAAATCCCGCATGCAAGGACCATGCCTACCCGGCGGCTTATGCCACG
>CBDUSE010000212.1:0-5025 GCA_965369835.1 uncultured bacterium
TTGAGGGCTCAACGATTCAACCGGACGTCGGTCTTTTTCAGCAGCCTGCTAGTGCAGGCCGCCTAACGCTGCGCCGTTCGCCCGGCCGCAGGGTGACCTCTTTCCCCCAGACCGTCACGCAGGCGTCACCCCGGCCGCCGCCAAGATGCTCGACGAGAACTTGCCGCGCCGTACACGTCAACTCGAGTCGTGCGCCGCGCCAGTGGATCCGGAACCTCAAGCGCCGCCACTGCTCCGGCAGGCGCGGCGCGAAGCTGAGCGTTCCATCGCCCGCCGGCCGCATCCCGCCAAAGCCGTTCACCACCGCCATCCAGGTGCCGCCGAGCGCCGCGGCGTGAATCCCCTTCGCCGCCGAGCCCTGGTGGTTGTCGAGATCCATGAATGCCGTGCGCCGGAAGTTTCGCCGCGCCTCACGCATGTCGCCTACCTCGACGCCCATGATCGCATACGTGGAAGGACTCAGCGACGAGAGATGCGTCGTGCGCGGCGCGTAGTACGCGTAATTCACCCGCTTCGACCGCAAATCGAAGTCGTCGGGAAACAGGTACTGCAACAGCACGATGTCCGCCTGCTTGATGAGCTGCGTGCTCGCCAGCGTCTCCTGCGTAGTCCCTAGCCCTTTCCGCGTGCTCCCCGATTTCTCACGTGGCGGCCTCGGCAGCACCGGCATGTCGTTCTCGTCGAAGCGCAGCCGCGCCGGCCGAAGCTTGAAGTACCCCTCGTGCTGCTCGAGCACGCCACGCGATGATGTGGGCGGATACCACATGCGGCGCGCGATCCGGCGCCAGTTCGCGAGTTCTCGCGCCTGCACGCGGAGGCGCACATTGAGCCGCCTCCACTCGCGCGGCGCACGCCGCCTCAGCTCCTCGACGGCCTCGCACCCCCTCAAAAGACTCCACGCCGCCAGCCGGTTCGTGTACCGGTTGTTGTCCACGTCCTCGTGCGCCTCGTCGGGACCGATGACATGCGTGACGACGTACCGCTTCTTTCGGGCATCGAGCCGAACGCGCGAGGCCCAGAAGCGTGCCGTCTCGACGAAGAGCTCCGCCGCATGCTCGACGAGGAAACGCCTTTCCCCTGTGGCGCGCAGGTAGTGATCCAGGCCGTATGCCACGTCCGCTGTGACGTGGTGCTGCTGTTCCTGCACACGAATCTCTTCGCCGATCAGCGTAATCGGGTCATACCAGTTGGCCGGTGTCACCTCGGCGCCCGTCGTCGCGCTCTCCCACGGGAACTGCACCCCGCGAAACCCGTTTTTCGCGGCGTTCGCCTTCGCTGCATCGAGCCGCCTCAGCCGGTACATCACCTGCGTTCGGGCCGCCCTCGGGTTCGTGTATATGTAGAACGGCAGGATGAACATCTCGGTGTCCCAGAAGACGTGCCCGCGATAGCCGTCGCCGTGAAGGCCCTTCGCCGCGACGCTCACGTCGTCGCGTTCGTTCGCCAGCCCGAGCAGGTGAAAGATGCTAAAGCGGACCGCGCGCTGCGATTCACGGTCGCCGGAAATCTCGACGTCCGCGCTTGCCCACGCCTCGTGCCACGCCGAGCAATGCGCCCGCACGATTGCCTCCGCACCGTCGCGCTTCATCGCGCGCAGCTCGGCAAGCGCCCTGGCCCTGACGTTCTTTGTCTCTCTCGACGTAAAGACGCAGATGTGCTTTGCAAACGAGAGCGCCGTCCCGCGCGGACCGTCCGCCGCGACGCGCTCGACGACCTTGTTCGGCACGATGTCAACGTGCCGCGACTCCTCGCCCTCCACGACGAGGTTCGAGGCGACGCCCACGGCGATTCGGCTGGAGAACGTCTCCGCCTCGAGGTACATGCCGCCGGACGCGAGCGACTCGGCCCGGCGCGGGACGAAGTGACGCACCCAGATGATCGGCGATAGAGTCGTGTTTGCCGCCGTCCCGTCTATTTGCGAAAAGATTTCGACGTGCGCATCGTGGTTCTCGGGCACAACGACGCCCCGGATCAGCGCCCGGTGCTTGTCGCACAGATGAACGAGCCGCAGCGTTTCGAGCCGCGTGATCCGCCCCACCCCGTCGCGCCAGCGCATGCGCCGGGCGAGGATGCCGTTGCGCATGTCGAGCCACCGCATGCATGAGAGCAGCTTCCCCGTGTGCGGACTCATCAGCTCGCCGTTGATGCGAACCTCCAGCCCAAGCCAGTTCGGCGCATTCGCCAGCTCCTCGTTAAACGTCATCGTCCGGTCGAACACACCGGCGATGTAGGTTGCGGGATGACTCCGCGGGACCGGCTCCTCATAGGCGCCGCGCGTGCCCATGAAGCCGTTCGCAAGCGTAAAGAGCGTCTCGTACTTCGGCGTCTCGTCGGGGCGGTACCGCTTCTGCACGATGAGCCAGTCGCAAGGACTGAGCACCGATTCGATCAAGCCGGCTTCGGCCAGGTTGTTCATGATACGCCTATTCCTCCCTCGCTTCGCCAGGACCTGCTTCGCGCCAGAGCGCGATCTGCTCGTCGCAGATTTCGGTGAAGCCGTCGGTGCCCTTGCCGTAGTACATCACCTCATCGGGCACGCCGTTCGGCTCCTTGCCCACCGAGACGTACACGGCGCCCTTCGCGACGGGTGAGACCATCTTGAAATCGCTCCCGTCGAACCCCCCGATCGGCCCGAACTCGTCGCCCATAAACAGCACGTCCTCGTTCGGCACGCCGAGGCCCCTCGCCAGCTCGTTGATGATCCAGTCAACCGAGTCCGCCTTATCGCTTAACCCGTACTCGAGGTGTTTCACGTCAGTTGTGACGCGCAGCTCGATGCCGACTTCACGGCACTTCTCGTCGAGCCGGTCAATCAACTCCTGAATACCGCCGCCCACCCCGTGCTCGCGCAGCCGCTGCTCGACCGCCACCAGCAGCTCGCCGATGCGCTCCTTCGGCGGGTCCGCCCACTCGGGCATGGGGATGATGTCGAGCTTGCGCCGGTTGAACCGATCGTAAATGATCGCCACGTCGAGCCCGTATTTCTCCTTGAACTCCTTCTCGAGCTCGACGCTGACGCGGTCCATCTTCCGATTTTCCTCGTCGCTGGCCTCGCGGCCGCGGATGCGCACCGGCTCGCCCGCCCCGTTAAAACCGTACACCTCGGCGCCACGGTTGACGCACGCAAACAGGTTGCGCTTGAGCTCCGGCCGCACCTTCGAGCAGAACTGCTTGTTCGGATTGCCTAGGTGCGTGCCGGTGATGATCACGATCTTCACGTCGAGCGCCATGAGCGCCTCGAGCCGCGGCAGGATGTCGCCAACCGGCGCGGTGCGGTTTTTCACCGCGGTGCCGTCCCAATCGAACGCGACGATCTTGAACCGGTGCCGCAGCTTCTCATGCACAAGCGGATGCTGTTTCACCTGTGGATAACTCCTTTTCCTCATGCTCGGATGCGGGCGTGTGAATACCCTATACTGCGCGAAGCGTCAAGCTCCTGGACCCGGACAAGCGTGAAAAAGCGAAGCGCGTCGCCCAACCGTGCTGCCCGCCAGGCCGCGAACGTTTCGAGCCGCTCCATGGCGAGGCCGAAGAACTTCGCGCACGCGGAACGTCCAAGGGAAGGGAGATACCCGCGTTCTGCCGATGGATTTTGCCATCTTGAAAGCCGCGCCTTTCGGGGGTAAGTTGAATAGAGAGCGAGACTTCACGAAAGGGCATAGGCGTTGGCTGTAAGGGACATCGGTTGCGAAGAGTGCGGTGCGCTGCTGCCGATGGCGATCAGCAGCATCAACATCGACAAACCCAACGTCTGGTATCCCGGCAAGCGCTGCCCGATGTGCGGGTCCGAGAAGTTCTTCCCCGTCATCGCCATCACCGAGACGGACAAGCGGAGCGAGGAGCCCGTATCGCTCAAGAGACGGCTGCTCCTGAACCCCTGGACGGGAATCGGCGCCCTCGCGTTGATCCTCGTCGTGGTGTTCGGCATCATCTTCTGGCCGAGACATCGGGGCGACCGCGGTGAAAGGGCGCTCTTCTTCTGCGAGGAGTGCGGCAAGGTCTTCCTTGCCAGGAAAGGCTCGACCCCGCCGGTCCGGTGCACCGAGTGCGGCGAGAAGGCCGGATATCGGGCGGCCGTTTGCACCAAGTGCAGCCTCGTCTACTCGTATCACCAGAAGGAATGCCCGCACTGCAAGTCGAAGCTTCGGAGAATGCTCAAGACTCCCGAGGAAGCGAACGAGGCCAGGAAAGCGCACAGGGAATACCTGAAGCTCGAAAAAGAAATGGAAGAGGATGAATACGAAGAATAGACGCCGCCGCGGGGCGCACGGCCTTGTCCTGCGTAGCCCCAGGGGCGAAGCAGGATTTACGCTGATCGAGCTGCTCGTCGTCATCGCCATCATCAGCATCCTGGCCGCTATGCTCATGCCCGCTCTGGGCACGGCCCGGGAGAAGGCAAGGCAGATCGCGTGCTTGAGCAACGCCAGGCAGATCGGCTTTGGACTCATCATGTACGCCATGGACTGGGATGAGCGATTCCCCCCGTACAGCAGCAACCTCGACACGGACTACGACCTCGACCTACTTTACTCAAACTACCTCGACAACATCAGGGTCTTCACGTGCCCGTCGGACAGGGAAAACGAGTCGCGCACGACGGACGCGAGTTTCGGCTACATGGGCGGCATGAGCACCAAGGAAGACTACCAAAGCCAGCGCCCGCTCGTTGCCGACGACGGTGTCGGTGAGCGCCTCAGCCCAACCCAGCCGTTCCCGAATCACGAGAGCGGCGGAAACATCTTCTTCATAGACGGCCACACTTCCTGGACAAACCGGCACCACTGGCCCGATCCCGCCTACCCGGAGTACGAGGTCTTCAACCAGAACTAGTCAAATCTGTAATTCCCTCTTAGTCAAGGCATTACTAAAAATCACCCCTTGACGCCCCAGCCGCCCGATCACGATACGTAACCGCCTCTCACGACTAGTCCGCATTTCTCACAGCGGATGCACGTGCGGTGTTCCCCGATGAGCCGCGTTGCGGCGATTGAGAGTAGCCTCGGGCGCACGCCTGCTGCCCAAGGG
>CBDUSE010000213.1:0-4954 GCA_965369835.1 uncultured bacterium
GGCAAGCAGAGCTATTTCGCTCTCGGAGCTCTGGCTTTTTTCAGCAGCCTGCTAGTGAACGCGGACCAGTGACACGACATGTTGGTTGCGGGTGGCTAGGTGGCGTGCTGGTGGAAGTCGGCGTGGATTTGGCGGAGGCGCTCGATGTGCGGGGCGATGGCGTCGAGGTCGGCGGCCTTGCCGAGCTCTTCGATCTGGGCGCCGAGCTCGGTAATCTCGGGGAAGCCGTAGGAGGCGCCGTTGCCCTTGAGGCGGTGGCCGAGGGCGCCGAGGCCGGCGTCGTCGTGTTGGGCCACGAGGGCGTCGAACTCGGCGAGCACGTTCGCGAACTCGACCATGTACTCGTGGCGGAGCTGGTGCATGAGCTCCTGCATGTCGTCCGGCTCTTGCGTTGCGGGCGCCTCGTCGAGCGGCGCATCCGGCACGGCGTGGGGCTTGTCGAGGGCAGCGCGTTCATTGAGAACGCGCTTGATCTCGAGGAACAGTTCACGGTGTCGGACGGGCTTAGCGACGAAGCCGGCACAGCCGGCGGCGTAGGCTCTGTCGCGGTCCTGCTTCATGGCCGAGGCGGTGAGCGCCATGACGGGGATCTGGGCCAGGTCGGCGTCGGCCTTGAGGGTGCGGGTCGCTTCGTAGCCGCTCATCACGGGCATGTGCATGTCCATCAGGACGAGGTCGGGGCGCTGGTGGGCGAGTTCGAGCACGTCCTGGCCGTTTTCGGCGAACAGGACCTCGAAGCCGCGGCTGGCGAGGAGGCGCGCGATGAATTTGCGGTTGAAGACGTCGTCCTCGGCGACGAGGACGCGGAGCCCTTTGCCGGAGAACTCGACGGCGGTTTCGGTTGATTCTTCTGCGTGGCTCACGTCGCCCTCGGCGGGCTTGTAGGGGAACGTGAAGGTGAAGGTGGCGCCTCTGCCGTGCTTGCTCTCGACGCGGATGTTGCCGCCGAGGAGCTCGGCGAAGTGCTTGCACAGCGTCAGGCCGAGGCCGGTGCCTCCGAAGCGGCGGGTCGTGCTTGCATCGGCCTGGGTGAAGGGATGGAAGATCTGGTCGAGCTTGTCGGCCGGGATGCCGATGCCGGTGTCGGCGACGGCGATCTCGATCGTGTCGGCGTGGCGCGTGGCACTGACTGTGATCGAGCCACGCTCGGTGAACTTGGCGGCGTTCGAAAGCAGGTTGGTGAGCACCTGGCGCACTTTCACCTGATCGGTGCGCACTGCGTCGGGTACGTCGTCGGCAAGGCTCACGGCGAGCGTGATGCCTTTTTCCGAGCAGCGGTTGCGGATGAGGCTGGCGCAGTTGTTGATGAGCATGTGCAGGGAGAAGTCCACCTCCTCGACGGTCATGCGGCCCGCCTCGACCTTGGAGAGATCGAGAATGTCGTTGATGAGCCCGAGTAGGTTGTTGCCACTGGCGCGGATCATCTCGATGGTGTCGCGCTGCTCGGGCGTGAGGTCCTCCTCGAGCAGTAGCGTGGAGAAGCCGATGATGGCGTTCATGGGGGTGCGGATCTCGTGGCTCATGTTGGCGAGGAACCGGCTCTTGGCCGCGCTGGCCGCGTCGGCCGCGCGCTTGGCGCGGTCGAGCTCGACGGTTGTCTTCGCGAGTTCGTCGGCGCGCTGCTCGGCCTCGCGGCGCATCAGGTCGGCGTCCTCCATCATGCTGAGGGCTCGCCGGCGCGCCTGCTCGAGTTCGACCGCCTGTTGCCGGAGCTGCTCTTCGGCGCGCCTGCGCTCGGTGATGTCCTTATCGACGCCCCGGTATCCAAGAAACCCGTCATCGTCGTCCAGCATCGGTACACCGTTGGTCAGCAGGCAGACGAGGCGCCCGTTCTTGTGGACGTTCCAGTTGACAAGGTCGGTAATCTTGTCTTTTCGCGCGGCGAGTTGAGTGAACACCTCTCGAATTCTTTCCGCTTCCTCCTCGGGCATCAGATCGAAAGGCGTCTTGCCGAGAAGCTCTTCCGGCTTGTATCCAAGGACAGCCTCGAGTCCGCCGCTGGCGAAGGTGTACCTCCACTCCGCATCAACCTCCCAGATCCAGTCGGAGCTGCTGAGCACGACGTCGCGGAACCGCTGTTCGGACGCCCGCAGCGCGTCGTCGGCGCGTTTGCGTTCGGTGATATCAATGGCTGTGACGGACAGGTATAGCGGGTTCCCGTTGTGGTCACAGATCGTCGCGCCGCTCATCAAGGCGGGGAAGACGGTCCCGTCCTTTCTTGTGTGCCACGCCTCTTCAGCCGTAAAGCTCCCTTCCCGCTGCATCTGCGCGTTGAGTTTGTCCACTTCCTCCATCTGCTCGGCGGTGTGAAAGATGGACAGGTGCTTGCCGATCACTTCCTCGGCGGTGTAGCCGTGCATGCGGGCGAAGGCGTCGTTGACGTAGAGCAGACGGCCCTCGAGGTCCGCGATGGCGGTTCCGTAGCTTGCGCGGTCCGAGATGGTCTTGAACTTCTTCAGCTCCTCCTCCATGCGCTTGCGCTCGGTGGTGTCCTCCGCGACGCCGACGTAGTAGAGCGGATTTCCGTTGTCGTCTGTGACGAGGGAGCCGGCGGAGGTATGCCAGCGCCACGTGCCGTCCTTATGCTTGACGCGGTACTCGACACCCTTTTGCGGCTCCCCGGTTGCGACTACCTTTTCAAGAAACGCCTGGCACAGCGGCACATCGTCGGGATGGACGAACGGCGCAAACGAACGCCCCTCGACTTCCGAGACGGCATGCCCGAGTTTGTCGGTCCAGTTCGGGGAGACGAAGGTGAAAGTGCCCTCGAAGGAGAGCGAATAGATAATCGCATTGGCGTTTTCGACGAGGGTGCGCAGTTGCGCTTCCTTATTTCTCAGGGCCTCCTCGGCGCGCTTGCGCTCGGTGATGTCCTCAATCATGCCATCGAAGTACGCGATGCTGCCGTCGGGGTGACGCACGACAGTGGCTGAGACGCTGGCCCAGATCGGCGTGCCGTCTTTTTTCTTGAGGCGGAGATCAACGCCGTTGACGCTCCCCTCGGCCAGCAGGAGGTTGGAGAACGCCTTACGCTCGGCCGTATCTCGGTAACACTCGGCAACGCTTGTGTTCATGAACTCTTCGAGCGAGTCATAGCCGAACATCCTGACGATGGCGGGGTTGCCGGCGATGAAATGCCCCTGGGGGCCCGAGGTGTTTCGGTAGAGGCCGACGGGCAGGTTTTCCACGAGCGTGCGGTACTTTTCCTCGGCCTCGCGCAGCGCCTCCTGCCGGCGAAGCTCGTCCGTGACGTCCACGAAGCTCTCGATAGCGCCGACCACCTCGCCGCTCGCGCCGCGCAGCGGCTCGACGTTCTTGGAGATGGTGCGCACCTCGCCGTCCTTGCGCACGATCGTGCAGAGCTTGTTGCGAATCGGCTTCTCGATCTCGTCCGCGAAGGTGTCAAGCTCGTTCTGGTCGGCACCGCCGTGCAGGATTAGGCGTGACTCGCCGACCATTTCGCCCTCGCTGAAGCCGGTGAGCGCCTCGGCGGCTTTGTTCCAGGCCGTGATGCGCTGCTCGGTATCCACGGTGAAGATGGCCGAGGGGGTGGTCTCGAAGATGCTCTGCGTACGGGCCTGGCTCGCCGCGAGGGCGTGCGCGGCGCGCCGGCGCTCGGATACCTCCCGCGTCAGTTCCTCGTTGGCTCTCGAGAGTTCGGCGGTGCGGGCGGCGACCTGCTCCTCGAGGTGCTCGCGGTGGCGTTCGAGCTCGGCATCGCGCTGCTGGATTTGCGAGAGCATCTCGTTGAAGTCGTCAGTGAGGCGCCCGATCTCGTCGCGCCGCCGGCTGGTGTTCACGGCGCGGATCGAGTAGTCCTTTTGAGTGGAGATGACTCGTGCCGTATTGGCCAGGTCCAGGATGGGCTGGGAGATCAGCCGCTGCAGTCTTGACAAGAGGAGGAGTGACGCACAAACGGCGGCGAGCGCGATCCCTCCGATGATGGCGATGTAGCGCGTCAAGCGGGCTCGCATTCCCTTCAGGTCGCAGCGTATATAGGTGGTCCCGATTCTCTTGTCGTTAAACGTGATCGGGTGGAAGAGATCGAGGTGGCCGCTCTTGAAGCGGTGGCCGGCTTTTCTGGGGGTCGGCGCGGTGAAGGCCGTGCGCTCAGCATCGCGGGAGTACTTGGCAAAGACCTTGCCGTCCGGCGTGTAGATGCAGGCAAAGACCACGTCCGGCTGGGCGCGCAGCGCAGCGAGGGTCTCTTCGGCAGCCGCGGCGTCGTCGAACTGGAGTGCGGCGGTGCTATTGGCGCCGATGATCTGTGCACTGCTCGAGAGTTCGCTCACGGCTGCGCGTCGGGCGGCGGCGAGTTCGTACGTGACAATCGCGGCGCAGGCGAGCAGGAGCGCGGCGCCGCTCGTCAGCATAACCATCAAGCGGAGCTTGCGTTGTATTGACACGTCGCGAAAGGCGGGCATCTCAGTTCTCCTCGTCGCGTTCGGCGCCGACAATCGTTGCAAGTCGCAGCAGCTTCGAGCTGATCCGTAGCCCAAGCCGTGTTGCCGCGTGCGCATTGATCTCGATGCGGATCTTGCCTTTGCGCATGATGAAATTGATGATGCCGCCGCGCTCGGCGAATTCTCTTATTTCACTAACGGTGAGGACGCCGGCGTCGCCAAGGCTCTCGAGGATCTGTGTTACATGTTTCCTCTCGGAGGCGCTGATAAAGAGGATGTGGCAGGCTGTGAGATCGAGGCTGTTGTCGAATCTCTCGAATCGCCTGACCTCGAGCTTTCTGTCGTTGATCGTTTCGTTCTCAATGACTTTATCAAGCACATCGCCGAACGGGTCGTCGCCGAGGATGCCGATGACGATGGGGGAGGCGGGATCGTCGAAGGCATCGGCGGGCCACTCGACGAACATAGCAAAGCGGTACAGGAAGAACGCATTGATATGGTACTCGCCGGGCGGTTTGGCATACCCAGGGGCGAGCGGCAGCGCGAGGGCT
>CBDUSE010000214.1:0-4882 GCA_965369835.1 uncultured bacterium
ACCGAACCTGGGTTGGTGCCCGTTCCCATCCCCGAAGGTAATCAACGGCGTGGTCGTCGGCCGAACCGAACCTGGGTTGGCGCCCGTTTCCATCCCCGAAGGGGATTGACGTGAGTAGCCGCAGGCGCCAGCCTGCGGATCGGGGAAGCGAAGCGCATCAACCCTGAAGGGGTTGAACAGAAGAACACAGCTTCGCATGATGGCTCGAGCGTGTCTTGTGACCAAGCGCTTGACGGGCAACTGACATTCGTCTTGTGGAAGTCGTCATCGTCCTGCTAGAAACGCCGCCGAAGAAGCCGTGGTGATGTGGAATGGCCGAGGCGAAGACAATCCAGGGGACGGTCGGGCGCATCGTCTTCGTTAACGAGGAGAACGGCTACACGGTCGCGCGCCTCGAGGTCGAGGGCGCGCGCGAGCCGGTGACCATCGTCGGCAACCTCGCCGCGCTCACCGAGGGCGAGCTGCTGCGCTGCCACGGCGAGTGGGTTGTGGACAAGCGGTTCGGGCGCCAGTTTGCCGTCGAGCGCGTCGAGCCACTGATGCCTTCGACGGCGACGGGCATCGAGCGCTACCTCAGCTCCGGCTTGATCCCCGGCATTGGCGAGGTCTTTGCGCAGCGCATCGTCGAGCGCTTCGGCACGGACACCCTCGATGTGATCGGCCGCACACCGGAGCGGCTGCTCGAGATCGAGGGCCTCGGCAAGAAAAAGCTCGCCGGGATCAAGAAGGCGTGGGCCGAGCAGCACGGCATTCGCGAGATGCTCGTGTTTTTGCAGAGCTACGGCGTCAGCACAACGTTCGCCATCCGCATCTGGAAGCAGTACGGCGCCGACTCGCTCGCGCAGGTCAAGCGCAACCCGTACCAGCTCGCGCTCGACATCACCGGCATCGGTTTCTTTACCGCCGACAAGATCGCACGCAACCTCGGCTTCGCCGAGGATTCGATCGAGCGTGCTGAAGCGGGGATCGTCTATGCGCTCGAGCAGGCCGCCGGCGCCGACGGCCACTGCTACCTCCCGCCCCACGCGCTCGTCGAGAAAGCGAAGGAGCTGCTCGGGGTGGGCGAGGGGCGCATCCTCGAGGCGCTTCGCCGTCTCGTCGGGGCGCGTGTCGTCGTTTATGAACGGTTCGATGAGACCGTGCCCGAGCTTGCCGAAGCAGGCGACGAAGAGCTCCAGCGGCTTCTCGCGAGACCCCGCCGCGGCGAGGTGCAGGCCGCCGGCGTGTACCTGAAGCCGTTGTACCGGGCCGAGCAGGGGATCGCCACGAAGCTCGCAACGATCTCGTCGGCAAAGGGCCTTTTGCCGGCAATCAAGCTGCCCGAGGCGGTCAAGTGGGTCCAGGAGCGGGTCGGCATCGAGCTCAGCCCCGAGCAGCAGAACGCGCTCCGGGCTTGTCTGCATGAAAAAGTGCTCGTCATCACCGGAGGTCCCGGCACCGGCAAGACGACGCTCGTGGACTGTCTCGTGCGGATTCTCGACGCGAAAGACGTGACCGTTGCGCTGTGCGCTCCGACCGGCCGCGCGGCCAAGCGCCTCGCCGAGATCACGGGCTTTGAGGCGGCGACCATCCACCGGCTGCTCGAGTTCAGCCCGAAAACCGGCCGCTTCATGCGCCGCGAGGGGAACGAGGTCGAGGCCGACGTCGTGATCGTGGACGAGGTCTCGATGATTGACGCGGCGCTTATGGACAACCTCCTGCGCGCGATCGGCCCGCAGACACACCTCATCTTGATCGGCGACGCCGACCAGCTTCCGTCCGTCGGCCCGGGCAGCGTCCTGCGCGACCTCCTTGCATCAAACGTCGTCCCCGCCGCGCGGCTGACGCACATCTTCCGCCAGGCCGAGCGCAGCCTCATCGTCACGAACGCGCACCGGATCAACCGCGGCGAGTTCCCGAGCGTGGTTCAATCGTCGCGGCGCAAGCTCGCCGATTTCTACTTCATCGAGCGGCAGGGGCAGGCGGAAATCCTCGACGTCATCAAGGAGCTGCTGTCCGAGCGCATTCCGAAGCGGTTCAAGCTCGATGCGCTGAGCGACGTGCAGGTGCTTTCCCCAATCCATAAGGGGCTTGTCGGCGTCCAGAACCTTAACCTCGAGCTCCAGCAGCTCCTGAACCCGCGCGGCGAGAAGATCGTCTTTGGCGGGCGCAACCTGCGCATCGGCGACCGGGTGATGCAGGTGCGCAACAACTACGTCAAGGAGGTTTATAACGGCGACCTAGGCCGCGTCACCGGCTTTGACGACGAGAAGCGCCTGCTCCTCGTCGAGATTGACGGCCGCACGATCGCCTACGAGCGCGGCGAGGCCGACGAGATCGTGCTCGCCTACGCCGCCTCAATCCACAAGGCGCAGGGGTGCGAGTATCCGGCCGTCGTCGTGCCGATGGTCACGCAGCACTACATGCTCTTGCAGCGCAACCTCCTTTACACTGCCGTTACTCGCGGCAAACAGCTCGTCGTGCTGGTCGGTCAACCCAAAGCCATCAACATCGCCATCCACAACGACAAGACCGACCTGCGCTACACGCACCTGGCCGACCGCCTCCGGAAGGTAATCCAGGCGGTGGTATAGTGACAGGCGAACAAGCCATGACGTGGGCTCCTGCTGAAGCGGACCGGTCGACTCAAGTAAAATGCTTCTATCGCGAATGCTTCTCGGTAAGCCGCTACCATGAGCGGTCATGCGCGGTGCAGTACCTGAACTCGACGGGTGCTAAAGCGAAGAGCCATTCGGGCGAGAATGTGTATTGCCACCGGCTTCAGCCGGTGGTGTGCTGGGAGATCAACCCCATTCTCTGAGCGCGCTTCAGCGTGCTTCTCGACGAGAGCCTTCAGGCGTTGCCAGAGATTGGCTGAAGCCTTTTATCGAGAAGCCTGCTGAAGCAGGCTCGAGGAGATGTTGGTGGCAACTCGTACCACCGGCTGAAGCCGGTGGCAGAACCTATTGCTTCGACAGCAACGGCTACGCGACAGAATAAAGGCTATTCCTCGTCGCCCTTTGCGTTCTCCTTCTGGCTGGCTTCCTCTATGCCCATCCGCAGTAGACCATGGTGCCGGAGTGGCGGCTGATGATTGTCTCGGGGTGCTGCTCGACGCTGGAAAAGCCTGCGTCGCGAAGCATGGTGGTGAGCTGATCGCCCTCGTACCACCGCAGGGCCAGTGAACGTGCGCCAGACAGAATTCGGCCTGTCCCGGGGCAGCGAGTCCCTACTGCTCGCGGGCATATTGCTCGATGAGGCGCTGCATGCGGCGGGCGTAGATCATGTCGAACAGGTCGAGGCGGTCGGGGCAGAGGCGGGCGGCCCAGGTCCGGGCGGCCTCGATGAACTCCTCGCATTCGGCGCGCGTGTACGTGCCGCTGCGTATGGCGGCGCAGGCCAGATCAACGGCCACCTGGAGCCGGCGCATGCGCTTTCGTGCTTCTTCTTCCTGTTGCTTCAGGATGTCGGCCATTGCCTTAGCAGCTTGAGCTTCCCAAGAATTCGGTCCGTGTGCGTGCCGGTCCAGAAGACCTTGTTGCAGTTTCGGCAGCGGGCGTAGGCGTCCTGGATCGAGTAGGTGAACTCGGGCACCTCGCCGGCTACCTCCTCTTTGGACGCCGGCTCGAGCCGGGAGTTGCAGACGAGGCAGCGGGTGAAGAGCCGCGCCTGGTCAATGCGCAGGCCGTTCTCTTCGAGCACCTGGTCAATCTGCTCGAGGTAGTGGGGGCTTTTCAGGACGATCCAGTTGAGCTCGCCGCGCCGTGGCTTGAGATCCTTTGCACTGATCTGCTCGAGCAGCCGGGCGTGCCGGGTGAGCAGGATGCGGTCTTCCTCTAACGCCCTGCGGACGAGGTCGTTATCGTCAACACGGCCTGCGGAGGCGACGTCGAGCCCGATTATCCTGAGCCACCGGGCCAGCTTGCCGACCATGTCGTCAGCAAGAAATCTCGGCTCCGCACACATAGCCCTGAACGCCTCCGCCTCCGTCGCTTCAACCCTCGCGCACATATTATACCAGCAACCGGCCCGAGATGTCAATCCTTAGAAAATCGAGCCAAGGGAACTCCCTGAAGGGCCGATGAGATGTACGGAGAACATGAACCATTGGGGACGGGGTAAGTAGCTGCATGTTCGGCTCGAAAGCGATACGGGTTCCTCGGAATCTCCGGGACTCATTCGGACCCTCGGATTGGCCTGAATGATGCTCGTAACTGGTTGGATAGACGGAAAAATCCAAAAAAACAGGTTGACATTTACACACGGTTATGGTAAAGGCTTGGGTGCGAAAAGAGAGGATGACGGTTAGGGACTTGTCCTAAGGAGCAACCTTGAGGAAGGGTAGGCTGCTCCCACCTTCTTGGACACTTTTCCCTTCTCGCGTGTTGGCTGCACTGTTGCTGCGGCGGCACGAGAGCTCATACCGTCCCTCACGTTCGTCACCGCCGCCTAGGTGCGGTGTATTGCGTGTTTGCAGTCTGGCACTTGTGGTCCGCGTCGAGGCGTGGGCCTGACCGAAAGGATGAGGTAAGGGAAAAGATGATTCACAAACTCAGAGTCGTTCTGGCTGTGCTCGTTCTCGTTGGCCTTGCCTCGGCCGCATGGTCGGACATCCCCAAGGGGGTGCAGCAGCTTCCAGACATGACGTCGGGTTGGAACCTGCAGTCGCAGTGGGACCTCATTGACGGCGAGCCGAACATTATCAGGGCGGACAACTGGCGGTGTCCCGACGGGCGTGCGGTCACGGACATCCACTGGTGGGGTTCCTATCTCTTTAACACCCAGGGGACAGGCAATCTCGTTGATCAGTTCGAGATCAGCATCTACGCCAACGACGCTTCGACCAATCTCCCCGGCCAGCTCATGTACCGGGAGGCATTCAACCTCTCCGAAACGGGCGAGC
>CBDUSE010000215.1:0-4834 GCA_965369835.1 uncultured bacterium
AGGGGCGTTTGAGAGTAGCCTCGGGCGCAAGCCCGTGGAACAGGACGCGACGCAATGTGTGAGAGCCCCTTCAGGGGCGATTGAGCTCGGACCGCATGCGTTCTCAATCGCCCCTGACGGGGCTCGGGGTGTTTTTTCGGTTGCGCTTCCCACGGGCTTCGTCCTGCCGCCCCTTGGGCAGCAGGCGTGCGCCCGAGGCTACTCCCAGTCGCCGCTGCGCGGCTCGTGCCGTGGTCTGGTAAGAAAAGAGTTTCGGCACAAACGGCTCGGCTGAGGTTGCCAAAGGCAAAGGTATCTCTGCGCTCGGGGCTCTGGCTTTTTTCAGCAGCCTGCTAGGCAGCGCCGAAGGCGCGACAGCCCCTAGCCTGGCCCGTTCACCCTACGTCTCGTCCTACGAAGCCTTGGCGAAGTAAGAAACTTCAGCGAAGGTGGGCAAGGGGCAGGGGGAAAGAGCCCCCAAACCACCACAAGCCCCGACGATTCTCGGGCCAAGCGAATCGCCGTCAGGACTTATGCTGCTCGTTTGCGGAACGCGATACTGGAATGTGGCCCAGTACGCCGGTATTATCCATGCAGGCTGCTGCGAAGAAGGAGGCCAGACACCATGCGGTCCGACATGACCAAGAAAGGCTTCGAGCGCGCGCCGCACCGGGCGCTGCTGAAGGCCACCGGCATCACCGACGAGGAGATGCACAAGCCGTTCATCGGCATCGCCAACAGCTACACGGACGCCGTGCCGGGACACGTTCACCTGGACAAAGTGGGCGAGTACGTCAAGCAGTGCGTGCGCGAGGCGGGCGGCGTGCCGATCCTGTTCAACACCATCGCCCTGTGCGACGGCATCATCATGGGCCACTTCGGCATGAAGTACTCCCTGCCGTCGCGCGAGCTCATCGCCGACTGCGTCGAGAGCATGGTCGAGGCGCATCGCTTCGACGCGCTCATCTGCATCCCGAACTGCGACAAGATCATCCCCGGCATGTTCATGGGCGCGATGCGCTCGAACATCCCGACCATTTTCGTGAGCGGCGGGCCGATGCAGGCCGGCCACACGCGCGACGGGCGCGTGACCGACCTGATCAGCATCTTCGAGGGTGTCGGCGCTTATAAGGCAGGCAAGATCACCGCCGAGGAGCTCGCCGAGCTCGAGAACACCGGCTGCCCCGGCTGCGGCTCCTGCTCAGGGATGTTCACCGCCAACTCGATGAACTGCGCCGGCGAGGCGCTCGGCATGGCGCTGCCACAGAACGGCACGATCGTCGCCACCAGTGGGGCCCGCAACCGCCTCTACCGCCAGGCCGCCTTCCAGGTCATGGAGCTGCTCAAGAACGACATCAAGCCACGCGATATCGTCACCCGCGAAGCGCTCGACAACGCGTTCGTGCTCGACATGGCGATGGGCGGCTCGACCAACACGGTGCTCCACCTCTTGGCCATTGCGCACGAGGCAGGGGTCGCCTACGACCTTGAGCGGATCAACGAGCTCAATCACCGCACGCCCAACATATGCAAGATCAGCCCCGCGAGCACCTACCACGTCGAGGACCTCGACGCGGCCGGCGGCATCATGACGGTCTTGTGGGAGATCCTCACCGGCGTGCCGGGCCTCCTGCACGAGGAGTGCCTCACGGTCACCGGCAAGACGATCGCCCAGAACATCCGCGAGCACAGCGTCCGAAACCCGGAGTGCGACGCCGGCAAGCGCTACGAGCCGACCGGCGACCACCTCGATATCATTCGCTCCGCGCAGAACCCTTACTCGTCGACCGGCGGCCTTGCCATCCTCCACGGCAACCTCGCGCCCGACGGCGCCGTGCTCAAGACCGCGGCGATCACGTCCGGCATGGAGACCTTCGAGGGCCCCGCCGTCATCTTCGAGAGCCAGGAGCAGGCGTGCGAGGGCATTCTGGGCGGCACGGTCAAGGCGGGCGACGTCGTGGTGATCCGCTACGAGGGCCCGCGCGGCGGACCCGGCATGCAGGAGATGCTCGCGCCCACCAGCTACATCATTGGCCAGGGCCTCGGCAACAAGGTGGCGCTGATCACCGACGGCCGCTTCAGCGGCGGCACACGCGGCGCCTGCGTCGGCCACGTCAGCCCCGAGGCCGCGGCCGGCGGCCCGATCGGCCTGCTCGAAGCGGGCGACATCATCTCGCTCGACGTCCCCAACGGCCAGCTCGACGTGAAGCTCACGGACGACGAGCTCGCCAAGCGCCGCGCCGCCTTCAAACCGAAGCTGCGCGAGCTCCGAAGCCCGTGGCTGCGCCGCTACCGCGCCCTGGCCACCAGCGCCGACACCGGCGCCGTCCTGCGAGAACCGGAGTAGCCACAGATCACACAGATCGCACAGATATCGATCCCGAAGACAATCAATCCGGGGATACTCGCCGACGACACACGTTGCGACGGGGGTCGAATCAACGCGCCAGCGTTGTAGGGCGGGTCGCCCCCGGCCCGCCGCAGCGCCGAAGGCGCGACACGTTTCGCAGCGCGGCGCTGCTCGTCGGTGTTTGCTGGGAATAGGACGGCGGGCCGAGGGCGACCCGCCCTACAACCGGAGCCGCGGAGACTGGCTTCGCCTGTCCGAATCAAGAGGAGAGAACGATGGACTACAAGCCGGTGAACGACTGGGACGAGGCGTATCTCGAGGAGATCCTCGACGGTGTGCAGCGCACCGAACGCAATCACATCGAGTTCAAGTCAAGCTTCCTTCTCCAGTTGAAAGACGCAGACAGTGAGAAGTCTGACGAGGAGCAGAAGAAAGCCGCGCTGAAGAAGGAAAAGAAGTTCAGAGAAGCCCTAGCACAAGCCCTATCCGCATTTGGCAATCGAATGGAAGGCGGCTACTTCGTGGTCGGCGTGGACAACAGCGGCAAGATAGACGGCGGTCTTGCGCTCTCATACAAGAACGGGCCGAAGGAATGGTTCGATAGAATCATCCCAAGATCTACAGACAAGGAATCATTGAACTGCGACGTCAAAGCCATCGGGCCTCGCACAAATGGCGAGTCAAGGATCAAGGAGCACCACGCAGTCGTCGTGATCTGGATCCCTCCTCATCCCGAAATGCCGATCCGGTCAAACGAAGGGAAGCACGACTATTACTACCGAACGAATGCCCAGTCGGTGCCTCTCGACACCCAGCAAGTCGTCGACATCATCCACCGGAGAACCACGCCGAGGTTCGAGATGTTGCCGCCGTTCACAAGAGTGGGGAACCTCTCATCCGATGACGAATCGAAGGAGCCCTTCGAGCTCCAGTTCGAAGTGAAGAACTCCTCGAACAAGATGGCTCTTCATGTAGGCACCGAACTCGTTCTTCCTGTATGGCTGACCACCGATTCTCCATCCCCTCGTCCCCCGTGCTGGCTTGGAATCGTCAGGCACTATGAGTCCCATTGCGTGTACTCGGCACGGGTCCCGGATGTCGTGTTCCCCCATCAGTCTGTACGCTTGCCGTGGGGAGCGGCATTCGAGATGGACTTGAGGCTCATGCTGCCCAAAGCGCTTGGGGGCCTGGTGAACAAGCAGGCTTTCGCGGCGTGTCCGGAGATGGCTGTGATCCTATACGCGGACGACGCTCCGCCTTCGTGGTGGTGCCTGAATTTCGAGCAGCAACCCCTTTTAGGTGAAGTCACGGAGAAGATACTCAACGAGCATGGGTGCTCGATCTGCGGAATCCGCGACTACAGAGAGATAACACTGAAGAACTACAAAGTCGAGATCGCGAGCGTCGTGCAAGAGCATCTCGGGATGCCCATCCAGCCGCACAAGCTTCCAGAGCCAGAGCAGACGACATAAGGCACATCAGCTCCTTGGGCGACCACGATGACCTTGACCGTCTTCATACTTGTTCTTGCTTCGGCCGGGTTGCACGTGTTTTGGAATGCGTTTGTCAAGATGTGCCGGGACAAGGTGTCGTTTGTCTGGCTGACGAGCGTGGTGGGGACGCTCGTGCTGGCGCCGGTGTTTGCTATCTCGCGGTTGGTGCAGCCGGGGCCTTTGGGCGGCGAGGTCTTCGCGTGGGCGGCGCTATCCGGGCTGTGTGAGGCGGCCTACCTCGTTCAGCTCTTTGTGGCGTACGAGAAGGCGGACCTGTCGGTCGTCTATCCGCTCAGCCGGGGGGTGGCGCCGCTTGTGACGCTGGCGCTCGGCGGCCTCCTGCTGGGTGATTCGGTCGCCCTGCACCACGGCGTGGCTATCCTGGTGGTCGTGGCAGGAGTCGGAAGCATGAGCCTCTCTGCCTGGGCCTCAGCGCCGCACCGGCACACGCTGACGGGCGTTGGCCTGGCGCTCGCGGCGGGATGCCTAATCGCGGGCTACCACCTCGTTGACCGGCGCGCGATGACGTTGGCGGACAAGCCGAACGCCCTCGAGTACCTTTTCCTCATGCACTGCGTCCTCCTGCTTTTCGTTTCCGCGTGGATCGTTATGAGCGCCCGCCGCCGGAAGCGGGCGATGAGCGAATGGCCGGCCAACAGGAAGGGCGTGCTGATCGTCGGCGTCGGCAGCACGCTCGCCTACTTCCTCATCATGGTCGCCCTGCGGCACGGCAACGTCACCCATATCGCCGCGGGCCGCAATGTCGGCATCGTAATTAGCACCGTCGTGGGGAGTCTGTTTCTGAGAGAGCGTGTCTGCTGGAGGCGCGTCCTCGGCGCCGTGCTCATCTCGGCGGGTGTTGCCGCGCTCGTCCTGTTCAGTAGTTGAATCGTGCCGGGAGGCGCCATCGGCCACGAGCCGGGGGCGAGACGCCCCCGAGACAGCCCGCCAGATTCCCGCGCGACAACCGGCGCAAAAAAGTATCGTGGGCCACTTGGCGGGCGGCCCGGGG
>CBDUSE010000216.1:0-4832 GCA_965369835.1 uncultured bacterium
CGAGCCAAAGCGGTCTTGGATAATCAATCAACTGCGTGAAACACTACACTAGTTGTCCACGCGCTTCTTGCTTCGCTTCCGCTTGGCGCGGTTTGCGGCCGCGGGTCGCTGAGAGGCATCAGCGGCTTTGTCTGCGGCGGTGAGTCGCGCCGCCTCAGCGCGGTCCCGGCGTAGTTCGGCAACGCTGCGGACCTTGAGCCGCGCGGCGCCACGGGTCGTTTTCGTGCCGAGCGGTTTCTCGGCAGCGAGCCGCTTCCGCGCTTTCTGAATCTCGTCTGCGTACTGCGGGAGCCATTGCGCCTGGGCCACCAGCAGCTCGTTGGTCATCTGCCATACCTCCGGCGGGTTGCACACGGCGCCAACGAGCGGGTCGTGCAGCATGGCGAGCTTGAGCAGGTCCGCGTCGCCGTGGACGGCCGCCTCCATCCCCATGCGCTGGACGTTGACGCTCGCCGAGCAAGTGGCCGCGCACGCCATCGGCAGCTCGCCCACGCGCGGCACGCTGATGCCGTTTGCGTCCACGTAAGCGGGCACCTCGACGATGCAGTCGGGCGGCAGGTTGGTGATCGTGCCGTTGTTACGGAGATTGAAATGGCCACGGTACAGCCGGCCCGTCTCGAGCGACTCGATAATGTACGAGGCGTGTTCCGGCGACCGTTCGGTCTCGTCGAGCTTCGGCGGCTCCTCGGCGAGCCATTTCGGCACCTCGGTCTCGAACCAGTTGCGACCCTCGATACAGACGCGCAGGTAGCCGCCGGTCTCGCCGTGGATCCAGTCGCTCAGGTCAATCCACTTGCGGATTTCCTTCGGCCGCTTGCGGTACCACGGCAGATACTCGCTCACGTGCCCGTTCGACTCGGTCGTGAAGTAGCCGAAGCGGCGTAGCAGGTCTATGCGGATCTTCTCCGTTTTTGAATAGACCGGGTGCTTCTCGAACGCGTCAAGGAGCTCGCCGGTGACGTCGCGGCCCTCGTGTCGCACCTGGATGTACCACGACTGGTGGTTGATGCCGGCGCAGATGATCTCCACCTCTTCGACGGGGAGGCCGAGCGCGTTGGCGATCATCCGGTGGCCACCCTCGACGCCGTGACACAGTCCGACGATACGCACGCCGCCGTAGGTGTCGCAGGCCCACGTGTTCATCGCCATCGGATTGGCGTAGTTGAGAAACAGCGCGCCGGGCCTGGCCACCTGGCGGATGTCGCGGCAGAACTCGAGCATCGCCGGGATTGAGCGCTGCGCGTACATCAGCCCGCCGGCGCAGAGCGTGTCGCCGACGCACTGGTCCACGCCGTACTTGAGCGGGATCTCTATGTCGAGCTGGAATGCCTCGAGCCCGCCGACGCGCGCGACGTTGATGATGTAGTCGGCGCCTTCGAGCGCGCGGCGGCGGTTCGTCGTCGTGAGCACCTTGGCCGGCAGCCTGTTGTGCCGGATGTCGCGCCGGCAGAACTGCGCCACCACGTCAAGGTTCTTTGGGTTGATATCGGTGAAGCTGAAGAGCGTGTCCCGCAGCTCGGGCACGGTGAGGATGTCGCGCACAATGAGGCGCGTGAAGCCGATGCTGCCCGCGCCGATGAACGCCACCTTGATCGCCACCGGTGTCCTCCCTGGTCGAATGGAAAAGGCTTCGCATGCGATCGGAACGGTATCAGGCACGTCGTGCGGCGTGTCAAGGCCTGAACGCTCCTTGCGCCTTTACGGGTGGAATGAGAAGGATCTCGCGCACAGGCGCGGAGACGCCGAGAAAGGCGCTGTTCGTCGTCAAGGGGTTGGGGCGTCGCGGTGATGCTTTACCGCGGCTGACGGATGTGATAGAGGTTCCGTCGCATCAAGCCTGCGCGGCAAGGGAGATAACGCATGCATGCAGTAGTGACGGGCGGCGCGGGGTTTCTCGGGTCGCATCTGTGCGACCGGCTTCTGGCGGAAGGGTACCGGGTCACGTGCCTGGACAACCTCATCACCGGCCGCGTCGAGAACATCGAGCACCTCGCCGGCAACGAGCGCTTTCGCTTCATCCACCAGGACGTGACCGAGTACCTCTTCCTGCCGGGGCAGGTGGACATCGTCTTCCACTTCGCCTCGCCCGCGAGCCCGATTGATTACATCGAGTACCCGATCCCGACGCTGAAGGTCGGTGCGCTCGGCACGCACAAGACGCTCGGGCTCGCGCGGGAGAAGGGGGCCAAGTTCATGCTCGCCTCGACGAGCGAGGTGTACGGCGATCCCCTGGTCCACCCGCAGCCGGAGTCGTACTGGGGCAACGTCAACCCGATCGGGCCGCGCGGCGTCTATGACGAGGCGAAGCGCTACGCCGAGGCGATGACGATGGCCTACCACCGCTACCATGGCATGGATACGAAGATCGTGCGCATCTTCAACACCTACGGGCCGCGGATGCGCGCGCATGACGGCCGGGTGGTGCCGGCCTTCATCTGCCAGGCGTTGGCGAATGAGCCGCTCACGGTGTTCGGCGACGGCGGCCAGACGCGCAGCTTCTGCTACGTCTCCGACCTGATCGAGGGGATCTTCCGCCTGAGCCAGTCCGATAAGAACGACCCGGTCAACATCGGCAACCCGGCCGAGATGACGGTGCTCGAGTTCGCGCGCACGGTGATCGAGCTGATCGGCTGCTCGAGCGAGATCGTCTACAAGGAGCTTCCCGTGAACGACCCGAAGACGCGCCAGCCCGACATCTCCCTAGCCAAGGAACTGCTGGGCTGGGCGCCGGAGGTTTCACTCGAGGAAGGGCTTCGGAAGACGATCGAGTACATGCGCACCGCGCCCGATCGGTAGATCGGTTCGCCCGACCGGTAAATCGGGGTTTGCCCGATCGGTAGATCGGGTTGAGCCTGACCGCCAGGTCCGACGCCTGCCGAATCCCTGAGTTGGTGTCCGCGATCTCCTTGCCATCCGGTCGCCTCCGGTGTATAGAAGAATTAGGTCCGCCGACCGGGTCGCGGCCCGGAACTTGTTTGCGTGCTCCGGCGTCTGAAGGATGTGCAGGGCTGTACCCGTAGGTTGCACCGCCCGCCGGGTGGCGGGCGTTTTCTATCGGAGAAAACTTCGGAGGTTCCCATGAGACGAAATATCCATCTGTGGGCCATGCTGGTGCTGATTGCGGTGAACCTGGCCGTCGGGTGGACCGTCTATCGCGCCTTTGCCCAGGGCGATACTGAGGGCGAGAGCGAAAGCGAGCAGCTCGCGCTCGAGGAGCTGATCCAGGACGCCATCGTCACGATCAAGCGCAACTACGTCGAGCCGGTCAAGACCAAGAAGCTCGTCTACGGTGCGATCAAGGGCATGGTGCGCGAGCTTGATCCGCACTCGCACTTCCTCGAGCCGCGCGTCTATGAGGAGATGAAGGTCAGCACGCGGGGCGAGTTCGGCGGCCTCGGCATCGAGATCACCAAGCGGGAGGACGGCTTCATTACGATTATCTCGCCGATCTTCGGCACCCCCGCCTACCGCAAAGGACTGTTGCCGGGCGACCGGATCGTGAAGATCGAGGGTGAGGAGCTACGCGACCCGGACATCAACGACGTGGTGGACAAGCTGCGCGGTGAGCCGGGCAGCTCGGTGACGGTCACCATCTTCCGCGTCGGCGAGCCGCTCTTCGACGTGACGATCACGCGCGAGCGGATCAAGGTGCAGTCGGTCATTGATCCGCACATGATCGAGGACGACATCGGCTACGTGAAGCTGGTGCAGTTCCAGGAGCGCTCGGCCGCCGACCTGGACAAGGCGCTGCGCGACCTCGAGAAGCAAGGAATGAACGCGCTGATCCTCGACCTGCGCGACAATCCGGGCGGGCTGTTCAAGTCCGCCGTCGAGATCGCTGATCTCTTCATTGACGCCGATCCCGAGCCGCGGATACTCGTCAGCACGCGCGGACGCGAGACCAAGGAGCAGAAGTGGTTCCTCAAGTCGCAGAACCGCGGTACCCATCCCGATTACCCGATCGTGGTGCTCATCAACGGCGCGAGCGCCAGCGCCTCGGAGATCGTCTCGGGCGCGATGAAGGACCTGGGCCGGGGCATCCTCGTCGGCACGAAGACCTATGGGAAGGGGAGCGTGCAGACCGTCATCCCGCTGCGCGAGGACACGGCGCTCTCGCTTACCACGGCGCGCTACTACACGCCGTCGGGCGCGCTCATCCACGGCAAAGGCATCGAGCCGGACATCGAGGTGAAGGTCACGGTCAAGGAGGAGCTCGAACGCCGCCGGCAGAAGCTGCGCCGCATGGAGGAGAACCTCAAGAACGGTCCGAAGGAAAACGGCGAAGCCGAGGAAGCCGACGAGAAGTCGGAGTCGTCGGACGATGACTTCCTCAAGTCGCTCTCCCCGGAAGCGGAGGCCGAGGAGACGGGCGCGAAATATAGTGACCGGCAGCTCCAGCGCGCCATTGACGTGCTCAAGGCGGTCAAGGTGCTTCGTGAGGGCGAGTTCAACATCCTGAAGAAGGAGTCGAAGTAAGGGGCCTGTAAGGGCCACTGGGGGGAGGCCGATGCGGAAGGGACGGCGAAGGTACTTGCCGTACGCGTTGCTCGCGGCGGCGGTCGTGTTGTGGGCTGGATGCGGGTCGTGGCGCGCCAAGATCGAGGGGCACAAGCCGCTGCCGAGCCCTGCCGGCGACGTGCCGGCCCACCTCGTGGCGGCTAACACGCTCGTCGAGGAAGCGATACGCGCGGTAGACCGTCACGCCGAGTTCCTGAGAACCCTCTACAACGCGCATCGCAAGCCGCATTTGTACAAGGAGGTCCGCGTCCTCTACGGCGCTTCGCTCGACACCTTCCCGCACGTGCTCGACCAGTGGCTGCGGATGAACCGTG
>CBDUSE010000217.1:0-4781 GCA_965369835.1 uncultured bacterium
ATGACCGACCCGGAGTTCGCCACGCGCACGTACATCGAGCCGCTGCGCGCCGACGAGCTCGGCTCGTTCCCGCTCATCATCCGCCCGAGCTTCACGCTCGGTGGCACCGGCGGCGGCATCGCCGAGGACGGCGCCGCGTTCGCTGAGCGAACTCACCGACGGCTACCTGCCGATCCTTCCAAAGGATCCCTTCTCAGGCAGGGACTATGTCTACAAGGTCGGCGCTTCGGGCTGGATCCTCTACAGCGTTTGGGACAATTTCGTAGATGACGGCGGGGCCGGCGTGATGCCGCACAAGAGCACCAAGGACAAGGACTGGGTCTTCTGGAGCAAGAAGATCCCGGTCGAGGCGCCGCTGAAGTAAGCGGTGCTGAACGTCGGCCGTCTGAACGGCGCGACCTAACGCCCTTGTGATCAGCGGCTTGCGATCGCAACCTTCCCGCGAGCGTTGCCCGTATCCAAGCACCTGGTTCCCATGCGCGGTCCGATGCTGATGTGTGATGCCGCGTTTTATATTGCGCTGTTGGGGGGCGTCTGGTAGCGTCGCGGGGCTTGGGATTGGGACTGTGCCACCGGTCCGCTTCTTGTATCTCGCCGTTTGCGGGCCCGCCTGGACCCAACCCTTATTGACTTGACGGAATACTTCGTAAGGAGGCTCTCATGGCCAAGCACGTCTACTTCTTCGGCGGGGGCAAAGCGGAAGGTAAAGCCGCGATGAAAAACCTTCTCGGCGGCAAGGGCGCCAACCTCGCCGAGATGGCGAACCTGGGCATCCCCGTGCCCCCGGGCTTCACGATCACCACCGACGCCTGCGTCCACTATTTCAAGACCAAGCGCAAGTACCCGCCGGGGCTCAAAGAGCAGGTCACGAAGGCGCTCAAGCGGGTCGAGCATGTCGCGGGCAAGAAGTTCGGCGACCCGGCGGACCCGTTGCTCGTCTCGGTGCGCTCGGGCGCGCGCCAGAGCATGCCCGGCATGATGGAGACGGTGCTGAACGTGGGGCTCACGTCGAAGACGATGGCGGGCCTCATCAAGCGGAGCGGAAGCGCGCGCTTCGTCTACGACGCATACCGCCGGCTGATCCAGATGTACTCGGACGTGGTGATGGAGAAGGCCGCCGGCATCGAGCCTGCCGAAGGGATGGGCGTGCGCCAGCAGCTCGAGGGCGAGCTGGCGGCGATGAAGAAGCGCCTCGGCGTCAAGCAGGACACCGGGCTCACTGCGAAGCACCTCAAGGAACTGATCGAGATCTACAAGCGCAAGGTCGCCGAGGTGCTCGGCAAGGAGTTCCCCGACGAGGCAACCGAGCAGCTCTGGGGCGCGATCGGCGCAGTGTTCCAGTCGTGGGACGGCAAGCGCGCGATCGCCTACCGGCGCATCGAGGGCATCCCCGACGAGTGGGGCACCGCCTGCAACGTGCAGACGATGGTGTTCGGGAACATGGGCGACTCGTCGGCCACCGGTGTGGCGTTTACCCGCAATCCGGCAACCGGCGAGCACATCTTCTACGGCGAGTGGCTGGCGAACGCGCAGGGCGAGGACGTCGTAGCCGGCATCCGCACGCCGAACCCGATCAACGAGCTCGGCAAGACCGAAGACACCAAGCACCTGCCGTCGCTCGAAACGGCGATGCCGGCGGCCTACGCCGAGCTCAACGCCATCCAGAGGAGGCTCGAGCGGCACTACCGCGACATGCAGGACATCGAGTTCACCATCGAGGACGGCCGGCTCTACATGCTCCAGACCCGCGTGGGCAAGCGG
Source organism: uncultured bacterium (assembly GCA_965369835.1). Lineage (GTDB taxonomy): Bacteria > Auribacterota > JABMQX01 > JAFGEW01 > JAFGEW01 > CBDUSE01. The sequence continues at coordinate 1,762 of CBDUSE010000217.1, forward strand.
AACGGCCCGGCGGCGATCCGGATAGCGGTCGAGATGGTGGACGAGAAGCTGATCAAGCCGGACGAGGCCGTTATGCGCGTCTCGCCCGACCAGCTCGACGAGCTGCTCCACCCGATCGTGGACCCGGCGGCCGAGCGGAAAGCCAGACCGATCGCCAAGGGGCTCCCGGCCGGTCCCGGCGGCGGCACGGGTCAGGTGGTGTTTACCGCCGCCGACGCGGTCGAGTGGAAAAAGCGCGGCAAGCGGGTCATCCTCGTGCGCGAAGAAACCAATCCCGAGGACGTCGAGGGGATGCGCGCCGCCGCGGCGATCCTCACCTCGCGCGGCGGCATGACGAGCCACGCGGCGCTCGTTGCCCGGGGCTGGGGCAAGTGCTGCGTCGTTGGCGCCGGCAGTGTCGAGGTGAACATGGGCATGCGCAGCTTTATGACGAACGGCGTCACGGTCAAAGAAGGTGACTGGATCACCTTGAACGGCACGAAAGGGCTTGTCTACCAGGATAGGCTCCCGATGGTCGAGGCGGGCGAGGAGAACCCGAAGCTCCAAGCGCTCATGAAGATGACCGACAGGTTCCGCCGCCTCGGCGTGCGCGCCAACGCCGACACCCCCGCCGACGCCAAGCGCGCGCGGGCGTTCGGCGCCGAGGGGATCGGCCTGTTCCGCACCGAGCACATGTTCTACGGCGCGGGGAGTGACGAGCCGCTCTTCAAGCTCCGGAAGATGATCATGTCGAGCACCGAGGCCGAGCGTCGCGCTGCGCTCGACGAGCTTTTCCCGCACGTCAAGGCCGACATGAAGGCGACGCTGGCGGCGATGGAGGGGCTGCCGGTCACCATCCGCACGCTCGACCCGCCGCTGCACGAGTTCGTGCCGCAGACGCCGGACAAGCAGGCCGAGCTCGCCACGGCGCTCGGCATCAGCGTCGAGCAGCTCCAGAAGCGGGCACGCGACCTCGAGGAGACGAACCCGATGATGGGCCACCGCGGCGTGCGCCTCGGCGTGACCTACCCCGAGGTGACCGAGATGCAGGTGCGCGCCGTCCTCGAGGCGACCGCCGAGCTCCTCAAGGAAGGCACGAAGGCCTTCCCGGAGATCATGATCCCGGTGACGTGCTCGGTCAACGAGATCACGAATCAGAAGGCGATCACCGACCGCGTGCACAAGGAGGTCTGCGCCAAGTACGGCCTCAAGAAGGTGCCGCACCTGTTCGGCACGATGATCGAGATCCCGCGCGCGGCGCTGACGGCCGGCCGCATCGCCGAGGTGGCCGAGTTCTTCAGCTACGGCACGAACGACCTGACGCAGATGACGTTCGGCTTCTCGCGCGACGACATCGGCGCCTTCGCGCCCGACTACATCGAGAAGGGCATTCTCACCGACGATCCGTTCCAGACGGTGGACGTCGAGGGCGTCGGCGAGCTGATCGCCCTCGGCATCGAGCGCGGGCGCGCCACGCAACCGAAGCTCAAGGTCGGCATCTGCGGTGAGCACGGCGGCGAGCCGCGGTCGGTCGGGTTCTGTCACCGCGTCGGGATGGACTACGTGAGCTGCTCGCCGTTCCGCGTGCCGATCGCGCGGCTGGCAGCGGCTCAGGCCGCGATCGTCGAGGGCCGCGCGGCTGAAAAGCCAACGAGAAAGCCCGCGAAAAAAAGACCTACCAAGAAGAAAGCCGCAAAGAAGAAGGCATCCAGGAGCAAGGTCGCCAAGAAGAAGGTGGCAAAGAAAAGGGCCGCCAAGAAGAAGGTGACCAGGAGAAAGGTCACGAGGAAAAGAGCGCCAAAGAAGACGGCCCGAAAGAAAGTCGCGAAAAAGAAGGCCAGGAAGAAGGCGCGCAGGAGGTAGCTGCGGCGCGGCCGATCGCCCTAGAGTAGGGCATCGCGGGCGGTGGCAATTATTTTATCGGTTCGTTCGTAACCGCTGTCAGCGGCTCGTCATAAGCCCGTTCCGGTGGCGGCTGCGTGCTGCGGTCACACCATCAGGCGCGACCGCAGCACGAGCAACAACGTTCAGCTTGGCCGCCGAAATACCGATCAAATAACGGGAGTCTGTCCGGCCGAGGCCGGAGTGTGCGGAACGATGCTACTCTGCGAAGTAGCTTCGCTACGTAGCACGAGCAGCGTAGCGCCAAGGACGAGTCCATGCCCCGAGATGACCTGAGCCCCGTTGACATCTACCTGCGCGATATCAGGTCCATGCCCGAGCTCTCGCGCGAGGAGGAGCTCGAGCTGTTTCGGCAGATCGGCGGGGGGGACGAGGAGGCCCGCAAGCTCGTCATCAAGGCCCACCTGAAGCTGGTGGTCAAGATCGCCAAAAAGTACTCGCGCCTCGGCGTGCCGTTCCTGGATCTCGTCGAGGAGGGCAACCTCGGCCTGCTGCGCGCGAGCCACAAGTTCGACATGACCAAGGGGTGTCGGTTCGCCACCTACGCCTCGTGGTGGATCAAGCAGTTCATCATGCGCGCGCTCGCCAACCAGGGCAAAACGATCCGGCTCCCCGTGTACATGGTCGAGCGGCTCAGCCGGATCGAGAAGCTCACCAACAGCTACCGGGCGAAATACAATCAGAACCCCACCATTGACGAGATCGCCCAGCAGGCCCAGCTCCCGCGCGAGAAGGTCCTCGAGATCTTCACCATTGCCAAGCGCACCCAGTCGCTCAACGTCCTGCTCAACGAGGAGAAGGAGTTCATTGATCTGATCGAGGACAAGACCGCGATCCATTCCGAGCAGGTCGTTGCCGCCTCGATGCTCCAGGAGGAGATCATTGATCTGCTGAGCCACCTCAAGCCGCGCGAGATGGAAATCATCAGCAAGCGCTTCGGCCTCGACGGCGAGCGCCCGAAGACGCTCAAGGAGATCGGCGCCGAATACGACATCAGCCGCGAGCGCGTGCGCCAGATCGAGGAAGTCAGCCTCCGCAAGCTCAAGAAGATCATGAAGAAGAAGGGGATCTTCTGGACCGACATCTAGTGTTCTGTTTCACAAATAACTATAGAAAGTCGTTGACATGACCGTCGGGGA
>CBDUSE010000218.1:0-4735 GCA_965369835.1 uncultured bacterium
GTTCCATCGCATCGAGCGCCCTCGCGCGCTCGGCGTATGAGAAATGCGGGCTAGAATAGAAAGCCAATGGCTTCCGGGGCGCGGTGGAAGAAGCTGAAGTACCAGTGGATGAGGTCCGGGCCGAAGAAAAAGGCGATGAGGGCGCCGAGGACGATGTAAGGGCCAAAAGGAATCTGGCTCGACCATGCTGTGCGTTGCGAATCAATTTGCTCGATCTCCTTTTCGATCCTGTCGCGCTTTTTCGGATCGGGATCGCCGTCAAGGATCTCCTGCAGCGGCTTGATGAGCTTTCTGCTTCGGATGGTGCCAATAATGATCAGCGAGACCCCGACGAGGGTGCCGACAAGCGCTGCGAGGAACAGGACAAGCAGGACGAGCTGCCAGCCCATGTAGGCGCCGATCAGGGCCATGAGCTTGAGGTCGCCGCCACCCATCGCTTCCTTCTTGAACGCCGCCTTGCCGAGCACGGCGATCAGCCACATGATGCCTGCGCCGGCGACGAGGCCGATTGCACCCTGCAGCAAGCCCTTCCAGTGCGAGACGGTCTCAGGGGTGGCGCCATAGCGTACGACGAGTGTCGGCACGGCAAACGACGCGATCAGCCCCAACACCATCCCCGGAATCGTCACGCTGTCCGGGATGATCTTGTGGTCGAAGTCTATGAACGTCAGGACGACGAAGCCGCCGACCATGAGCCAATGCAGCACAATGGCGACAGCGCCGGCGAGGACATGGCCTTTCGTTGTGAGGACGCCGACGTACTTCATCAGAACGAACATGAAGAGCAAGCCGGTGACAAGCTCGACGACGAAGTAGCGAAAAGAAAAGCGGGCGCCGCAGTGGCGGCACCTGCCACGCAGGACGAGCCAGCTCACGAGCGGGATGTTGTCGTACCACGCAATGGGCGCGTTGCACGAGAAGCAGTGCGAGCCCGGCTTGATGATGGACATCTTGCGCGGCAGGCGGTAGATGACGACGTTGAAGAAGCTGCCCCAGACGCAGCCGAAAATGAACGCCACGACGATCAGGAACGTCTCGAACGGCATCAGCCTGCCTCCGCTGTGTAGATTACCTGATGGAGCGCATGGCGCATCGTCTCGACGGGTGCCTCGCGTTCAGTCCAAAGCTCGAAGGCCTCGACGCCCTGGAACAGGAGCATGCCGAGCCCGTTAAGCGTGCGGCATCCTCGGGCCTTTGCCTGGGCGAGCAGCGTCGTCTCGGGCGGGTTGTAGATCAGGTCCACGACGAGCATCTCGGGGCGAAGCTGATCGGTGGGCACGCTCGTCGGGTCGCCCTCGTGCATGCCGAGCGGCGTCGCGTCCACAAAGGCGTCGGCACGCGACAGCGCCTCGGCGACAGGTCCCTTCTCGCGCGGCAGCAACTCGATAATGTCGGGCGACACGTTCGACGCGATGCTCTCGGCCAGCGCTTCGGCACGTGGCGCATCGGTATCGCACACAATGATGCGTGCGGCGCCTTCGAGCGCGAGCTGGGTCGCCACGGCCCGTCCTGCGCCGCCTGCGCCCATGACGAAGAAGACCTTGCCTGGCGCCTCGAAGCCCGCATCGGCCCTCAGGCTCCGAACAAAGCCCCGGCCGTCCGTGTTGAAGCCGTGACAGGCGCCGTCATCGCTGATCCGAACCGTGTTGACCGCGCCGATAAGCTTCGCCTCGTCGGATTTTTTATGGAGAAACTCGATGACCGCTTGCTTGTGCGGGATCGTGACGTTGAAGCCGCGGAAGCCGAGTGCCACGGCGCCGCGCACGGCATCGCCCAGGCGCTCAGGCCGCACCTCAAGCGGGAGATATACCCACGAGATGCCGAGCGCCTCGAAGCCGGCGTTGTGCATCGGGGGCGAGGCGGTGTGCCCGACGGGAAAGCCGAACAGGCCGGTCAGTTGTGTGTCGCCGCGAATGCGCATCAGCAGGAGTCCCAAACCCAACGTCCGCGGCATTCTATCATTCGCGGTCTCGTCGGCAAGGCAAATTGATTGGCGGATGAATCACGGCCGGCAAGATGCCGGCGCAACAAACTCATGACGCTGCGGTCGTCAGCCGGGCAGTTGGACGGTGTAGCCCCTGCTCTGCTCGCGCAGGTACACGAGCAACTGCTGGAGCTCGTCGTACACGACCGGGTTCTCTTTCTGGAGGCGCGGGAGCTTGCCCCAGATCGAGACAATGACCGTGTTCGGCTGCCGAATCGCGAGAAGCGCCTCGTAGATCGCGCGCCGGTTGTCGAGCTCCTCTTCACTCGGCACGCGGCGCACGAGGGGCTCGATCGCCTTCGGGTCGCGGATCTTGCCGAGGGAGATTGCGGCCTGGGCGCGGATGTCGGGATCGGGATCGCTTGTGGCGACTGTGATGAGCGCGTCCACGGCCTTCGCCGCCTCGAGGACACCGAGCTCGACGGTCGCGGCGCGCCGTACGTCGGGGCTCTCGTCGCCGAGCGCGCGAACCAAAGCCGGGATCGCCGCAGCCCTCGTGAGGATCGAGAGCGTGGCCGCAGCCGTAGCGCGCACGGCCGCATCAGGATCGTTGAGCAGCAGCGACCGGATCAAAGCGACCGACCCCTTGTGCGGGTTGTACTGCAGGGCGGTCAGCGCCGCGGCCCGGACCTGCGGCTCGTCGTGTCGAAGCTGCTCGAAGAGCGCGCGGGCCGTTGTTGGATCGCGGTTGTAGCTCAGCGCCTCGATGCCCGCGAGCCGCACGTCGAGGCTTGGCTCGCCCGCGAGCAGCGTGGCAAGGCGGCGTGTCTGCTGCAGGTAGTTGATCATGCCGATCGAGCGCGCGGCAGCGGCCCTGAGGCGGTCGGATGCTCTGGGATTCTGGTAGAGGGCGAGTAGGTACGTCGCCGAGGAGGCCTTATCGAGGAGGCCGAGTGCACGGATAGCGGTCTCCCACACGTCGTGATTACGCTCTTTCGAGAGTCCCTTAATGATGGCAATCGAGTCGGTCTTGCCGCCGAAGAGGCCGATTCCCTCGGCAGCGAGTTGCCGAATGCGCCAGTCCGGGTCGTCGAGGTAGAGTCGCTTCATCGCTTTGCAAAGGTGCGTGGCGATCCTGTCGTTTTGGGGCGGGCTCGTTCGATAGTGGCGATCGAAGCGGACGCGGATGATGATGCTCCGGTAGTCGCTGCTCCTCTGGAGGTACTTCCTCCTGAACTCGCTGGTGAGGCGGCGGCGGATCTCGTCCTGGAGATTCACATCGCCGACGCGATAGTAGGCCGAGAGGAGCCGAATAAGGGCGGTAAGCTCGGCACGCTTGACGTTCGAGTCGTCCCCTTTTTCGAGGTCACGGCGAAACTCGTCAGTCACCTCCTCGATGATCCAGCGATGATCGTCGAACAGGGCGCCTCCGTCGCGGAAGCGCCGCTCGCCGAGCAGGAAGATCGGGTAAACACACTCGGTCAGGTTCTCGATGATCGCGATGCGGACGTCCGGATCCTTCTCGTCGAGAAACCGGTCTATCATCTTTTTCGTCGTGCTCACGGCGATCGGGTTCCGCGGGCGTTTGGCCGGGTCGCGACTGAGGCCTTGGAAGTCGCGCGCAAGCACAATGGGATAGGTCAGGCGCCGGACCGCTTCGAAGCATGCGATCCGCACCCGAGCGGCCTTGTCTCGCTTGGCGCGGCCGTAGAGATAGTCGAGTTCTCTTTCCGAGCCGTAGGTGCCGAGGCTGCGCGCAGCCTGGGCGCGAACGCGCTCGTCGGTGTCGGTCTTCAGGCGCTTCTTGAGCTCGATGATCGTCTGGCGTGTGACCTTTTCGTACTCGCGCCAGCGAGTGTCCTCGATCCGGCGGTCGTTGAGGTCGGCGACGAGGCGCTCGAGACCGAGCTGGGCCGCCATGCGGACGCGGGGGCTCGTGTCCACCTGCGAGGTGACGAAGAGCGGGGTCAACGCCTGCTCGTTTCGGAGCTCGCCGAGGAGCGTGGCGGCCTCGATACGGACGGCCTCGGAACGCGAAAGCTTGAGCGCGTCGAGGAGAAATGGGACCGCCTTGTCACCCTTCTGGAGCAACGTTTCGCGGGCGGTCTCGACCCGCTGTTCGTCGCTCGAGCCGAGCGCACTGACCATTCTGAGGATCTCGTCACGCTCGGTGGGATGAACCTGAACGGCAGGCGCCAGGACTGGAAACGCCAGCAGAAGCAGGACAAGGCCGAGTACGCGCGCCATCATAGACCTCCCTTGTTTCCATCTCTCACGTGAATAGACGGGCCGAAGAGGCGACCTATTCATGCCTCGCTCGAAGTGTCACGTGAAACGGGACACTTCGAGCGGCGCTATCGTTCCCGGACGCCGATCGCCATGCCCGGTCCGAGGTCGTCGGTCCATTCGGCGGTAAAGCTCATCCCGTCGGGCGAGAACCGAAAGACCGTGGGCGCGGTCAGGCCGCTCTCGTCAGTCAGCTCGGTCCTGAGGGTATCCTTCTCGAGCGATCCGTAGCCGATCGAGCGCGCGTTGGTCGAGAGCGACGTTGACTCGACGCGGATCCTGCCGTCTTCCTGGGCGATGGCGACGGTGCCGAGGTTGAACTCGTTCTCGACCCAGAAGTAGCGGCCGACGATCAGGCTCTCGTCCAGGACCGGTTCTTTGGCCGCCTTTTGGACGGGCCTCTTTCCGCCGCCCAGCCATCCCATCCGCGCCAAAACGAGTACCGCGACGGCGGCCCCACCGAGGATTCCGGCGATGAGCCACGGGAGCAGTTGCGGCCGGATCCGGGTGCCGCTCGCGGCCTCG
>CBDUSE010000219.1:0-4726 GCA_965369835.1 uncultured bacterium
AGGTCGCTGCAGCCGGGGGCGTCGGTCTCGTTCTTGGCGAGCTCGATGATCCAGTCGGGGAAGCTTCCACCGGCGTCCTCCTTCGCCGTTGCGAAGAGCCGGTTGGCGATGTCTGTGTGTTCGGCGGCGACGTTCGCGGCGAACGGATCGGCGGTTTCCAAGTCGCGGAGCAGGACGCCCGTGCCGTCCGCCTTGCAGTTGAACCACCACCGATCTGTGATCACCGTCGGTGTGGACCCCCAGCCGACGGTGACGTGATCGCGCGGGCCGGCTTTCCCTTGAACGGCCTCCTCCAGGAAGGGTCTTCCGGCTATCTCGGCGGGTAGCCCGACGCCGGCCGTGTCGAGGATCGTCGCGGTGATATCATGGTGCTGGACGAAGATGTCGCTCGTTGTGCCGGCATGTTCGGCTCCGGGAAAACGGATGATGAGGGGCACGCCGTACACCTCGGTAACCGACGGGTATCCTCTCTTGCCCATGTAGTTGCGGTCGCCGATGCTGTGGCCGTGGTCGGCGGTGAAAATGACGATCGTGTTGTCGAGGAGACCGAGGACACGCATGCTTTCCATGAAGTAGCCGAACCAGCGGTCGCACATGGTTACGACACCGCTGTAGTTGGCCCGTGTGCGGTCCAGCAGGTTCTTGTCGAGGGTCGAGACGTCATCGTAGCCGGACTTGACCTGGTCGGGGCCTTCGCTCGGATCGTACATCCTGCGATAATGCTGCGGCGCCAGCCACGGCTCGTGCGGATCAAAGGATTCGACGGTGAGGAAGAACTTGTCCGCGTCCTGGTTCTGCTCGAGCCAGACTGCTGCTTCATGCAGGACGCGCGGGGCGAAGTAGTCCTCTTCCTTCGTGCGGTCGTGCATGTTCCTGATGGCGTGCTCGATGAACTTGACTGTCTGCTCGTTCTGGAGCTCCTTGGGGAGCCAGTGATCAATCTCCGCCTGGGTAAGCCGCGGGCCGGAGCGGGCGGGATCGGTCTCCTGGCCGCGGAGGAACGTCCACTGGTCGAAGCCGCGCCAGAAGTTCTTTGAGGGTTTGAACATGTGATACACGTCCGCGATCAAGCCGGTGCGATATCCTGCCTCACCCAACATCTCAGCCAGCGTCGGCTGGTCCTCGGGAATCGGCCCCCAGCCGAGCGCGCCCACAAAATCACCCTTTAGGCGAAAGTCGCCGTCCTGAAAAGGATAGACCCGCCGGCCGGTGTAGATGGCACGCCGCGCCTGCAACGTGGGGAGCGACTCGGGATAGGCTCGCGTCATGACGAGTGACTGCTCGGCAAAATCGTCCCAATGGGGCGTGTCAACCTTTCCCCATGGCGGTGAGCCGTACACGCCGACACAGTCCCTACGGAGCGAATCGAAAACCACTAAGATGATGTTCATGGGTGTCGTATCCTTTTTTCAGTAATCTGAAATCCGCTTTCCCCCGATGTCGCGGCGGATGGTAGCACACCGGTAGCATTGGGCGTTGCGTTTCTTGCCGGTTGCCATAGCAATGGCGCAAGGCTAAACTGGCGGGGCTTCGGCGACCAAGCAGATCACGCTACGGAAGGCTGCGGCACTGTGCTTCTCGACGGGCATATCCACACCTACAGCGGAGAGAAGGACGTCAAGGAGTTCGTGCGACGCCTTGAACAGGCAGGCGTGGACGGCGGTATTGTGATGTCCGTGGCACCGCCCACGTTCGCGCTGTGGGCTGGTCCGACCCCGCCGGAGGAGCGCTTGGAGGACGTTATGGCCGTCACCAGCGTTTCGCCTCACCTTTTTCCATTCTACTGGATCGACCCGATGGAGCCGGACGCTCCCAGGCAGGTGGAGGCGGCCGTCGGGCGCGGCATCGTTGGCTTCAAGATCATTTGCCAAGCCTATCTGCCCAGCTATCCGCGGGCGATGGACACCTACCGCCAAATCGCCGCACACGGAAAGCCGATCCTGTTTCACTCGGGCATCCTGGCGGACACGACGCACAGCTCCCGTTACAACCGGCCAGTCGAGTTCGAGTGCCTACTGGCTGTGGACGGACTTCGCTTTGCACTGGCGCATCTGTCATGGCCGTGGTGCGACGAGCTGATCGCCGTATACTGCAAGTTCTCCGGGGTGCGAAAGGAATCGCCCTCCGTCACGTCGGAGATGTTCATCGATCTGACGCCTGGTACGCCGCCCATCTACCGGCGCGACGCGCTGACGAAGCTCTTCACGGTCGGCTGCGACGTTGAGAACAACGTCTTCTTCGGCTCCGACCGGGGCGTGAACGACTACGACAGCGCCGGCGTGCGTGAAGTCATAAATCGAGACACGGCCATCTTCGACGAGCTCAGGCTGAGCGACGCACAGAAAGAGAAGGTCTTCGGCGAGAACCTGGTGCGATTTGTTCAAGGCTCCTCCCCGACGCGATGAAGTAGCCGAGCCAGACTGGCCGCGCCGGCAAACGAAAGAGCGACCTGCTTGACACGCGACGCTTGCACGCAAGTAGCTCTCCCCGCCTACTCGACCTCGGAGGGCGGGAGGGGCGGAGTGAAAAGGCGCATGTTCACGCTTTGGCGGAACTCGGGGAGGAATGCCTCGTTCTCGTTCATTCCGTTTTCGCGCCGCGTTCCGTGGGATTGTGCACTCTGAGAGCCTGCGACAGGTAAAGCATCTACGACGCAAGTGCGAATTCGACGGCAGCGATGGCATGAATTTTTGCCGTATCGAACAGTGGGACTTCGCTGTCTGCTTCCGAGATGAGCAGCCCTAGTTCCGTGCAGCCCAGAATGATGCCCTCGGCCCCGTTGCGGACGAGATTCTCCATGATGCGCACGTACTGCGCTTTCGAAGATGGTCGTATCTCGCCTCGGCACAATTCATCATAAATTATGCGATGAACGATCCCTCTTTCCTCATCGTTCGGGATGATGACATCGAGGCCGCGTCTCGAGACGAGCCTGCCTCTATAGAAGTCCTCTTCCATCGTGAACCTGGTCCCTAAAAGGCCGACTCGACTCAATCCCCGCGCCTTTATGCTCATGGCTGTTGCGTCCGCAATGTGCAATAGCGGTATAGTGATGTGCTGTTGCACGTCGTCCGCCATCTTGTGCATCGTGTTGGTGCAAATGAGGAGACAATCCGCACCCCCGCTCTCGACACGTCTGGCGGCATCAATCATTTGTTGTGTAGCTTCTTCCCATCTTCCTTGACGTTGGAGTGATTGAATCTCGGCGAAATCAACTGAATACATCACGATCTTGGCGGAATGGAGACCGCCGAGTCGTTCCCGAACGGTTTCATTGATAATGCGGTAGTACTCGGCAGAGGACTCCCAGCTCATGCCGCCAATCAAACCGATGGTCTTCATTGTCGCGTGTCGTTTCCTCCCCTCATGATCTCAATAGGTCGTCATCGGCCGTGCGCGACCGACACTTCAAGGTGGATAGCTGTAACTCCGGAATCTGGGGCAGTCAAGGCATCAACTGCCCGCGCGCTCGAGGATGATCAGGATCTCCGAGCCCTGCACGGCCTCGGCATCGGGCCGCACTTTCTTCGTCTCATAGCCAGGGGCTGAGACGGAGAATGCTTCGACGCGGGTCATGAGGGCGGCGAACTTGCCGCTGGGGCTGTGATATGTTGCCCACCAGATGTTGGTCGGGCCCTCGACCTCGAACCGAGTGATGGGCTCGCCGTCGCCGTTCACGACGCGACCGTGGATGAGCCCATCCTTGGGAGACGTGCCGGACCGGGCGGTGATAACGATATCCGAGGCCCCGATCTTGGCGTTCTCGATGCTGCCGGCGTAGCCGTCCTCGCGCTCGGCGGAGAGCTCGTACTCGGCCTCGGGCAACGAGTCGAATTGGAAGCGGCCCTGGGCATCGCTCCAGGCCGAACGCGATATCACCAGCGGCTCACGGCAGTGGGCCTTGACTTCCGCATGCGGCAGAGGCGCGCCGTCCTCGTCGGCCACAGTGCCTTCTATCGAGCCGGTCTTGAGCAGGCGGGCGGTGAAGTCGCAGCCGGTTACCGGCTTGTCGCCCTCGATCTGGATCTCGTGCGGGCCGTTCGTCGGCAGGCACTTCTGGGGAAAAGAGATGCCGACCATCCAGGTCCCCGGCGCCAGCCCGGACATCTCATAGGTGCCGCCTTGACTCGTTGTGGCGCCGCATACCCTAAGTGACAGATCTGGACGCAGCTTGTGGCCCTCGACGATGGCCTCCGCCTTGGGGCATGCCAGGACGCTGACATCGGCGATCGGTTGGCCGTCGATGTCATGGACGACGCCGGTCACACGCGCGCCGTTGTGGAGCGTGATGGTGAGTTGCTTGACCGCCGTCTTCTCCGGGATCGGGACGCTTTCGAGACGGGTGGAGGCCAGCCAAGGCCCGCAAACCTCTATCGCGTATGGCTTGTCGGTCTCCAGCACGGATGGCTGGCCGGAGAACGTCATCGTCGCCGTGGAGAACTCACCTGTGATGTCCGTTGGAAGAATGGACTTCCACGAATCCGGCTCTTCATGATCGAAGAAGAACAGTATTGCGGGGGAAACAGGATCACCCTTGTCATCAACGACTCGTCCGGTGATGCGCGGGACCGATTCCGGGTCAAGCGGCGCATCGATCCGGAAATCAACTCCGGCGACGACCTCGCCCGGCCCGACGGGGGCGCAGACGCAGCCGAAGAAGATCGCGGCGCGCGTATTGAACTGATCCGGGACCACATACATGATGCCGGAACGAACACACGTGATG
>CBDUSE010000220.1:0-4714 GCA_965369835.1 uncultured bacterium
TCGTCACCGGCGCCTGCGCGAACGCCGCCCCGGCGACGATCGCCGGCAGCGCCGCCGCGATCGCTCTAAGCCTCAGCCGTTTCATCGTCCTGACCCTCCCAGTTAGCGCTTCAGGCTGTTGGCGAGGCCGAGCATCTCGTCGCTTGTTTGGATGGATTTCGAGTTCACGTCGTAGGCGCGTTGCGCGGTGATCAGGTCCACCATCTCGTCAATCACCGCCACGTTGGACATCTCGAGCATACCTTGCACGAGCGTCGCGTGGCCCTCGGTGCCGGGGTTGCCGACGTTCGCCTCGCCCGAGGCCGGCGACTGCCTGAAGAGGTTGCCGCCGCTGGCGGTGAGCCCGGCCGGGTTGACGAAGGTGGCGACGGTGATCTGGCCGATGTCGGTCGGCGTATTCTCGCCCGCAACGAGCACCTGCACCGTGCCGTCCGGCGCGACATTGATATCCTCGAACCGGACGTTCTCGGGAATCGTGATGTTCGGCTCGAGCAGGTAGCCCTCGCTCGTAACGACGCGGCGCTGGTCGTCGAGTTTGAACGCGCCGTCGCGGGTGTAGCCGGTCGCGCCGTCCGGGAGCTGGATCTGAAAGAACCCATCGCCGTCGAGCCGGATATCGAGCGGCTGGCTCGTGAGCTTCGGCAGCCCCGGGGTGAACATCTTCTGCGTTGACGCGGGCCGCACACCGAGACCGATGCTGATGCCGGTCGGGATCTGCGTCGAGTCCGACGACGAGGCGCCCGCCATCCGGATCTGCTGGTAGAGCAGGTCCTGGAAGTCCACGCGCGACTTCTTGAACCCGGTGGTGTTGACGTTCGCCAGGTTGTTGGCGATGATGTCCACGTTCATCTGCTGGGCGCCCATCCCTGTGGCGGCCGTATAGAGTGCTCGCATCATAGTTCAGGTCCTCCTTGTCTATTTGACCGCGCCGACCACGCTGATCGCCTGCTGCAAGCTCTGGTCCTGCAGCCTGGTCATCTTCTGCGCCATCTCGTAGCTTCGATAGTTCGTGATGAGTGCCACCATTTCCTCGATGACGTTCACGTTGGACATCTCGAGCGAGTGCTGGATAATCGGACTCGTCGAGGCCACCTCGACGGCGTCCTCGCTCGTCGTCTCGAGCAAGTTGTGCCCGACCTTGCGCAGCGGGTACGGTTTCTCGAAGTCCGTCAGCGTGATCCGCCCCGAGCGCGCCCCGGCCACGGTTATCGTGCCGTCCTGGGCGATCACGACGTCGGTCCCCTCGTTGGTGTTGATGACGATCGGGGCGTCGCCGTCGCCCAGCAGCTCGTAGCCGTCGGCGGTTACGAGGTGGCCGGTGGCATTGAGCCGAAAAGACCCATCGCGCGTGTAGCGCGTGCCGGCGGGTGTGCGGACCTTGAAGAAGCCGTCACCGCTGATAGCGAGGTCGAACTTGCCGCAGTTCGGCTTGAGCGGCCCCTGGGTATGAACGGTGACGGCGCCGTTGCGCAGGCGGCCCAGCGGCGGCTGGACGAGCCCTTCCTCGCCACCCACCGCTTGGGTGACGCGCGCGAAGAGCACGTCGAACGGCTCGATATACACGCTTTCCTTCTTGAAGCCGGTGGTCGCGACATTGGCGAGGTTGTTTGCGATGATGTCGTTGCGATCCGTGTAGGTGCGCATCGCACCCCCGGCCGCGTAGAACCCGGAAATCATCCTTGACCTCCGATCGTTGTGGTTCTTCTCCCCTCCAGTGCACCGCCCACTCGTTGAGCAACGCTGGTGCCACCGGAGGGCGCCCGTGATGGGTGGAGTCCTAAGCTATTCGCATCACGCATCTTCCAACACGTCTTTCCCGGGGCGACCTCAAGCCGGCCTCGCGCCGATTCGCGCTATTTGCCGAAGCGCCTGGAGCTTCTTGCCTCCCTCGGGCACGTGGCAGGGCTGGATAAAGAGACGGCCCGAGCGCGCCGGCCCGAACCGCGGACTGTTCATTTCAATGTGCGTCCTACCGCCGGATCTTATCCGGTGCCCCGCCACCGGACCTTATCCGGTGCCCAAGAGCGCCAGCAGCGATGCCGGCGCAGTGTTGGCCTGGGTGAGCATGGCGAGCGCCGTCTGCTGGAGGATCTGCAGCTTCGTCAGCTCGAGCTGTTCGTACGCGAGATCGGCGTCCTCGATCGTGCTCAGGTTGTCGCGGGTGGTCACCTCGTTCAGGCTTGCCTGTTCGGCCTGGAACTGGAGCCGGTGAATCCAGGTGCCGAGCACCTCCTCGTGCGTGAGGATCTCGCCGACCGCGTTGCCGATCGCCGCGATCGCTGCCTTGATGTTGTCGCGGGTCGCCTGGAGCGTCGCGTCGCCGGTCAGGATCAGGCTATCGAGACTGAGAGTGGCGATGGTCGGGACGCCGCCGGTGAGCGAGACGTTCTCGAGCTCGCCGAGGCTGAAGCCGGTGTAGAGGATCGGGCTGACGCCGCTCGCGAGGATGTCCTGGATCTCCTCGAGGAAGCCGTTGAGGCCGATCTGCAAGCCGACGCGCTCGGCCGAGGTGACGCCGCCGCTGTCGGCCTGGTAGGCGATGTCGGACATCTCGGTGAGCAGGTCAACGATCTGCGCGAAGCGGCTGTCGTTGGTCTCCAGCCAGTTGACGCCGCGCTCGATGTTATGGCGCTGGTTGCGGTACTTGGAGACATCGAGCGCCATCACGCGCGCGATGTACCAGCCACTCGGGGAATCGGCCGCGCTGTTGAGCTTCCGGCCGGTCGAGAGCCGCTCGGATACCTTCAGGATCTCCTGATTGATATCCGAAAGGACCTTGTACGCGCGCAGTGCAGTGATGTTCGTACGAACTCTTGCTAGATCACTCATTGTTCACAGCCTCCTTGGCCCATTCACTCCCTACGGCGTCCACTTCCGTCGTCGCGATCCTTCCCGAACCTCCGCACCGGCGGTCAGGCGCTACGCGCCGCCGCCCATCATGCTCAACACCGATGCCGGGAACGTATTGCTCTGCGCCAGCATGGCCAGCGCCGTCTGCTGCAGGATCTGCAGCTTGGTCAGCTCGATCTGCTCCGCGGCAAGGTCGGCATCCATGATCGAGCTGAGGCTCGCACGCTGGTTCACTTCGTCCACGGCCGCCTCGGCTTTCTGGAACTCGAGCCGGTGAACCCATGAACCGATCTGTTCCTCGTCCTTGAGGATGTGCGTCATCGCCGCTTCGATCACGGTCAGCGCGCTCAGCGCGTTCTGAATCGTGGCCGGGTCCGCCGAGTTCCCCGTGAGAACCAGGCTGCTTATGCCGAGATCCGACGCGGACGGCACCGCGGAACCGCTCAACGACACGTTGTCCAGATTGCCGAGGCTGAAACCGGTGTAGAGCGAGCTGCTCACCCCGCTCTGAAGGATCGCGTCAATCTCCACCACGAAGCCATCGAGGTCCATCTGCAGCGCGACACGCTCGTTCGACGTGATGCCGCCGGTGGCCGCCTGCGAGGCGACGTCGTACATCATCTCGAGGAGATCAAGCACCTGCGAGAAGCTCGAGTCGTTGGTCTGAAGCCAATTGATGCCGCGCTCGAGCTTCTGCTGCATTTGTTGAAGGCGGCGGACGTCGAGCTGCATCGTGCGCGAGATGTAGTAGCCACTTGGCGAGTCGGAAGCGCGGTTGATTGTCTTGCCGCTCGAGATCCGCTCGGCGACCGTAAGGATCCGGTCATTGATCCCGCTCAGGATGTGGTACGCCCTGAGCGCCGCGATATTCGTCCGAATTCTGAACAGGCTCGACATAACGACCTCGCGCCTCCATCGCCCGGGTTGGCCGCCAGCTCTCCAGCGGGCAAGCGTCCAGTCCTTCTGGACCCACTGCCTGCGCACGCTGCGGGCTTTGGACCGAGACCCGAATGAGCAATGGGTGTGCCAGCAACTCAGCCGCCCCGGAAGCTGAGACCATAAGTAGCTGAGGTACAGTCTGTTGGAAGGGCTCACCGCGATCGAAAGGCGGCTCCCGCCGGGCGAAAGAAGATGGAAGGTTCTGCCGATTACGCCCCGGCGTTCGATGTTCTTGCCCGGCCAGAACGCCTCTGACCGGGTTCCCCGGGCGGCGCAGCGGATGGGGAGTACGGTGTCGTCAGAAGGGAAGTGCCATTCGCTTCAGACACGGAAACGGCGGTACGAGAGCCACGCCCGTGCCGCCGCTTGGCTTCCTTGTTGAGAGGAGAAAAGCCCGTTTTATTCCTCGAGCATTTCGCCCGCGATCTTCTCAGCTACGTCGGGCCGGTTGTACTCGCCGGACGCGAGCTTCCGTTTCGCCTCGGCAACTTTGTCCTCGCGGACATCGGGCATCTCTTTAACTATTCGGACGTAGCGAGCGATCTTCGCTTTCTCCTGCGCTTCTTCCGAAATGGCGAGGGAATCATCCCCGGCCGTCTTATCAGCCCTGGCGGCCTTTTCGGAGCCCTTGCCTTTCGGCTTCTGCTCGCTCAGCGGCTTAAGGTGCTCGCTAAGCTGGACAGAATCGTTGACCTTCTTTACATCCATGCTATCCCCCAAACGCAAGAACAGTGCCTATCAATCATACAATGTATCGGCAGTTTTTGCCGCACCCTTAACGGTATTCTCCGACGAACTTCTCTCCGGCGACTCCGCGTCGGCCCGCAGCACGCCCAGCACGTAGGCCGAGACCTGATTGAACTCGACCAAGATCGCCTCCATCAGCCCCTCGATCTCGGCCGCTTCGATCCGGAGCAGCTCGCAC
>CBDUSE010000221.1:0-4686 GCA_965369835.1 uncultured bacterium
AAAAAACGGGGCAATATCCAACTTCATCTGCCCTTTTTCAGCAACCTGCTAGTGCAGCCTCATTATCTCCCGTACCTGAGCCATTCGATGAGGCCGTCCAAGGCAGAGAAATCCCTTGCCGTGTGTCGCCCTTCCTCCATGGATTCGTCGCTGAAGACTTTAAGGTATTCAAAGCCGGTAGGTTCCCACAGGACGATCTCAAGTTCGCGGCCCTCATACTGCCACTCAAGCTGTAGCCCCCCACCCGACAACGGAGCAACAAACGGGCTGGGGATCTGTTCGTAGCGCAGCCTTGTCAGCAGGCTTCTCGCCGTCGCCAAGACACGGGGTAGCGGGGGAGGACTCCCTTCGCCATCCCAATCATTGGGCAAGCTTGCCAGTTGAGCCACATCACACATGGCCCTATCCAGCCACTCTGGACCGTGAAATTGAACGACAACGAAAATCTCGTAGGTGACCTCCTGCGTGGGTCGCCGCTTGGAGCCGCCAGACACAAGATGACTCATCATCCTCTCTGTAGACACACTGCCCGTAGACGGGCCAGGCTCATCCAGCAGCGCTTCACCAGCAAGAGGTTGGCCGATTGGCATCCGCTCTGTGTGATCCAAGAGTTGAGTTTCTTCAGCCGGCATCCAGCTTGACATCCGTCCGCTCCCATAGTTTGTGAGCCTCGGGGGTCGTAAGATCCGTGAACCCCCTTACAATCCATTCGCGGCCAAGGTCGAGGCCTTGCAGTAGGTCGTCCACTTCCGCTGAGGCCAGCTTACCTCGAGCAGTCAGTTCCAGCCGTAGAAGCTTTCTATTATCGGGGCGCCTGAAACGAAGATCCAAACGAACGTGCAAACGCCCGTGGTTTTCGGGGAAAGCATATGAAAGCTTAAACTCCGCGGTTTCTGGCGGCTGAAGGTAGCACTCAGTTGTTTGTCCCGACCAAGGCCGGAACAGCCTTGGGAGGTCTCTAAGCGTATCCCATCCTTCACCTTGGTAGATATGATTGACGTACGTGACTTCCCACTGGTTCGGCACCACCTTGCCAAGTTTCTTTTCTTCTTCTATGAACGCCAAGAAATCCTTCCACAGCGACTCGAACTCCTGTCGTATCTGCTCATACCTAGGGTATTCTTCGGTCCCCTTCACCTTCCGCCAGTTATGAAGGAAGCGCTCTGGCTGAAGTTGTACCAGCCGATCCTCCGGGGAATTCAGAAACCAGCATCTCCGGAGCGGTGGCGCATCCACCACCTCAACCTGAGGCATCGAAGGAGCTTCTTCACCAAAAAACTCGAACACAGGAAGGAGGGGTGGGCGGTCGATGAAGTTCGGATACTCATGCTTAATTCTCCCCCAAAAGAGGCCGGGGTGCACCGAGAGGAAGCCCTCGATGGCAGCGAACTGAACACCGATAACGACCTCGTTGACGGGGGGCTTGCCATATTCTGGAAGCCTGCGGGTTTCCTGAGACATGTGAACGGTTCCCTCTTGGATTCCTACTTCTTCGAACAAGGCTTCGGGATGAAGCCCGGACTGCCTAAGCGTTTCTTACTATGTGATACGGTGCAGGTAGTGTCAAGTTCCCAGGGCATGCCTCACACGCTGAAGCGGAAGAAGATCACATCGCCGTCGCGCACGACGTACTCCTTGCCCTCGACGCGCAGGTGGCCGGCGTCTTTGGCGGCCTTCGGGCTGCCGGCCGCTTTGAGGTCGTCGAACGCGAGCACTTCGGCGCGGATGAAGCCGCGCTGCATGTCGGTGTGCACTTTGCCCGCGGCCTCCACGGCGGTCGCGCCGGCCGGCACGGTCCAGGCATGCACCTCGTGCTCGTTGGCCGTGAAGAAGGCATACAGGTCGAGCGCGCCGTACACCGCGTGGACAAACTTCATCAGCCCGGATTCGGCAATGCCGAGCTCGTCGAGAAACGCCTGCTGCTCGTCGGCGGGCAGCTCGGAGATCTCCTCCTCGATCTTGGCGCTCATCGCGAAGACCGGCAGCCCGCCGGCCTCGCACGCCCCGGTGACCGCCTCGGGCAGCGGCTGCCCCGCGGCCTCCTCGCCTGTGTTGAGCAGGACCACGGCAGGTTTTTGCGTGAGGAACCGGAAGCCGCTCAGGAGCCTCGCCTCGTCGGCGTTCAGATCGAGGCTGCGGATCGGCCGCTCGGCCTCGACCGCTTCCTTGCAGCGCACGAGCGCGTCGAGCTCGGGCGAGTGCTTGTCCTTGGCTGCCTGCAATTCCTTGTGAATGCGCTCGATCCGCTTCTCGATCAGCTCGAGGTCGGCCACCATGAGCTCCAGCTCGAGGGTCTCGATGTCGCGCGCCGGGTCCACGGTCTCGAACGGCCGCGTGACCCGCTCGTCGTCGAATACCCCGACGACGTAGACCAGCGCATCAGTGTCGTGCACGCTCGCGAAGATCTGCGCCTTCGAGCCGTGGCCGGCGCCGCTGACTGGCACGCCCGCCACGTCTACAAACGTCAGCTCCGCGTACTTGAGCTTCGCACGCGGATAGAAGGTGTGGAGGTAGTCGAGTCGCTCGTCGCGGATGTGGGTCACGCCGACGTGAACGATGTGTTCCTCGGTGAAGAACGGCTCGGTGGGGAGCTGTTGGCCCGTGAGCAGGTTGAAGACCGTGGTCTTACCCGAGTTCGGCAGGCCGACCAGGCCGACTTTCATCTTTTCCCCTCTGCCAGCTCCTGACTCGGAAGCGCTCGGCGGGCCGTAGCTTCGCCGACATTCGACAAGCCAGTCGGGCCAACCTTCATCGCCCTCGCACTGGCCTCCTGCCAGCCTCCTACTCGCCTCGCGCAGCCTTCTCGCGCCGCGCTGCCTCGATGCGCGAGGTCGCAAGCTCCTGCGCGGCCTTGTAGGTCGGGATCTTCCGGTCGCGCGCCGCCCGGATCACTCGCCTCATCGTCTCGAAAATGCCGGTCGGCAACCACGCCTCGCTCTCGCACGGCCGGCCCAGGACGTCGCGGTAGTAGATATTGATGAGCCCGCCCGCGTTCGCCACGTAGTCGGGCGCATAGACGATCTTGCGCGACTCGAGCATGGCGCCGTGGCGCTCGACGTCCTCAAGCTGGTTGTTCGCCCCGCCTGCGACAATCTGGCACTTGAGCCGAGGGATCGTCTCGTCGTTGAGGACGAACCCGAGCGCGCAGGGCGCAAAGACGTCGGCCGCCACGTCGTAGATCTCGTTGGGCTCGACGACCGTGGCGCCGCATTCGTCGGCCATCTGCCGGGCCCGCTCGGCATTCACGTCGCACACGGTGAGCCTCGCGCCCCTGGCGCTAAGGTTCCGGCACAGGACCGAACCCACGTGGCCCACGCCCTGCACGGCGACCTGGAGTCCCTCGAGCGACTGTGCGCCGTTGACCGCCTCGAGGCACGCCATGATGCTCTCCTCGACCCCCACGGCGGTGGTCGGCGATGGATCGCCGCTGCCACCCTCGGCGCGGCTCGTGCCGGTCACGTAGCTCGTCGTCTCGCGGATGTACGCCATGTCCTCGACGCTGGTGCCAACGTCCTCGGCCGTGATGTAGCGTCCGCCGAGCTTCTCGATCGCCCGGCCCATCGCCCTAAAAAGCTCCGGCGTCTTGTCCGTGCGCGGATCGCCGATGATGACCGCCTTGCCCCCGCCGAGCTTGAGGTTCGAGGCCGCGGCCTTGTTCGTCATCGCCTCGGCGAGGCGCAACGCATCGTAGACCGCCTCCGCCTCGGTTGCGTACGGCCACATCCGCAGCCCGCCCAGCGCCGGCCCGAGCACTGTGGAATGGACGCTGATGATTGCGCGCAAGCGCGCGGCGCGATCCTGCGCAAAGACAAGCTCCTCATGGTCGCGTGCGACCATCCGCTCGAAGACTTCCATGGCGCCCTCTCATCGTTCAGAAGCCCCAACTCCTTCGCTGCACCTCTCATACCAGTATTCCGCCACCGTGTCAAGCTTGGCTTGCTTGCCTGTGCAAACAGCCGAGGAGACATCCAGAGAACTTTCAGGTGGCCAAAGAACGCCCTTGACGCGAGGATGTGATTAGTGATATGATTTGAGTTTGAGGTAAATAAGGTGAACCTGTATCCTTAAGCCATTTACCGTTATCGCCTTAGGAGTGAGGAGGGAATCATGAAGCCGCTGCCGCTCGCCATCATCCTGCTTCTTCTGGCTGGTCCGCTCATGGCCTCCACGATCCATGTACCCGCTGACCAGCCCACAATCCAAGCTGGCATTAACGCCGCCACGGACGGCGACCCCATCCTCGTCGCCGACGGCACCTACACCGGCGACGGCAACCGCGACCTGGACTTCCAGGCCAAGGCCATCACCGTGCGAAGCGAGAACGGCCCCGAGGTGACAATCATCGATTGCCAAGGAACTGCGAGTGCGTTCGTCTTCTGGCAAAGCGGCAGTCTTGCCTGCATAGTTGATAGCTTCACGGTCACCAACGGTTATGGCGCGGAATCGGACAGAGGTGGGGCAATCACTCTTTACCATGGCAGTGCCTCAATCAGGAACTGCGTCTTCGACGGGAACGCGTCAGCTCGCTACGGTGGAGCAATCTACTGTGAAGGGAGCAGCCCAAGCATTCTCAATTGCGTGTTCGCCGAGAATAGCACAGGAAGAACAGGGGGGGCAATCTACTGCAAGGACCCGGATTTTCGGATAAGGGGGAAAGGAAAGCCTCCCGATTGCTTGGCGACCCCT
>CBDUSE010000222.1:0-4566 GCA_965369835.1 uncultured bacterium
AACACCGACACAACCGGAGGCCCGAAAACCATGAAACTCCTCCTCACACTCGCCGCCGCCGCGGCCATCCTCGTGCCCGCCGCGTGCACAAGCACCGACGAGGACGCGCAAAAAACCGCACTCCCCGCCCCCTCGCTCAAGGGCAACGTCTCCATCGAGGAGGCCCTCGCCACGCGCCGCTCCGTGCGCGCCTACGCCGACCGCGAGCTCACCGAGGAGCACCTCGGCCAGCTCCTGTGGGCCGCGCAGGGCATCACTGCAAAGACACGCGGCCGGCGCACCGCGCCTTCAGCCGGCGCGCTCTACCCGCTCGAGATCTACGTCTTCACAGGCGACGGCCTGTACCATTACTCGCCGGAGAAGCACACCCTTACCTTGACGAAAGCCGGCGACCAGCGCGCCGCACTCGCCAAGGCCGCGCTCGGCCAGCCGTGCGTCCGCAATAACGCGGCCGTCATCCTCATCGCCGCCGACTACGCGCGCACCGCGAGGAAGTACGGCAACCGCGCGAAGCAGTACGTCCACATGGAGGTCGGCTGCGCCTGCCAGAGCGTCATGCTTCAGGGCGTCGCCCTCGGCATCGGCAGCGTCCCCGTCGGTGCCTTCCGCGAGGCCGACGTCAAGCAGCTCGCCGCCCTCCCCGACGAACAAACGCCCCTGCTCCTCATCCCCGTCGGCTATCTGCCGGGCAAATAAGCACGCCTTGCTCGACCCACGCTACACCTCTGAGCCCATCGAGGAAGCGCGCCCCGAGCCTGTCGAGGAAGCCTGCCCTGAGTGTGTCGAGGGGATATAGGGTGGATCGCCCTCGCCTGTCCTGAGCGAATCGAAGGGGCCCGCCGCAGCCGCGCAGCGGCGGCAGAAGTGACCGGACATAAAGCGCCCTGCAGACAGCGGGTCAAGGACAACGCCGCGAAGCAGACGCTCTGCCTCTCCGCGCGTGACTTCTCTTTGCCCTTTCCTGCAAACGCAATGACCGGCATAATCAACGCCATGACGACGACAAACGCTTCACATAAGGCCCTGCCCTGCATCCTCCTCGCCTCCGCATCCCCCGAACGCCGCAGGATGCTCGAGGCGCTTGGCCTCGAATTCGACACCATCGCCACAGACGTCGCGGAGGACAACGAGGCAGGTCTGCCGCCGCGCGAGCTGGTTGCCCGGCACGCCGCGGCCAAGGCCGCCGCCGCGCTCGAACGCCACCACAACTACGACCTCGTGATCGCGTGCGACACCGTGGTCGCATGCGACACGGTCGTCGAGTGCGACGGCGCGACTTTAGGCTCACCGCGCACCGACGCCGAGGCCCGTGAAATGCTCCAAAAACTCTCCGGCCGCACGCACACGATCGTCACCGGCCTCGTCGTTGCCGCGCCAAAGGCCGAAAAGCGCGCGTGCCGCACCGTCGAGACCCGGGTCACCTTGCACCGGCTGAACGAAGCGACGATCAACGCCTACGTCCACTCCGGCGAGCCGCTCCACAAGGCGGGCGCCTACGGTATCCAGGGCCTCGGCGCACTGCTCGTTGAGCGCGTCGAGGGCTCGCACACGAACGTCCAGGGCCTCCCCGTCGAGGCGCTCACCGGCGCTCTCAAGGAGCTCGGCTACGACCTCCTCGATCTTGTCCCACCCGGAAGCCTGAAGACCGATCGCTCATGACGCTTCGTATCGGCCAGCTTGAACTCGAAACAAACCTGGCGCTCGCGCCGCTCGCCGGCTACGCCGACCTTTCGTTCCGCCGCGTCGTGCGCTCGCTCGGCGGTTTGGGCCTCGCGTCAACCGAGCTCGTCAGCGCGCGCGGTCTCCTGGAGGACAACGGCCGCTCGCGCGAGATCGCCCGGTGCGCGCCCGACGACCGGCCGCTCGCCGTCCAGCTCTACGGCATCGCGGCCGCTGACATGGCCACAGCCGCCCGCTGGGCCGCCGAGCACGGCGCCGCCACCATAGACATCAACATGGGCTGCCCGGTCAGAAAAGTCGTCCGCCACGGCGCCGGCGCCGCGATGCTCAAGGACCCCGAGGCCGCTGTCGCGCTTGTCGCCCGCGTCATCAAGGCCGTGGATATTCCGGTCACCGTCAAGATGCGGCTCGGCCACACGCCCCCCGTGTGTGTCGCGCCGGAACTCGCCGCGCGACTTCGCGACGCCGGCTGTGCCGCCATCACCGTCCACGGCCGGTACGCCTCACACAAATACTCCGGCACGGTTGACCTCGAGGGCGTGCGCACTGTCGTCGAGGCCGCCCGCGGTATCCCCGTCTTCGGCAACGGCGACATCCGCACGCCCGACGATGCCCGCCGCATGATCGAGGCGACCGGGTGCGCCGGCGTCGCCATCGGACGCGGCGCGCTCGCCGACCCGTGGCTCTTGCGCGACACCTATGCCCTGCTCACCACCGGCCGCCTGCCCGAGCCGCCGTCCGAGCACGAGCGCGTCGAGCTCGCCAAAAATCATCTTCGGCTCACGGTCGAGGCGAAGGGTGAGCGCCGCGCCTGCCTCCAGTTCCGCAAGTGGCTCGCCCGCTACGCCAAAAAACTTCCCCGCCTCCGGGCGCACCGCGACCTCACCCGCACCCTTACCACCGCCGCTCAGCTCGACGCAGCGCTCGAATTGCCCGCGCCCCACATGCCGTGTTAAGAGAGACAGCCCCCACGCAAACAAGAACGGGGAAAAGACCTCACGCATCCTCCTTCGCTGAAGCTACGGAGGACGTGGAGGCGCAGAGCACGCAGAGAGGACAAGCGAGGAGGAAGGAAATGGAGGTGAGGGGACTCGAACCCCTGACCCCGACATTGCGAACGTCGTGCTCTACCAACTGAGCTACACCCCCACCGCTCGCGGGGATACTTGTCTACACCCATCCACGACCCCGCGCAAGGCCGAAAACGCAGCCACGAGAAGAAGAGAAGGAAGGAATCAGCCACAGATGGCACAGACAAGCCGCTCAGCGCCGCCCTCGTCGCGGCTGCCGAAGGCGAAGCCTCTCTGAGGGCAGGAAGGTGATCAGGTGGACTCAGACGGATCAACTCGTATTAGATTGAGTTTCTCCAAGAAAGCCGCTGCCTCCTCGGCAGCACCAGGATCAAGTGACCACTTGTACTTCCGCGCCTCGTCAGCCGCCGCACGGGTGTCCCACGCCTCGCCCTTCTGCACGGTGATGTAGTGAACCTTGGCAGCTATCGAAGCCTTAGCGTAGTCGTTCGCAGTAGAGAGCGCTTTAATCTGACGGGCCCCCTTGAAGAGAAGGGAGTCCTGCTCATCAAGACTCTTCATTCTGTGCTCAGCCAACCGCTGGCCAGCATCGGTCAGCTTGACCTCGAACCGGTTCCGTTCAAAACCTCTCGTTCCTTCCCCCTGAAGAGGGATCCTTGTCTCCTCGACGAAGCCGAGCGCTTTGAGCTCACCCAGAGCGTCGGCCACAGCCGATGAATATGGACCGTAGTAGTGCGCACGGAACCCGAACTCAATTTCCCTTCGAGCCAGAGCGGCAAGGAAGTAAAGGCGCTTCTGAAAAAGGGTCCTCCCGTTGACCTTCCCATCAAAGGCCTCCAAGGACAACAAAGTGAAGTCCCTAGCGTCCATGACTACTCCCTCCCGAATGCGCAGAGCACGCTCCGAACCCTGACGCCGATGCGCTCGCGGATCTCCTGCTTCTTCGGTTTTGTATCGTACTTCAGTGGGCAGTAGATCCCAAGCATTATTACCTGCTCCCCTTCGCGAATAGGTCCGAAGAGCTGTGACACCTCCTCGAACTCCCTTGGCGGCGACGTGGCCACCATCACCGGACCCTCATCTGCCTCCCTCTGCCATGGGTTCCGGAAAGAGTAGGCGTGCGCTATCACCGATGCAGGGTCCATGTCCTCGCCAAGCTCCGAAGACATCTCGTCTGCCAACGCACCCTCCAGGGTCTTGCGTTCCTCCCGCCTGTTGGGATCACAGATTCGAGACAGTGTTTCCCTTTGCTGCTCTGTTAGCCCTTCTTGTTCGCTAACCTCTCTGAGCGGCTCGTCAAACGCGACCTTGTAGAGATCCCTGTCGCGAAGCCGACGGAACACCTCCTGGCTCTTGCCACCCGCCTTCTCACCCTCAGTACACTCCCACAAGAGGCGTCCATCATCAGCGTCAAGGTACCGCTCGACGTATCCCGGAGAGTCCTCGAACTCCATCAGGTTCAGGAGAAACGGATGCTTGGTTTCCTGGATGCCAAGAAGGATTCCTCTCGTCAACATCTCGTCAGATATGCGCCGCACCTTGTGCCTATAGACCTGCTTGTTGAGGTAGTACTTGGCTAAGACAAACTGCTCCAAGGCTGGTACACCGTTTTCGTTTACTGCTACGGCGTTCTCTAACGCAGTCAGGCATCTGAGAAGCTGATCTATGTCGTAAAGCCCATAGCGAACACCGCAGTAGTAGCTGTCGCGCAAAAGGTAGTCCATCTTGTCTGCATCGAGCGGGCCGCTTACGATGCTGCTGCAGAGGTCGCCGCGGCGACCTGGCGCGAGCAGCACCACGATCAAGTCGCGTTCACTCAGCCCGAGACTCTCCGGGCAGATCGCCGGATCGTGAC
>CBDUSE010000223.1:0-4555 GCA_965369835.1 uncultured bacterium
ACGAACGGGCAAGCCTATGACGGTGGTGGCATATACTGCTCCCAAAGCAGTCCGACGATCACCAACTGCACAATCAGCGGCAACGAGGCAGACTGGTACGGCGGCGGCATCAAATGCTGCTCGAGCAGCCTGACGATTAACAACTGCACGATCAGCGGCAACAAGGGGTTGTGGGGCGGCGCCATTACCTGCTTCTTGAGTAGCCTGACGATCATCAACAGCAAGATCACGGGCAACGAGGCGGTGGGCGATGGCGGTGGCATCTGCTGCACCACAAGCATCACGACGATCGTATCCTGCACGGTCAGGGGCAATGAGGCGGGCTGGGACGGCGGCGGCATCTACTGTTTCGACAGCAGCATGACCGTCACCAACTCTATCCTTTGGGGCGATAGCCCGCAGGAGATTCATGTCTACTCCGGGGCCGCGACGCTGAGCTATTGCGACGTCCAGGGCGGTTGGCCAGGTGAGGGGAACACCGACGCCGATCCGTTGCTCAGGCCCGACGGGCACCTTCTGTCCGGCTCGCCGTGCGTTGATTGGTGTCCGGATGGGCCGACGGAAGACATGGATGGCGAGGCGCGGCCGTTCGGCAGCGGCTACGATATCGGTGCGGACGAGTTCGTGGACACGGATGGTGATGGGCTGCCCGATTGGTGGGAGCGGGCGTACTTCGGGTCGCCGACGGCGGCGCGACCCTGGCGCGATGACGACCACGATCGGGTGAGGAATATCAGGGAATACGAATGGGTCTTGGATCCGTTCGATGCCGACACAGACGACGACGGCCGATGCGATGGACGGGAGCTGCGAACGGGCACGAACCCGTGCCATCCGGACAACCGCGAGAAGACGTTCTACGTGAACGACGCGACGGGCGATGACACGTGGGACGGCTTAGCCCCGTCGTACGACGGGGCCCACGGCCCGAAGCGCACCATCCAGGCCGGCATCGCCGCAACCGTCACGGGCTGGGGCTACACGGTCCTCGTGGCCGACGGCACCTACACGGGCGACGGCAACCGCGACCTGGACTTCGGCGGCAAGGCGATCACGCTCCGGTCCGCGAACGGCGCCGAGCACGCGATCATTAACTGCGAAGGCTCTGAGAGCGACCGCCACCGGGGCTTCGACTTCCACTCCAGGGAGACGGCTGATTCGGTCGTGGACGGCTTCACGATCCAGAACGGCTACGCATTGACAGGGGGCGGCATCTACTGCTACAACAGCAGCCCGACGATCACCAACTGCACGGTCACCGGCAACTCGTCCTCTTATTATTATAGCGGCGGTGGTATCTTCTGCTGGAACAGCAACGCCACGATCACCAATTGCACGGTCACGGGGAACTCGTCCTCTTCTGGTAGCGGCGGCGGTATCTTGTGCGGGGACGGCGACGCGACGATCACCAACTGCACGATCACGGGCAACTCGGCCGAGGATAACGGCGGCGGCATCTACTGTTTAGACAGCAGCGCGACGATCACCAACTGCGCGATAAGCGGCAACGAGGCGGGGTCCGATGGCGGTGGCATCTACTACTGCTGCGTCAGCAGCCCGACGACCACCAACTGCACAATCAGCGGCAATGGGGCGGGCTGCGACGGCGGTGGCATCTACTGCTACTACAGCAGCCCGACGATCACCAACTGTACGATCATCAGCAACTCGGCGGCCAGCTTCGGCGGCGGCATCTACTGCCGGAAGTACAGTTACCCGACGATGGCCAACTGCATCCTGTGGACGAATATGGCTCCGACCGGTCACGAGATCGCCTTGCGCTCGACTGACTATCCATCAACGCTCGTAGTCAGATACAGCGATGTGCAGGGCGGAGCGGCGGAGGCGTACGTGGGGCCGGGCAGCACGCTCGACATGGATGCGAGCAACATGGATGCGGATCCGTTGTTTGTCGATGCGGCGGGGGGCGATTTACGGCTGCGGTACGGGTCGCCGTGCATTGATGCGGGGACGAGCGACGGCGCGCCCGAGCGCGACATCGAGGGCGCGCCGCGGTGGGACGAGCGCACGGTACCGAACACCGGCGGCGGAGCCGAGCCGTGGTACGACATGGGTGCCTACGAGTTCTACAGGGGCAAGCGCTTCGGCCACCTGTGGCCGCACCCGCGCAAGGGGCCCAAGCACCACTGGCGATTCTGGCGTTGTTTCGGCCGCGGGCACTGACCCGCTCGACCCGGACTCGTTCTTTGGCATCCTTTCAATCGTGCGCGACGAGACGATCCCGGCGTGGGTGCGGATCACGTGGCCCGTCATCGAGGGCAAGACGTACACGGTCTACTGGGCCGACTCGCTTAAGCCGCCCAACTGGGACGTCGTGAACGGCCTTGCGGCCTTCGATATCACCGATAACGGTGACGGCACCTGGACCTGGACCGACCGGGGCCTCGACCCGGATATGAACGGTCAGCCTCCGGGTACTGTCGAGAAACGCTTCTACAAGGTCGGCGTCGCCCAGCCATTGCCCTACGCCCAGGGGAAAAGGCTTGGACCGGCGCCAGTCTCGGGCTCTATCAAGCCGCCGTTCCCATCTCGGACTCCTGCAAGAATGAGGAATCCCCGCTGTCCGGCGCGCGCCCAACAGCAGTAGCTGCTTTTTCTATGGCTCGCTTTCCGACGCCTCTTGCTGCGGGCCGGAGTGGGTTTCGGGGCGGAACATGGGGAAGAGGATGACGTCGCGGATGCTGTAGCTGTCCGTGAGCAGCATCACCATCCGGTCCACGCCGAGGCCGACGCCGGCGGCGGGCGGCATGCCGTGCTCGATGGCGCGAACGAAGTCCTCGTCCATCGGGTGGGCTTCTTCGTCGCCGCCACGACCGCGTTCGGCCTGCGCCTCAAGGAGCTTGCGCTGGAGTTGCGGGTCGTTGAGCTCGGAGTAGGCGTTGCCGAGCTCCCAGCCGTAGGCGTACGGCTCGAACCGCTCGACGAATCCGTCCGGCCCGTCGCGCAGCGGCTTGCAGAGCGGCGTCGTCTCGATCGGGAAGTCGGTGACAAACGTCGGCTGGACGAGCTTCTCCTCGCACGCGTGCTCGAAGATGAAGTTGAGCAGAAGACCTTTCGGCGCGTCCGGCTCGTACGCGATCTCGTGCTCGTCGCACCAGGTGCGGAGCGCCTCGAGGCCCATGCGCATCACGTCGAGGCCGGCGTGGCGCTCGATTGCCTCGACCATTGTAAGCCGCTCCCACGGCGGGGTGAAGTCGAGCACCGTGTCCTGGTATGTGACCTTCGTCGTGCCGCACGCGGCGATCGCGGCGTTCTCCCAAATCTCCTCGACGAGGCGCATGCCGTCCGTGTAGTCGCCGTGCGCCATGTAGAACTCGACTTGCGTGAACTCCGGGTTGTGTGTCCGGTCCATCCCCTCGTTGCGGAAGTCCTTGACGAACTCGTAGACGCGCTCGAATCCGCCGACGAGCAGCCGCTTGAGGTAGAGCTCGTTCGAGACGCGCAGGTACAGGTCCATGTCGAGCGTGTTGTGGTGCGTCTCGAACGGCCGCGCGTACGCCCCGCCGTAGATCGGCTGGAGCGTCGGTGTCTCGACCTCGAGGAAACCGTGCGACTCGAGCGTCGTTCGGATGGACGAGATGATCTTCGCGCGGGCGACGAACGTCTCGCGCACCTCGGGATTCATGATGAGGTCCACGTGGCGTTGCCGGTAGCGCAGCTCCTTATCGTGCAGGCCGTGGTATTTCTCGGGCAGCGGTCGCACCGCCGCGCATAGGAGCGTGAACTCGTCCACATACAGCGTCAGCTCGCCCGTCCGGGTGGTGAACATCCGGCCGCGGGCGCCGACGATGTCGCCGATGGCGAGCTTCTTTGCGAGCGCAAACGCCTCGTCGCCGAGGTGATCGCGTCGGAAGTAGAGCTGCATCCGGTCCGTCTCGTCCTGGATCGTCATGAACAGCGTCTTGCCCATCGGGCGGTGCAGCATGATGCGCCCCGCGATGGCGATGCTCTCGTCGGACGGCTCGCTCGAGACGTCGGCGAACTGCGTGCGCAACGCGGCGCAGCGATGCGTCACCTCATAGCGGTACGGGTAGGGGTCAACGCCCTCGGCGCGCAGCGCCTCGACCTTCCTGATCCGGTCCTGGATGAGCCTGTGCTCTTCCTGCATGTTCCGTCCGCCTCGTCGTGTTCGGTGGCACAGTGAAACACAGCGCACCGCGCGGCGCAAGCGCGTTTTGCCCGCGCTGGGGTACTGAAGGGTGTGTGCATGCGGCTGCAGGCGGCCTCTGGTGAGCTCAGTCGAACAAGAGGATGGGTGACTACTTGCGCTCGGCGGGCAAGATGCCCGCCGGACAGCCGGCAAGATGCCGGCGCTACGAACATTCGCGTAGATCACACCGATTTCTGATCTGTCTCATCCGTGAAATCTGTGGCTGGAAGAAGAACTAGCAGGCTGCTGAAAAAGCCAGAGCTCCGAGAGCGAGATAGCTCTGCTTGCCTCGAAAGATCCTCATTTGCCAGCCCATCCGTGAGCCGCCTAGCGGCGACTGGGAGTAGCCACGGGCGAAAGCCCGTGGTATCGGGCGCCCTGAGA
>CBDUSE010000224.1:0-4477 GCA_965369835.1 uncultured bacterium
CTACCAAACGCCCTTGAGGGCTCAACGATTCAACCGGACGGCGGTCTTTTTCAGCGGCCTGTTAGTCCAGGTTCAGCAAAGCGCCACCCTGGGCTGATCTTAGCCCTTTCAGGGCGAACACGGGCAAATGGAGTCATGGGGCTTTTCAACAGGCCCGTGAGCCCGTGGAAGAGATCAAAAAAACCGCTCCGGAGCCCCGGAGGGGCGATTGCGGCGCTCAGGCGCGCACACGGCGGGCGAGTTTCCTGGCGAAGGCGGCGCGGGCCTTTTCGTCGTCGCCGACTTTCTCTTTGAACGTGCGCCAGGTGGTCGGGCAGTCTTTGTAGGGGACGCCGAGCAACTCATGCACGGCGGCGTCAACCGCCTTCCGGTTTTCCTTTGTCACCTCGACGCCCGCGGCGTTGAATACGTCCTTGAGGTGCCGGAAGTAGCACGACATGATTTTCTCTCCATGCTCTCCGTTACCTCCGTGGTCATAGCATAATCTGTCCTGAGGAGCGAACCACGGAGAACACGGAGAGCACGGAGGAAGAGCTACAGCTCGAGGGGCTTGTCGAGGTCCTCGATGAGGGACTCGATGACGACCTCGCCGCGCTCGATGCGCTTCCATTCTTTCTTGAAGCGCTTGAGCTGCCGCGCGACCGCTTTGCGCTGCTCGTCGGTGAAGTGGTCAATGAAGAGGATGCCGTTCGTGTGGTCGTTCTCGTGTTGGAGGGCGCGGGCGGTGAGCTCGGTCGCTTCGCCCGTGATCGGTTCGCCGTCGAGGCCCATCGCCTCGAAACCGACCTTGGAGGCGCGCGTGACCTCGCCGACGAGGCCGGGCACGCTCAGGCACCCCTCCTCGCCGACCTGCGTCCCCTCACGGCTCGTGATCTTCGGGTTTATCAGGACGAGCTTGCCGCCGCCGTGCTGTGAGGTATCCACCAAAAACAGGCGCAACGGCACGCCCACCTGCACGGCCGCCAGGCCGACGCCGCGGTCGCGGTACATCGTCTCGAACATGTCGGCGATAAGGTTGCGCACGTAGCCGTCAACCTTCTCGACCGGCTCACTTTTATCGCGCAGTATCGGGTCGCCACAGATTTTGATGCGCCGGATCATCGCGTCCTCCGCTCGGGTAGCGCGCCTCAGAGCCCGGTTCCGTAGTCGAGCTTGATCCCCGGCTCTGCATCGTCCCGGGCGAACGGCGAGATCCCGCGCAGCCGCCTGATGATGTCGGGGACGTGCTCGGCGATGAAAGCGATCTCGTCGTCGGTGTTGTAGATGCTCAGGCTGAAACGGATCGAGCCGTGCGCTGCGGTAAACGGCACACCCATGGCGCGCATTACGTGGCTCGGCTCGAGCGAGCCCGAGGTGCAGGCCGAGCCCGACGAGGCACAGATCCCTAACTCATCAAGCATCAGCAGGATCGCCTCGCCCTCGACGTACTCGAAGCTGATGTTCGAGGTGTTCGGCAACCGGTGCTCGGGGTGGCCGTTGACGAAGCCGTCGGGCGTCCGCTCGATGATCCGCGCCTCGAGCGAGTCGCGCATCTGCTTGACGCGCGTGTTCTCCTCGACGAGGCGCTCGGCCGCCAGCTCGGCCGCCTTGCCGAGGCCGACGATGGCGGGGGTATTCTCGGTGCCGCCGCGCCGGCCGTGCTCCTGGTGGCCGCCGATCAGGAACGGTGCGAGCTTCGTGCCGCGCCGCACGTAGAGGGCGCCGACGCCCTTCGGCCCGTGCAGCTTGTGGCCCGACAGGCTCAGCAGGTCCACCCGGTTCTCCGCAAGGTTGATCGGCACTTTGCCGACCGCTTGCACCGCGTCGGTGTGGAACACGATGCCGTTGGCCCGGGCGATCTCGGCGATTTGCTCAACGGGAAAGATCACGCCCGTCTCGTTGTTGGCCCACATCACGGTGATGATCGCCGTGTCGGGCCGGATCGAGTCAACGAGGAAGTCCTGGTCGAGCTCGCCCTCGCGGTTCACGGGCACCTCGGTGATCTCGTAGCGCTTCTTCACTAGATACTGGCAGAGGCCGCGAATCGCCGGGTGCTCGACCCTGCTGGTGATAATGTGGCGCTTGTCCGGATTGGCGCGCAGCACGCCGACGATGGCGGCGTTGTCGCTCTCGGTGCCGCAGCTCGTGAAGACGATCTCCTCGGGCGTCGCGCCGATCAGGCGGGCTACACTGGCCCGGGCCGCGTCGAGGTCGTGCCGGACGTTCCCGCCGAAGTGGTGCATGCTCGAAGCGTTGCCGTAGCGCTCGCTGAAGAACGGCTGCATCGCCCCACAAACTTCGGGCGCCACCATGGTGGTGGCGTTGTTGTCAACGTAGATGACCTTACACACGGTTCTGTTTCCCGGATCGCCCGGTACGCGAGCCTAAAGCGTTGACTCGATATGCCGCTTCAGCTCATCGAGCGCGCCCTCAACGCCCCCCTTGTTGGAACGAACAACGTACTCGTCGCCGAGGTAGTTGCCCCGCGCCTCGAGCACGTGCGTGTTGAGTCCCGGCCGTGGCGGCGAGACCTCCGGCCCTTCCGTGACGACCGCCAGGCACTCGCCCGCGTCGCGGCCCTGGTACTCGATCTTGAGCGTTGTGCGGATCAGTTCGCGGTCCACGGCTCACTCCTCCGACGGCGGTTCCGTGGCGAGTCGCTTCCTGAGCTCGGCAAGCAGCGCCAGGTGCTCCTCCTCCTGCTCGAGGAGCCGACTGAACGCGTCAACGGCTTCCTCGGTGCGCGCCTCGCTCTTGGCTTTCGTGTAGAACTCGATGGCGCGTTCTTCGGCGCTGATGCCGAAGCCGATCGCCTCGGTCAGGCCGCGCGTCGAGCCCGCGATCTCCGGCACCTCCGAGACGGGCGGGAAGACCTTTGTGTCAACGATGCCCTGAATGTACTGGGCCACGAGCGAGTCCTCCTCGGTAGGGAAGTATTCCTCGCCGTGCTCCTCGAGCCGCTCGATGTCGCGCACGTGCTGGAGCTCGTCGGAAGCGAGCTTGAGGAAGAGCGCCTTGGCGTCGGGATCGCCGACCTGCCTCGCCACAGCCTTATAGAAGGCCAGGCCCTCTTCCTCCATCTCCCTGGCGATCGCGAAGACCTCGCGCGGATTGAAACCGCCTGTCGGCATGGCGGATACCCTCCTTCTTGACTCGAGCGTAAGTGTAGCGCGTATCGCCGCGCAAGGAAAGCGCCAAGCGCTCTGCCCGAGGCCGAACCGCGAGTCGCGCACGCCTGCGCTCAGTCGCGCAGGATGGCCGCCTCGATGCCGGCGGCGTCGCAGAAGGTCACCAGCTCGTCGAGCCAGTTGCCGTAGGCGGCGTGGATGTGGTTGCAGTTTATGCCGTCAACAAAAGTCGCGAGCGAGCAGTTGTCGAGCTTGCAGTAGGCGTGCGGCCAGTTGTCCTGGACTTCTTCGGCTTTCTTTTCGGCCTTGTCCGGGGCGAGCGCGATGAACCGGCCCGTCATGATCGCCATCCGGTAGCGGTTCGTGTCGCCGCTGCGCGTGAGCCGCGCCAGGGTGACCTCGCCCGGCGCGGCGAAGTGATAGACGCTTGCGCCGCCGGCAGGGAAGTAAAAGCCCTGGGGCCGGAACTCGACGTGCTTGAGGTTCGCCGGCGCGGTCCGGCTGCGGGCGGCGAAGAACGTGGCGTGCTCGCCCGAGTTGCACAGGTCCCAGGCGTCGAGGTCGGCGTGGTAGTGGCGGATGTCGGCAAACAGCGCCGGCTCACCGCTCAAGAGGTTGAAGATCTTCATCGTGAGCGCCCCGTCCATGTCCGCCTCGGTCGAGCAGACGATCGGCTCCTTCGGCGTGCCGTCGGGATGGTACGGGTCGTTGAGGAACGCCTCGGCCACGTCGGCGGTCACGTAGTGCTCCGTGAGCTCGCGCTGCCCCTTGATGCCGCAGAAGTCGTAGCCGAATTCCTTGGTCAGATCGTACGCGGCGTAGTACAGGCCGAGCTGCTTTTTGAGAAGATCCTCGGTCAGGCGGAACTCGGCGTCCGGCTCGGTCCAGTGGATCTTCTTGACGCGCCGCTTGAGGTACTTGAGCGCCGGCTCGACCTTCGTGCCCTTCGCCACGTGCGCCTCGGCGCGGCGCACCAGCTCCATCTGGTCCACGTGATCCACGTCAATGCCGAACAACTTCATCCAGAGCGCCGGGTCGGCCACGGCGGTATCAATCCCGAGCGAGCGCCCACCGAACAGCCCGTAGGTGAGCCCCTTGAGGCGGTTGGTGGCGGCGATCGCCAGCAGCCGGCTCTTGACCTGCGCGTAGGTCGCCTTGTTCTTGATCTCCCCAAAAGACTTGTAGAACTTGATCCCCACCTGGTCGAGGCTGCCCGCGTTCGCCAGCATCCCGACGAGGCCCGGATACTTCGGGTTGACGTTCGAGAACATCAGGATCGGCTGCGGGCAGAACTGGGCCGCCATGCGCGCATACTGCGGCCAGGCCCATACGGCGAAGTTGAAGATCACCACATGGCAGCCCTGCGCCGT
>CBDUSE010000225.1:0-4445 GCA_965369835.1 uncultured bacterium
GAAAACCGGAGCCCCGTCAGGGGCGATTGAGTCTGACGTCACACCGTGTTGAATCGCCCCAAAGGGGCTCTGTCCTTTCTGTCGCCCTGTTCCACGGGCTGGCGCCCGAGGCTACTACCACCCGCCCCTGCGGGGCTTCGGAATCCTGCCGTTCGCTGATAGGCTACTGCCAAACGCCCTTGAGGGCTCAACGATTCAACCGGACGTCGATCTTTTTCAGCAGCCTGCTAGTGCCCAGCGAAGCCGAAGCAGAAGAGCACGATCATCCCGAGCACGTACACGGCGAGCATCACGGCCGAGTCCCATCCGAGACGCCGGCGCCGCTTTCTCGGCCGGTGCGTGAGGCCTAGGATCGCCACCCCGGTCATCACCACCGCGAGGCAGAGCGGGATCAGGTTGCTCGTCGAGCCGTACCCGAAAAGGCGCCCGCCCGCGGCGACGTCGCACACCGGGATGATCGCCACGTTGAACACGTTGCTGCCAAAAAGATTGCCCAGCGCCATGTTGACCGCGCCGATGCGGAAGGCGGCGACCGTCACCACCACCTCCGGCATCGAGGTGGCCATGGCGAGAAAGAGCGTGCCGACGAACGATTCGCCGAGCGTGAACGTCCCGCCGCCGACATGAAACCTCACCGTCGCCAGCGCCTCGCCAATCTTCGCCAACCATAGCCCGCTCACGACGATGACCGCCGCAGCGCCTGCGAACCGCGCATACAGGCCGCCCTTCGAGCCGTGGTATGGCGCTTCGTTTACCTCGTCGCGCTCGTCGGGGTGCGTGCGCTCGTAAGTGAACGCCAGGCGCACCATCACGAAATACGAGCCCGCGATAATCACGCTGAATAACCACCCAACGTTCGGCAGCGTCTCGCCCGAGACATGCGTCACGATCAGGCCGAACGCCGCCACGCCGAGCATCATCGCCCCACCCGCCGCGGTAAGCACCTGCCCATGCCGCCCGAGGCCGAGCGGCGACTGCGTGCGCGAGAGCGCGTCGAGCAGAACGATGATAAGCAGGTTGAAGGCGCAACTCCCAAAAAGATCGCCGAAGACGAGGTCGGCGGCAGCATGCTTGTCGGCCACCGCGAGCACCGTGCTCACGGTCGTCGCCAGCTCCGGCAGCGACGTCGCGCACGCCAGGAGCACCACGCCGATCCACGCGCCGCTCAGGCCCGTGACCTCGCCGATCCAGTGCCCGTAGCGAGAGAGCCGCGTCCCGGCCAGGATGACCAGCGCTGTGCAGGCGCCGAACTCAAGCAGAAGGAAAAGCGCGCTCGGCTCGCTGAGAATCCACCTAGTGATCATCGCCCCAGGAAATCTCCAGGTCGTCGGCGAGAAACCTCGCGGCCTCCTGCACGTCCTTGTCCCCCCGGCCCGACATGTTGATCACGACGATCTGATCCGGCTGCATCCCCGGCACGATCGTGAACGCGTACGCGACGGCGTGCGCGCTCTCGAGCGCGGGGATGATCCCCTCGAGCTCACCGCAGCGCTTGAACGCCTCGAGCGCTTCCTCGTCGGTGACCGACGTGTACTCGATCCGCCCGGCATCGCGCAGGTAGGCGTGCTCGGGCCCGATGCTTGCGTAATCGAGCCCGGCCGAAACCGAGTGCGTCAGGCTGATCTGGCCGTTCTCGTCCTGCAGCACGTAGCTGTACGTCCCCTGCAGCACGCCGAGCGTCCCGCCCGCGAAGCGCGCCGCGTGCTTGCCGGTCTCGAGCCCGAGTCCGCCCGCCTCGACGCCGACCATGCGCACGCCCTCGTCGTCGAGGAAATCGTAGAAGAGGCCGATCGAGTTGCTGCCGCCGCCGACGCACGCGAGCAGCAGATCGGGCAGCCGCCCCTCCTGCTCGAGGATCTGCGCGCGCGTCTCCTTGCCGATGACGCGCTGGAAGTCGCGCACGATCATCGGAAACGGATGCGGCCCGAGCACGCTGCCTAGGATGTAGTGGGTCGTCCGCACGTTGGTCACCCAGTCGCGCATCGTCTCGTTGATCGCGTCCTTGAGCGTGCGGCTGCCGGCATCCACCGCCGTCACCTTCGAGCCGAGCAGCCGCATCCGGAAGACGTTGAGCGCCTGGCGCCGCATGTCCTCGGTGCCCATGTACACCTCGCACTCGAGGCCCAGCAGCGCCGCCGCCGTCGCCGTCGCCACGCCGTGCTGGCCGGCGCCCGTCTCGGCGATCACGCGCGGCTTGCCCATCCGCTTGGCGAGCAGCGCCTGGCCGATCGTGTTGTTGATCTTATGCGCGCCGGTGTGCGCCAGGTCCTCGCGCTTGAAATAGACCTTTGCGCCGCCAAGCTCCTCTGTGAGCCGTCGCGCAAAATAGAGCGATGTGGGCCGGCCGGCGTATTGGCGCAGGATGGCGTCGAGCTCCGCCTGGAACGCCGGATCATCCCGGCACTCCACGTAGACGCGCTCGAGCTCGTCGAGCGCCGAGACCAGCGTCTCGGGCACAAACCGGCCGCCGTAGGGACCGTAGCGTCCCCTCGCGTCGGGCACCGAGCCTCTATATGAAGAACGTTCAGCCACCCGAGGCTCCCTTTGCGTTCGCGATGAATGCGCGTACCTTGTCGTGATCTTTTCGGCCGGGACTTGCCTCGACGCCGCTCGATACGTCAACGCCGAACGGCCGCACGCGGCGCACCGCCTCCGCCACGTTGTCCGGCGTCAACCCACCGGAAAGCAACACCGGCAACCCGGCGGCCACCACCGGCAGCGCGAGGTCCCAGTCGAACGTCCTGCCCGTGCCGCCGTGCGCGCCCTCGATGTAGGTGTCCAGAAGATACGCGCGTGCGTTATACGCCCTGAGCCGCTCGAGGTCAATCTCGCCGCGCACGCGAACCACCTTGATTGTCGGCGCCTCGACGAGCCGCGCGGACTCCCTCGTCAGGTCTCCGTGCAACTGCACAAGATCGAGGGAGACCTGACGCGCAATGCGGTTGATCGCCTCGACCGGCTCATCCACGAACACGCCGACCTTCTTGACCCGTTCCGAAATCGTTGCAGCGATCTCGCGCGCAACAGTGACTTCGACGTACCGCGGAGTGTTCGGGACAAAGATAAAACCCACCGCGTCGCTACCGGCCTCGACAGCCGCGCGCGCGTCGTCGGCGTTCGTGATGCCGCAAATCTTGACGAACAGCTTGCCCACTCCTTACTCCCGCAGCGACCCGAGCTTTGCCGCAATATCCGCCTCGCGCACAAGCGACTCGCCCACGAGCACCGCGTGCACTCCCGCGTCCCGCGCCGCCTTGACCGCCTCGGCCGAGTCGAAACCGGACGCGCTAATAATCACGCGATCGTCCGGGATCCTCGGCGCCAGCCGACGCGTCACACCGAAGTCCACGTCGAAGGTCCGCAGATCGCGGTTGTTGATCTGAACGATCCGACACGAAGTCTCGAGCGCGATCGCCAGCTCCGCCTCGTTGAACACCTCGACCACCGGCGCAAGCCGAAGCACTTTCGCCGCACTCGTAAACGCCACGAGCTCCTCGCGCGTGAGCACCGCCGCGATCAGCAACACCGCGTCCGCGCCATACGCCCCCGCCTCGAGCACATGGTACGTGCTCGTCGTAAAATCTTTCCTGAGCAGCGGCACACCCACTCCGCTGCGGCGAATCGCCGCCAGGTGCTCCAGGCTCCCCAAAAAGTACTTCTCGTCGGTAAGCACGCTGATCGCGTCGGCGCCTGCCGCCTCGTACGCTCGGGCGATCTCGACGGGATCGAAGTCCTTGCGTAAGACCCCCTTGGACGGCGACGCCTTCTTGACTTCGGCGATTAGGTTGATGCCCAGGGAATTGGGTTTGCCTACTGCCTCCTCGAAGTCGAAGTAGACCGCGCGCTTGTCAATCATCTCGCGCAGACGCCCCTCGGGCACAGCACGGCGCGCCTCCACAAGCTCCTCGCGCTTGTGCGCGACGATCTCGTCAAGAATTGTCCCGCGTGCCGTCATGGCTCAACCGATGAAACGTGTACCGTGTCAGCCACACTATCGTAAGGCAACGGACAGAGGATGTAAAGCCACCCACCCGCACCGGTGGAGTACCAAGGAGTGCGTAATCTGGCGGAGCGGTATACGGCTGGGTGTGTTCTCACGGTCCGTGACAAACCGGAACCAGAGGAGGATACACCCGTTCGCAGAACGTTGGCTGAACTCCTCGAAGACGCCGCCCGAGCTTCGTTATTGGTCTTTGCACAAATAATGCAGGTCTTTTCTCCTGTAATAAGCTGTCGTATTGCTTCTGCAAACATCAATAGGAGCGACTGGGAGTAGCCTCGGGCGCAAGCCCGTGGGAGCAAGCACCCCACGTCACCCGGAGCCCCGCACGGGGCGATTGAGACACGCTCGTCGAGGCGGGGGACATCAATCGCCCGAGGGGGCTCTGGCGTGTTGTGTTGCGTCTCGTCCCACGGGCTTGCGCCCGAGGCTACTCGCAAACGCC